>CAVBBP010000033.1:0-30709 GCA_963593685.1 Segatella copri
AACGCGAACACGGCATTGGGCGGCGAGTGTCAAAAATCAGGTTTTGTGTTTCGAGGGAGCGTCATCATTGTTTGAACGAAGTGAGTTTGATGACGCCGAAACCAAAACCGCCAATTTTTGGCAACGCTCGCGCCCCTGCCGCGACTTTTCTTTAATTCTTGATTTTGCTCACGCTCGGCATTGCTCAAACGAGTTTGGCACTGCGCTCGCTAATCGCAAAATTGGTTCGTTTCTTTTGGTCGTCAAAAGAAATGAACGAAAAAAGACAAAAAATATACTTGTGAGGAATTTTTAGAAATCCCCTAAAGTGTTACAAAATTCAAAAAGTGTTATAAAACTCAAAAAGTGTTATGGAAACTCAAAAAGTGATAGACAATTTGCAGCGTCGTTTCCCGAACGAACCCGAATATATTCAGGCGGTGCGCGAGGTGCTGACTTCGATTGAAAGTGTGTATAATCGGCACCCAGAATTTGAGCGCGCCAACTTGATTGAACGCCTCTGCATTCCCGACCGCATCATTTCGTTCCGCGTCAATTGGGTGGATGATCAAGGGCGTGTGCAGACCAACATGGGCTACCGCATACAGCACAACAACGCCATCGGCCCTTACAAAGGCGGCATGCGTTTTCATGCGTCGGTTTGCCCATCGATTCTGAAATTTTTGGCGTTTGAACAGACATTCAAAAATGCGCTTACCACGCTGCCGATGGGCGGTGCCAAGGGCGGTTCCGACTTTTCGCCGCGCGGCAAATCGAACGCCGAAATCATGCGTTTCTGCCAAGCGTTGGTGCTGGAACTTTGGCGCAATATCGGTCCCGATACCGATGTTCCTGCGGGCGACATCGGCGTGGGCGGACGCGAGGTGGCCTATATGTATGGTATGTACAAGAAATTGGCACGCGAAAATACAGGCACATTCACGGGCAAAGGTATCGAGTTTGGCGGCTCGCTCATTCGTCCCGAAGCCACGGGCTATGGCAACATCTATTTCCTGATGAATATGCTGAAAAGTCGCGGCATCAGCGACCTGAAAGGACAAACCGTCTGCATCTCTGGGGCGGGCAATGTGGCTACCTACACGGCCGAAAAAGTGCTCGAATTGGGCGGTAAAGTGCTGACTATGAGCGACAGCGACGGCTACATCTACGACCCCGACGGCATCGACCGCAAAAAGTTGGATTATATTTTCGAACTGAAACAGGTTTACCGCGGTCGCATTCGCGAATATGCCGAGAAATTTGGCTGTAAATATGTGGCTGGCGGTCGTCCGTGGCACGAAAAATGCACTATTGCACTGCCTTCGGCTACGCAGAACGAGTTAAACGGCGACGATGCGCGCGCTTTGGTTGCCAATGGCGTGATTGCCGTTTCGGAGGGCGCCAATATGCCCTCAACACCAGAAGCCATCAAGGTTTTCCAAGAGGCGAAAATTCTCTATGCGCCGGGCAAGGCGGCCAACGCTGGCGGCGTGTCGGTGTCGGGCTTGGAGATGACGCAAAACGCCATGCACATCAGTTGGAGCAAGGACGAAGTCGATGACAAACTCTGCCAAATCATGGGCGACATCCACGCGCAGTGCGTCAAATATGGCACACAACCCGACGGCTCGGTCGATTATGTAAAAGGCGCAAACATCGCCGCCTTCATGAAAGTGGCTAAAGCCATGATGGCGCAAGGAATCGTTTGAGTGAGTTAGGAGTGAGGAATTAGGAGTTAGGAGTGGTGCGGTGAAGCCGCAATTTCAGATTTCAGATTTCAGATTTCAAATTGTAGGGACGCACCGAGTGCGTCCGAGCGAAGGCTTTTCCCCTTTGGGGAAAACGGGAAAAGAGGCCACAAAAGAAAATTAAGAATGAATAATTAAGAATTAAGAATTATTCGGTAGCCACGCCCAACTGCAAATAACCACAACGGACGCACGCGGTGCGTCACTACAACCATCGAATCATTGAATCATTCGGACTTTCACACTTTATGAACTTTACAAACTTTATAGACTTTCCACTTTACACACTTTATACACTTTCACACTTTCAACTAATTTTCGTACCTTTGTTGCGTTCTTTGCGAAGAACGATAAAATAGAAAGACATTTACAGTTTCCCTTGGCAATTTGAAACTTCACAACTTTTGAATTAACCTACCGAGGCGAAAGCAATCGTAAATGGCTGCGTGGTATGTATCCAGTGTACATATCTGCGTGGGCTTTGCGTTGCTCGACCCTGTAGGTATGGCATTGTGAAGGCCTCAAATTGCGGGAAAGAGTAGCACGATTCCCGCGTTTTTTATGCCCACAAAACAACACATAGCCGTATTTACACCCAAAGCCGTTAGGCTGGTGGCGTGGTGCGATGTGCTCTATTTCGACTACGATAAATCCTTGCAAGCATGGCTGCTCCACACCTGCGACGGCCACTGCCACAAACTGCGCAAGGGCATTACCGCCGAACAAATTTTGGGCTGGCACACCGAATTGCTGCGCGCCAACAAAGGCTGCATAGTGAACGCCGCTCACATCGATGGCATAGAGTACGCCACACTGCAATGCACGCTACGCACCACTGGCGTGCGCCTCGCCTTCTCGCGCGCCTGCTACGACGCTTTCTGCGCTCGCTACGCCGAATAATTTCGCTTGCATACTTTTTTTGCTGTTCGCATACTGATATTCGCATTTGCGTATAAAATTTTGCAACTTGCTTATTTTGAGCGAATTATGCGATTTTTGTGCAACATTTTAACTTAATTTTGCAACTGTTTATTAATCTTAAAAGTCCGAATAAGGAGCGGACATAAAACTAACAAGTATGAAAAAAGTATGTTTATCTCTCATTGTTGTGGTGTGTGCACTTTTGGGCATGACCTCTTGCACCAGCAAAAACTATTGCTACGAAGTGAAGGCAGAGTATGAGTATTGGAGCTCTTCTGATGAAGCGTGGAAATCTGACTCGGCCACAGAATATCATTATTGCACGCCACGCTGCATCAATGCTAGAATTTCTGAAGCCAAGAAGGAAATGAAGCAGATGAATCTCCGCAAAATCAAAATTACCAAGAAAAAACTGAACAAATCTGAAGCCGATTGCGAGGCAATGGGCGAAGATGACAACTACTGGAACTTCTAAATCGAAAGTTCACTTTACGAAATAGGTAACAAAAAGCGGGCTGCCCATTTGGGCGGCTCGCTTTGTTTTGTTCCCCGAATTTATAAGATTGACAATCCCCTAAAAAACAACCAAATCCGCAAAAATCTGCCCCACGAAAAACTTTTTGCTCAAAAATTTTGTAGCGTAGGGAAAAAGTTGTACCTTTGCACGCTGAAAAATAGTCAAATAAATACTCAATACACAATGAAACAAGGAATTCATCCAGAAAGCTATCGTCCCGTGGCATTCAAGGACATGTCGAACGAAGAGGTATTCGTTACGCGTTCTACTGTGGCTACGAAAGAAACCATCGACATCGATGGGGTAACTTATCCTTTGGTGAAGCTCGAAATTTCGAGTTCGTCGCACCCATTCTACACTGGCAAAACCAAGTTGGTGGACACCGCGGGTCGCGTGGACAAGTTCATGAGCCGCTACCAAAACAGAACGAGCCGCAACAAAAAATAGTGCTCGCATCTGTCGAGGAGTTCGACGATATAACGCTAAAAATCCGACCCTTTTGGAGTCGGATTTTTTTTGTGGAATTTCGTGCCAAATAATTATTCGCTCAACGGAATCATCGAATGCCAGAATTGTTTCGGACGCACTTGCCGCATCCCTACTTTCGCACTTTCCACTTTACAAACTTTATCATTACTGTCCGCTAAAAGTCTGACCTATAGGTCAAAAAATTAAAAGAACGACCACCAGATTCGTCATTATTTGATTGAGGGGGGCTTACTTTTCAAAAAAAACGCCCACAACACCGATTCATCGGCATTGCGGGCAACCTTTTTGCGCCTTCTCAACTTTTAGCGGACAGCAATGATAATTTATAGAATTTCCCTAAAAACAAAAAACGCCCCTTGCGAGGCGTTTTTTCGTTGCGGTTGCTGCACAAATTATTTGTACATGAAGCGTTTGATGCTCTTTTTCGGCGTTTTTTCGAACTCTTCGTGATAGATTTCGATGGCCGAGATTTTTTCGTAGGCGGGCAACATCGCATTCAGTTCGGCGCGATTTTGCTCCATCACCTGCTTCAAATCCTCCTCTTTCAGTCCGTGTTTGAACGCATCGTCGAAATCGGGATAGACCAGCCCGACCAACTTTTCGTCGCGTTGCACCACAACACTTTCGGCCACATAGAGCAGGTTGTTCAGTTTGTCCTCAATCTCTTCGGGATAGATATTCTGCCCCGACGGACCGAGCAACATACTCTTGCAGCGCCCTTTGATAAACACATTTCCTTCGGCATCTATCACGCCAAGGTCGCCCGTGTGGAGCCAGCCGTCTTTGTCGATAGTCTGCGCGGTAGCAGCCTCGTTTTTGTAGTAGCCGAGCATCACATTCGGGCCTTTGCACACAATTTCGCCTACAACATTTTGCGGGTCGGGTGAAAGCACTTTCACCTCCATGCGCGGCGCAGCCTTGCCGCACGACGACTGCACAAAACGACTCCAATCTTCGTAGCAGATAATCGGGCCGCACTCGGTCATGCCGTAGCCCACCGTGTAGGGGAATTCGATGGCTTTGAGCAGTTTTTCGACATCTTGGTTGAACGCCGCACCGCCCACAATCACCTCGATAAAGTTGCCACCAAAAGCATCGATGATGGTCTGCCGCACCTTGTTTTTGATAACGCCGCTGATGTAAGGCATATTCAGCAAAATTTTCATCGTGGGCGTTTCGAGTTTTGGCATCACATTCTTTTTTATCACCTTTTCGATGATGAGCGGCACCGCCACCACCAAGCGCGGACGAATCTCGGCGAAGGCTTGGAAAATGATTTTCGGACTCGGAATGCGCGTGAGGAAATAGATGTGGCAGCCCAGCGAAAACTCGTGTATAAACTCGAATGCGAGGCCATACATGTGAGCCATGGGCAGCATCATCACTATTTTGTCGCCCGGCACCATCGGCACAGCATTGTGTGCAAAAAGCAGGTTCGACAGCAGGCTGCGGTAGGGCAACATCACGCCTTTCGAAGCGCTGGTTGTCCCCGAAGTGTAGTTTATCAGCGCCAACTCTTCGGGGTCGCCTTTGTGGTAATTGAGATGTTCGGGACGGAAATTTTTCGGATACTTTTTGCCGAAAAGTTCGTTCAAGTGTTCGCGCGCATAGGTCAAGCGCTCGTCGTGCGACACAAGCACCGAAAAGTCGTTCAGCAGACAGATGCCGAGCAGATTCGGCATGGCCTGTTCGTTCAGATTTTCCCAAACCACATCGCCCACAAAGAGCAGTTTTGCATCGGAATGATTGACGATAGAATGAACATTATCGGCTTTGAACTCGTGTAGAATCGGCACAGCTACAGCGCCATAGGTGAGTGTCGCCAAAAAAGCCACGCCCCAATGCGAACTATTGCGGCCGCAGAGCGCAATACGATCGCCCTTTTGAATGCCACATTTTTCGAAAACAATGTGAAGTTTTGCTACCTTGCGCGCCACATCTTTGTATTGCAGCGTTGCGCCTCTGTAATCGGTCAGCGCATCGAGATCCCAATGTTCTCGGATAGCGCGTTCGATAATTTGGTTGAAGGTTTCTTGTTCCATAAAATAAAACATTTGGTAAAACGCCGCAAAGGTACGACATTTTTGTCGTGTGCCGCCCTTTTATTTGTTAAAAATTGCAGAAATTACAAAAACGGCGCTGAAAATGCCCCTAAAAAAAGGTGAGAGGTTATAGGTTATAGGTGAGAGAATAAAGAATAAAGAGTAAGGAGCAAAGACGAAATAGTGAGAAAGTAGAAAGTAGGGACGCACCGAGTGCGCTCCTACAAATCTATGTTCTATGCTCTATATTCTTAAAATCTCATCTTGCGACTTGCTACTCACATCTTGCGACTAATTATCGCTACTCTATTATCCGGCCGAGTATCTCTTCGATTTTCTCTTCGATGGAGCGGTGGCGCGGTTTGACGGCGTTTTCGTCGATGGCCATTTGGAACATCTGTTCGATGGCATACACGCTCTGTTCGATGCCGAACTGGCGACCGTGTTCGCTGTATTTGTGTTCCATGCGTTCACGCTCATCGGGGTTGTCGAGCCAATAGTCGATGGTTTGTGCCAAATCGGTGGCGTTGCCAGGCACGAACAGGCTGCGTTTGTCGAGCGCAAACTGCGGTGTGGCCGAGCGGCTGCTGTTGGCGATAATCGGCACAAGACCGCTCGAAAAGGCTTCGATGCACGAGATGGCCTCGATTTCGATGTCGGCAGCGTGCACATAAAGGTCGGTCATGGCCAGCATATCGAGCAGTTCGGGTTTGGAGAAGAAGCGGAAAATGGGCGGATTTTTGAGCGTTAGTCCCATCTGTTCGAGTTCTTCGCGCTTGGGACCTTGCCCTGCAAAAACCAGTTGTATGCGGTCGGCGTATTTCGATTTTTTGACGGCTTTGATGATGACATCTTGGCGTTTTTCGGCCGACAGACGCCCAATCATCATTATCAGAATTTTGCCTGCAAATTCGGGCGTTTTCTCCTTTTTTCGATAGACAAAATCGGGTTCTACGCCGTTCGAAATCACATGCAGTTGCGCCGTGTAGCCGTTCTTTTTCAGTTGATTAGCAATGAATTGGCTGGGGCAATGTATGTGCGTGAATTTGTTGTAGAAGATGTCGCGCGCCATCAGATAGAGCGATTTGTTCACCAGTTTCCAGTTTTTCATGCCTGCCGACGAGGTGATGTTTTCGGGCTGCACATGGAAAGCCGCCGTGTGTGGCACATTCAGCGTTTCTGCCACTTTCAGGCCGACAATCGAGAGGGCAAAAGGCATCATAAAATGCACTACATCAGCCCATTCGATGGCTTCGGTCAGTTTGGCTTTGTTGGGTTCGGCAAATGCCATACCCTGCGATTTGACGAGGCTGTCGAACAGCGGCAGGTGAAATTCGCGCACAATGTATTTGTCGTCGCTCTCGGAACCAGTGGTTATCACGCGCACCTCGTGGTCGTGGTTGCGCAACACATTCGCAAAACGCTTTGCCGATATGGTAGTGCCGTTGTTGTCGGCGTCAAACTGGTCGATAACTAATAGGATTTTCATAAAATTAGTGTGTAAAGTGTATAAAGTGTAAAGTGTATAAAGTGTGTAAAGTGAAAAGTTTTTTATTTGAAGATTTGAAGATTTGAAAATTAAGGCGTTTAGGCTACCAAAAACTAGAAACCAGAGACCAACACCAATGCGTTAAACTTATCAACTTATCAACCAATCAACTTATCAACCCAAATCTAATGCACTACTGCAAAAAATTCCAGTGTGTCGCTGGCGTCGTTTATCAGGCTGTGTGTGTGGCCTTGGGGGCAGTAGTGGCAGTCGCCAGCGGTCAGCGGCAAACGCTCGCCGTCGTCGATGACATGCCCGCTGCCGCGCGTTACGAAAATGATTTCGCAGTTGGTGTCGTGCGTGTGCAGCCCGATTGATGCGCCGCGTGTGAGCCGTCCGCGCATGATGCGGTTTTGTGGGTCGTCGAATATGCGCAGACCGACTTCTTTGTCGCCGCCCTTGAAATTGGGCATAATCTGCTCCTCGATTTTGTCGAAATTGATGATCATTTTTCTCGATTTTTGATGTTTGCGGTTATGCGTTGCAGTTCTGCGAGGCGCGCTTGAATTCTGCTTCTGCGTTTGTGCCGATGGCGCGCGCGTGTTTGCCTGAAGCGCATTTGGTAGCAGAGCACAGCGGTAACAAAATAGAAGCCCACTTGCAGCCAAAGAGCGCGGTATTCGAACTGAATTTGTTCCAATGTTGCACCCATGCTGTTCATCTTCACAAAGCCTTGCACACCGTGTGTCGATGGAATGAGGTACGAAAAATAGCGCCAGAAATCGGGCATGGCAACAGTAGGCCACGACACGCCCGAAAGAAACACAAAGATGACCGATGTGAAAACGAGAAGTATCATCGGGCTTTCGCGGTCTTTGACAAAGCACGACAGCGTGATGGCAAAAAATATGCACGCCAAAATGTAGGGCAAACCAAACAACAGCAGGTCTATCGGGTCGGAAAGGCGCGGCAGTGAAAAGAGTTTTGGCATGACTAACAACAGCCAGAACGATGCCAGCGTGTAGAGCATGAAATAGAGCAGCGATTTACCGAACACAATGCGGAGAACGCCGTTGTAGTGCTGCGCCACAGGAATCAGCGTGTCGAACTGGTTGCGCTCGCGCGCCGTGCCTGCCAACATACAAATGCCGATGAGCAGCGTTTGTTGTATGAGCAACATCAGCACCGCTGGAATAAGAAAACTGGCAAATCCCGACTGCGGATTGTAGAGCGCAATGGCCTCCGATTCGACAGGCGCAACCGCCACATCGTCTTGCTGGCGCGTGGCGTGTTTTTCGTGTTCCATCTGCAACTCTGCGCCCATATCGAGCGACACATCGGTGGCAGTCAGCACAAACGCTTTGTAGAAAAGCAGACTGCTCATGTCGCAATAGAGGCTCACATGCGCCTGTTTGTTCCGGTGTATCGCCTCGCTAAAATCGCGCGGAATGTAGAGAATGCCGTAAGCATACTGTTTGTCGAGCCACTCTTGTGCGTGCGGCATATCGGGACAGTGCGCCACCACTTTCACTTCGGGACTTGCATCGACACGGCGTATAAATTCGCGGCTCAATGCGCTGTGCGAATCGTCGATAACGACTAATGGTGCGTCGCTGGCACGCTCGGTGTTGTAGATGAGCGTGTAGATAACGGGATAAGCCAATGGCACGACAAAGAAAAACAGCACCACCACCGAATCTCTACAAATGAAATTCAGTTCCTGCCGCCAGACAAAAAAAGTGCCTTTGAAGCCCTCGCGTATGCGCTGTTTCAGACTATATGGATTGTTCATGGCGTTACGGAATATATTTGAAGTGCAGCAGTTCGCGTTTCAGATTGCGTGCGTTCAGTATGGGCAGTAGCAGGAAACAGAGCAGCGCCACATAGTTCCACCAACAATAGAAAAGCGGTCGGCCGTTCAACGCTTGCGACACATAAATTTCGAAATAATGCCGCATCGGGAATAGGTAAGCCAAAGCGTGTATGGCACCGTACATGGCTTGCACTGGGAACGAAAATCCGCACACCGAAAACGACAGCATACCAAACAGACTCGCAAAACTCAATCCCATGCGCAGCGTCGGCAGAATGCTAATCATGAACACGCCCACGGCTTGCGAGGCGATGATAAGGCAAAACATCGCTCCGAGCATCGGTCCCCAGCCCGAAAGCAGCGGAAAATGGCCGTAACCATAGAGCAGCGACAACATCAGCAAACCTGTGATGCACCACAAAAATGTTTGCGGCAAAAGTTTTCCTAATAGACTCACTGTCAGCGAATTACCGCCGCGGCTCAACCATTGGCGCGAGGTGCCTTCTTTTATCTCGATGCCGATGGAATAGACCGTTATCATAAAGATGAGCAGTTGCATCATGCCGGGCAGAAAACAGTTGTTCAGATAGACCGAATAGTTGAGCCACGGATTGCCGAGCGCGTGCGTGTGTACGGCTATCGGCTGTATGCGTGCCATAATGGCATCTTCGGTCTGTCCGTAGGCCAGCCCTGTTTGCAGCGACACGGCTTTGCCAGCCAGCACCGAAATCGTTTCCATATCCTTGAACAGCAGCGAGCCGCCAATCATGAACGAACTCGTGGTGTAGAACGATATTTTCGGTTGGCGACCAGCAGTGGCATCGGCGGTGAAGCCTTCGGGAATGTAGAAAAATCCGAAAATTTTGCCCTCCTGCATGGCGCGCCGTGCCTCGGTGAAACTTTTGGTCTGCATCACAATGCCTGTCTGCTGAAAACTGTTGAGTTGGCGTATCAGCGTGCGCGATGTGGCGGTGTTGTCCAGATCGACAACGCCAGCGGGCAGGTCGGTGGGTAGGCCGCAGCGCATTAGCGACAGCATGATGAGCGCAGTGATTATCGGCGCGAAAAATATGCCAAAAGCATAAATCGGTCGCGTAGCAATGCGCTGCCACTCACGCTTATTGAGGGCAAGCAGGCGTTTGGCTGTAATTTTCAGCGACATTATTAACTTGGTCTCAATTTTCGAGTTTGAGAATGACGCTCATGCCCGGGCGCAATCCCTCCACTTTTTCCACTGGATGCGTGCGCACCTCGAATGTTTTGATGTCGTATTGACCAGTGGCTTTTGTCGCTTTCCAAACGGCGTAAGTGCCCATATCTTTCAGGTGCGTAATGCGCAGGGCGATGGTGTCGTTGGCGAGCGCAGGCACAAATGCGCTGATGGTGTCACCCATTTTGAATTGCGGCAACAGATCTTCGCGCACATTGAAAATCACGCTCATATTGTCCAAATTGACGATGTTCATGATGGGTGCGCCCTGTCCTACCAGTTCGCCGACTTTTGGGAAAATCTCCGAAACTTCGCCGTTGGTGGGCGAAATCAGCGCGCCCTCTTTTTCGTACGAATGCACTTCGGCCAGCGTGCCGAGCGAATAGTTCACAAAGGCATCGAAAATGGCTTGATTTTCGTCGGAAATGGTCTCTTTGCTGCGCTTATACTGCGTGTAGGCGGTCTGCTCCGAGGCTTTCATCGAGCGCAATGTGGCTTCGGCTTCGTCGCGGCGCTGCGCCGACACTACGCCCTCTTTGTAGAGTTTTTGTATGCGCGCACAAGTTTTTTCGGCCAATTCGCGGTTGGCTTTGGCTTTTTGCCAAAGTTCGTAAGTGGTCTGCACGGTGTTGTTCGACGCACCTTTTTCGGCACGCTCGCGCTGCGCCGAAGCGGCTTGGCGCAAGGCTTCGGCCTGCTCCAGTTTGGCGGCCACTTCGGGACTTGGAATCAGCACCAAGGTGTCGCCCACATGCACTTGGTCGCCCACTTCGACATTGTATTTGACGATACGCCCCGGCACTTTGCCCGATATGCGCAACTCTTCGGCTTCGGCTTGTCCCATGATGATTTCGTCCTCGGGCTGCAAAATGAAAAATCCCGCCACAGCCACCAGCACAATGATACCAACCATCGCACAAAAAGCGATGATGATGTTGTTCAGCGCAATCTTCTTTTTCGATGCCAAAACATCTTTCTCTTTTTTGTTGTTTACCTCTTCGCTCATATTCTTTTTCTGTTTTATTCCGTTGAAAATCAGTTTATTTCACCTGTCCGCTCACTTTTTGCAGGGTGAGTTCGGCCATGCGCACGCCTATCTGTGCGTCGATGTATTCGGTTTGCGCTTTGAGCCACGCCGTTTGCGCCTCCATCAGTGCCAGCGGATTGCTGAAACCTTCGTCGAACCGCAGTTCGGCCGAGCGCAAGTTCACTTCGGCGGTCGATTTGCCCGTGGTGGCGGCTGCAAGCGTGCTGTTGGCCTGCGTGTATTGGAGCGTGGCTTGCTTCAGTTCCAACTGCACCTTGTCTTTGGCGGCCTCTATCTCCAAATCTTTGATGTGTGTGCTGGCTTTGGCCGAGTTCAAGCGGTAACTGCCGCCTATCCAGCCAGTGATTGGCACGGTAACCGAAACGCCCACATTGAACATTCCGCCAAACGAATTGTCGAAACCTTTGTACAGATTCGGGTTCGATACAAGATAGTTGGCGTTGAACAGCACATTCGGCAGCAGCGACGAGCGCACCACCGTTTCCTGCTTTTTGGTGATTTTCTTTGCCAATTCAAGGTTGGCAATGTCGGTGCGATTGCTGTAAATGTTGGCAGTGTCGAGCGTCGAAAACAGGTTGTCGGCTATCTGCAGCGAGAGCGTGTCGGTAGCCTCGTCGGCCAGTATGATGGTGTCGTTCAGGTCGATGCCGCAGAGTTGCATCAGGTTGAATTTCGCCATTGTCAGCCCTTGGTCTATCTTCGATTCGGCCAGTTGCACTTCGTTCAAACGCACCTCCACATTCAACAGATCCGATGGCGTGGCAATGCCTTCGTCTATCATGTGGCTCACATTTTTTTGCGTCTGTGTGAGCAGTTCCACCATGCTGTGCGCCAGCGCGCGTTTTTGCGCCAGCGACACCACCAACCAGTAGTTTTCTTGCGTCAGCAGGCTCACATTGTCGCGCATGGCTTTCACATTGTTTTCGGCCACCGTCTGTCCGTAGTTGGCCATTTGGTTCAGCGCAATCAGTTTTCCGCCAAGAAACACGGGCTGCACCAACGCCACATCGGCCACCATCACATTCTGAATATCGATGCGTGTCAAGTGGCGAATTTCGGCGGGAATGAGCATACCATACATCACGCTGCCGTAATCGACAAGTTCAAGGTTCTTCTGATTCCATTGGTACGAACCCACCACGCCGATATGCGGAAAATAGTTGCTGATGGTTTGGCTGCGTGTGTTTTGCGCTATCCGCACCGTTTCGTCGGCCACCTTGAGCGATGTGCTGTGTTCGGTAGCCAGCGCAATGCAGTCGTCCACCGTCTTTGGCTGCGCAGCCAGTGCGACGGCACAGCAGCCGCAAATTAAGAGTATTCCGATTCGTTTCATCGTTCTGCCCGATTAGTTGCGGTTGGCTACTGTGGCTATGTGGCTTCCGTATATTTTTATGGTGGTTGTGTCGCTCGTCAGTTCGCCGTCGTACACCTCGTCGAGCATGATGATGTCGTCGTAGCGCACACCGCATCCGCTCACTTTTATTTCGCCGCTAACCGATTGCAGCAAGCCCGATTGCAGCGATATAGTTTTGGTGTACGGCACAAGGCGCAGCGAGTCGCCATCGACTTTGGCACGCACGGTGGTGATGTTGCCGCCCAACTCGTTGAAAACCAGCAATACGCTGTCTTTTTTGCTCGATTTCAGGTCGATCACATTCAACTGTCCAACCTGTTTTAGTTCGTATGGCACGGCTGTGGTGTCGGTGCTGCTGATAGTGAGCGTTCCCGAAGTTTTGTAGGCGTAGTCGCCAGTAAAAATTTTCGCTTTGTTGCAGGAGCAGAGTCCAAGCAGTGCAACCGCAAAAATCACTGTTTTTTTCATTTTGTGATGTTTTTTCTGATGTTTTCCTCTTAAAGTTGTTTTTGTTTGTTCTGCTCGATAAGGCTTTCGACCACGCAGCCCACAAATGTACTGAATGTGGCGGCGTATTTCGCATAATTTTTCTGCACGAAAAACGAAATTTCGAGGCCTTTCAGCACCATCAGCAGCATATCGGCAAATGCGTCGATGCTGAAATCGGGCGCAAAGTGGCTGGTGGCTCCATTGGCGGCAATCTGTTTGAACTGTGTGCGCTCCCACTCGTCGAAATCGCGGCACAACTGGCGTATGTTGTCGAACCGCTGGTCGAAGGCGTGCCCAATCTCGTTGCGCAGCATCTGTTGGTAGTTTTCGGCGTGGTTGATTAGTTCCATGCGCCGAATCATGTACTCTTTCAGGCGGTCGGCAGCGGGGCGTTCGGTGTCGTCGAGCACGGGTTGCAGCGAGGTGCGCACCTCTGTAAGTTCGTTGCCAATGATGATGGCAAACAACTCCTCTTTGCCCGCAAAATGGTTGTAAATCGACCGTTTGGCTTTGTGTGCTTCGCGCGCGATGTCGTCGATCGAGGTCTTGTCGAAGCCGAAGTTTTTGAACAACTCGCTTGCCACAGCGAGAATCTGGTTGCGTGTTTTAGTTACTTTTTTCATCGTTTTTGTTTTTTCGTGCAAAATCAAGTACAAATTTCGTGCCAAACTCTGCGCAAATTATTTTTTTTGAACAAAAAAAATCAGATTTCAGAGTTTCAGAGTTTCAGAGTTTCAGAGTTTCAGAGTTTCAGATTTCAGATTTCAGAGTTTCAAATTTCAAATTCAACAATTAGAAACCAGAAATAAAAAATCGTTTTAACAAAATAAGGACGCACCGAGTGCGTCCTTTTTGGTTGATTTGCAGATTTGTGGATTTGGAGAGTTGATAAACCTGTTAATTTGAAATTTTGGAATTTGAAATTGCGGCTTCGCCGCATCACTCCTCACTCTCTTGCTACTTGCTACTCACATCTTGCGACTAATTTATTCACATACAGGGCGAACGGTTCGTCCAATGTAGCGGTAGAAGAGGCTTTTGTTCACATTGTCCGAGTGGAAATATGCGTACTACGCATAACTCGCTCCGTCTGCGTTGAGCGAACTCGACCAATAGCCGCCGTAGATGCCTACGAGGTCTAGGCTACTGGAGTTGCGATAACCCGCTGCGGGAAGAAAAATGGTGTTACCGTTGGTGGCTTTTATTTCGCAACCTTTTACGCCGTTTTTGGTCGTCCAAGTCCATGTGCATTTTTTGATGAGTTCATCTAATTCGGCATCTGTTGGCATACGCCAGCCCTCGCCCCAGTTTACGGTGGCAGCATCGTCGGCGGCTTCGAGAGAGGTTTTCTCATCGGTGGTGTTGTATTTGGTCAGTTTGCTATTGTTGCCATCAAAATTATAGGTGCCATGTTTGTAGGTGTCCCACGAATAGGTGCTTTTTGTGGCGGTTTCGCCCCAAGCGTAGTAGTCGCCGTACTCTTCGGGTTTATCAGCACCTATATTGCAGGTTGCCCATTTCACACTTAAACCGAGATTAACCCAGTCGTGGCCGTTTTTTGTGCCAGTTGCGGTTCCTTCGTTTTGGTTGTTGTTCGATTCTTCTTTCGGCTCGTCGTTCTTGTTGCAGGCGGCAAAAAGCAGTGCTGCGCAGCATAAGATTGCAAATAAAATCGATTTTTTCATTGTAAAAGGATTTTATGTCCGCCTCCTTTTGCAGACTTTTGTTAGTTGTTTTGTCTGTTTTCCCTCCATTTCCACATTCAATGTTTTTATGGTTGATAACTATTCTGCAGAATTACTATTTTTCGCCGATTATCAAAATTGCCGGCGCAATTTTTGTTTCTATGTTTTTTCTACACAAGATTCTTGCGCTGTGCGCTGCTCCTAAAACTACTGAAACACAGCGCCTTCGCATAGGCGACTGCCGCGTAACCACTCGTCGGCTTGCATGCGGCGTTTGCCTGCCGTTTGCAGCGATTTTATCTGCACAAAACCGTCTTTTACAGCCACTTTCAGCACTTTTTTGCCGTCGGTAACGAGTGTGCCGCACGCCAAATGGTGCGCCGCTGGTTCGCGCTCGACCTCGAAAATTTTGATGGCAACGGCGTTCCCATTCTCGTGCAGTTCCGTCCAAGCGGTAGGGTAGGGCGACAGCCCGCGCACAAAGTTGAACACCTCGTCGCAGGTTTTGTGCCAATCGATGCGGCAGGTCTCTTTGAAAATTTTTGGGGCGGCTTTCAGTGTGCCGTCGTAGTGCTGCGGCGTGGCGGTAACCGTTTCGGCCAAAATGGCATCGACCGTATCGGTAACGGCTTTCGCACCGATTTCCATCAGGCGGTCGTGCACTGTGCCAGCGTTGTCGCTGTCGGCGATGGGCGTTTTGCGTTGCAGAATCAGGTCGCCCGTGTCGATTTCTTGCTGCAAGAAAAATGTGGTTACGCCCGTCTCTTTTTCGCCGTTGATAATCGCCCAGTTGATGGGCGCAGCGCCCCGATATTGCGGCAGCAGCGAGCCGTGCAGATTGAATGTGCCGAGGCGCGGCATTGCCCAAACCACCTCGGGCAACATACGAAATGCTACCACTATTTGCAGGTCGGCTTGCAGGGTGCGCAGTGCGCTCAGAAAATCTTCGTTTTTCAGTTTTTCGGGCTGCAACAGCGGCAGATTGTGCGCCAGCGCATACTCTTTCACCGCCGAAAACTGCATTTTGTAGCCGCGTCCAGCGGGTTTGTCGGGCATTGTAACCACGCCCACCACATTGTAGCCGCCAGCCACAAGCGCATCGAGGCTCGCCACCGCAAATTCGGGCGTTCCCATGAAAATTATTCGTAAGTCGGACTTGTTCATAGTCAGATTTCAGATTTCAGATTTCAGAATTGATTGATTGGTTGATGAGTTGATTGGTTGATCGGTCGTTGATGAGTTGATAAGTTGATAAGTTTAACGCGTTAGTGAAGGTCTGCAGATTTCTAATTTCTGGTTTCTAGTTGGTTATTTGTTGATTTGGTTATTTGGAAATTTGTTGAAGCGTTCGCACTTTCCACTTTATACACTTTCAAACTTTCACACTAAAAAATTCCTCACTCCTAATTTCTCACTTCTCACTAATCAAGAGCGTTTGTCTGCGCCCCACATCAGTTTGTTTTTGAGGGTGCGAATGAACGAATGGCCGTTTGGTTCGATGATTTTGGTGGTGAAATCGGCTTTGGCGATGTGCAGTTTGGTGGTTTGGCTCATCGGTTGCGAGCGGCCATCGAGCGAGATGAGGTAACTGCGCGACCGACTTTCGACCTCCAAATCGATTTCGCACGAGTCGGCGATGACGAGCGGACGCACTGTCAGGCTGTGCGATGCCACGGGCGCAAGAATCAGATTGTGTGTGCCGGGCATCACAATGGGACCGCCCACACTCAAGGCGTAGGCCGTGGAGCCTGTTGGCGTCGCAACTATCAGTCCATCAGCAAGATAGGTGTTCAGATATTCGCCATTGACCGAGGCGTGTATGGCGATGAGCGACGAGAGATCTTGCTTCAGCACAGCGATTTCGTTGAGCGCAAAAGGCAGCCCAAAGCCGCTCTGGTCGGAGGTTTGTGCCTGTATGATGCAGCGTTCGCGCACGGTGTAATTGCCTGTGAGCAGTTCGTCGAGCACCTGCTCAATTTCGGTGTCCGCCACATCGGCCAAAAAACCGAGCCGCCCCGCGTTGATGCCCAAAATCGGAATTCCGCGGTCGCCAACCGCCGCCGCCGTGTTCAAAAAAGTGCCGTCGCCGCCAATGCTGATGACCACATCGGCCTGCAAATTGTCCATACCGACCGTTTCGTACGCCGAAAATTTGGCGTTTGTGCGCCTCATTTGTGCGCAAAGTTCGTGTTCGATAAGCACATCGGCACCACTTTTTTCGAGAAAATCGATGGTTTTTATCAACAAATTGTCGTTTTCTGCACGATAATTTGCACTAAATATAGCAATTCTCATTTTTTTAGTGTAATTTTGCTTCGAATTTTGCGTTTGCGTTGCAAAGGTACGAAAATTAGTTTGAAAGTGAGAAAGTTTGAAAGTTGGGTTGATGAGTTGATTGGTTGATTAGTTGATAAGTTTAACGCATCAATAAAAGTTTGTGCAGCAAAAATAATCTCCCCCCAAAAAAAACTAGAAATTAGAAACCAGAAACTAGAAATAAAAACCAACAAAAATCTTCAAATTTTCAAATAATAACATGGCTATTTTGAGCGTAAATATCAATAAAATTGCGACTTTGCGCAATGCGCGTGGCGGCAACAATCCCAATGTGTTGCAGGTGGCGCACGACTGCCAACACTTTGGCGCACAGGGCATTACGGTTCACCCACGCCCCGACGAGCGGCACATTCGTCGCCAAGATGTGTTCGATTTGCGCTCGCTGGTAACCACGGAGTTCAACATCGAGGGCAATCCCACGCCGCAGTTTATGGATTTGGTCTGCACCGTGAAACCGCATCAGGTTACGCTCGTTCCCGACGCGCCCGACGCTATCACATCGAATGCGGGTTGGGACTGCCGTGCGCACCGCGATTTTCTGCACGATGTGGTGCAACGCTGCCACGAATTTGGCATTCGTGTGTCGATTTTTGTTGGCACCGATTTGCAAAATATCGAATTTGCGGCGCAGACGAATGCCGACCGTATCGAACTCTACACAGAGCCTTACGCCACGCAGTTTTCGGCCGATCCCGAAAAGGCGGTTGCGCCGTTTGTGGCGGCTGCCGAGCAAGCCAAACGCTGCGGACTTGGGGTGAACGCTGGCCACGATTTGAATTTGACAAATTTGCATTATCTTTGCACCCGCATTCCGTTCCTCGCCGAGGTGTCGATAGGGCACGCGCTCATTTGCGACGCGCTCTACTTTGGCTTGGAGGAAACGATTCGGCGTTACCGCGCCGCTGCGGCTGTCGATTCGGCACAAACATCGATTGCACTTTGAAGCGAGCTTCTATAAAATATTGCGAGAAGTGAGGAATTTTTTGAATAAAGAATAAGGAATAAAGACAAAAGACGAAATAGTGAGAAAGTGTATAAAGTGGAAAGTTAAAAGTTTTTTCATTTGAAAATTGAGGCGTTTTGGCTACCGCAATCTGAAATTTTGAAATTTGCAATTTGAAATTGCTGCGCGGTAGCGCAGCACTCCCCCTTCGGGGGAAACGGGAAAGGGGGCTACGGCCAAGAAAATTAACACGAAAAAAATAAACAACAAATAGCGATAAGCACTTATGAATTTGACGATTTTATTGCAAACAGTGGCGGCTGCGGCTGCCGACTCGGTGAATGGCGCACTGCAAGAGGCGGTGGCCGAAATGCCTGTGGCTGAAACGACCGAAGTAACCATCAGTTTTTGGGATATGTGCCTCAAAGGCGGCTGGATAATGATTCCGTTGGCGCTGCTTTTTGTGCTGGCTGTGTACATTTTCATCGAGCGAATTGTGGTTATTCGCAAGGCGAGCCACGAAAATGCGATGTTTATGAACCGCATCAAGGACTATGTGTACGACGGCAAGTTGGAGTCGGCCATCAACCTGTGCAAAGACACCGATTCGCCCTCGGCACGCATGATAGAGAAGGGTATCACGCGTTTGGGGCGCCCTATGAGCGATGTGCAGGTGGCGGTCGAAAATGTTGGCAACATCGAGATTGCGAAACTCGAAAAACACCTCGGGCTGCTGGCTACCGTTTCGGGTGGCGCACCGATGCTCGGATTTCTTGGCACAGTTTTGGGTATGGTCGAAGCCTTCTTCGAGATGGAGCAGGCGGGCGGCAACACCATCAACCTCAGCCAGTTGGCGGGCGGCATCTACACCGCTATGGTTACCACGGTGGCAGGTCTGATTATCGGCGTATGCGCCTATTTTGCCTACAACTATTTGGTTGGCCGCGTCGATTCGGTAATGCGCCGCCTCGAAATGCGCAGCATGGAATTTATGGACCTGCTCAACGAACCAGCGAAGTAGAGATTTCAGATTTCAGATTTCAAATTTCAGAATTAGTTGATGAGTTGATAGGTTGATAAGTTGATTGCTTTAACGCATTGGTGAAGGTCTGTGGGCAAAATCAATTTTCAAATAAAAAACTTTTCACTTTATACACTTTCAACTTTATAGACTTTATAAACTTTATAAACTTTCGTACTTTCACACTTTCGCACTTTCACACTGAAAAAAAACATGGCACTAAAAAAAAGAAATAAGGTTGAGGCGTCGTTCAGCATGTCGTCGATGACGGACATCATTTTTCTGCTGTTGCTGTTTTTCATGATAGCGTCCACCATGTCGGCACCGAACGATTTCAAGGTCAATTTGCCGCAAAGCAAGGCCAAAACTGCCACGCAGGCGCACCTTTTCAAAATTGGCATCACTGCCGATGGCGTTTATAGCGTGGCCGATGGCGGCGAAGCACCGCGCCAAGTCGATTTTGCGCAGATAGAACCGATATTGCAACAGGCTGCCGCGCAGGATTCGACGCTCTATGTGGCGCTGCACGCCGACCAAACCGTGCCTTACGGCGAGGTGGTGAAAGTGCTCGACATCGCCAATCAGAACCATCTGAAACTGGTTATTGCCACCAAAGTATTGGATAAATGACAGTGAAAAAATCCGACATATACGCCTCCATCGGCACAATCGTGGTTTGCGCCATTGTGTTGCTGATACTGCTTTTCTGCGGTATGTCGGCCTCGCGCGACCAAGCCGCCGAGGGCATCGAGGTAAGTTTTGGCTACGAGGACGATGGCTTTGGCGCTACCGACCAACTTGTGGCCGACGAGGCGCAACCTGCCGAACCAGCCGCCGCCTCGCAGCCAGCCAAACCGAATACTGCGCCCAATCTCGACGAAAATCTGATGACGCAGCAGGACGAATCGGTGGCGTTGGCACAAGAGAAAAAACGCAAGCAAGAGCAGGAACGCCTGTTGGCCGAGCAGCGTGAGCGTGAGCGCAAAGCCGCCGAAGAGCAGGCCGAACGCGAGCGCAAAGCCGCCGAAAAAGCCAAACGCGATGCCGAAAATCGTGCCAAAGCCGAAAAAGCAGGCAATCTGGCCAGTGTGTTCGGCAAAGAGAGCGGCAGCGGCAGCGGCGCAACTACAGGCGACTCGATGCAGGGAAATCCTGTGGGCGAAGGCACGGTGGGCGGCAATGGCTGGTCGCTCAGCGGGCGCACGCTGAAGAGCGGACTGCCCAAACCGCAGTACCAAGGCAACGAAGTGGGGCATATCGTGGTGAAAATCCGCGTCGATAGAAACGGCAATGTAACCGAAGCGTCGGTCGATCCGAATGCGTCGAACATCACCAACAAACAGTTGCGCGATGCGTCGATCGAGGCCGCCCAAAAGGTGAAATTCAGCGCAGGCAGCGACATCGCTTTTGGCACTATAACTTACAGATTTACAGTCAAATAAAACGATAAAACGATGAACTACATTTTCCTTTCGACAGGTTTTGAAGAGATTGAAGCGTTGGCCACCGTTGATGTGATGCGTCGCGCCGAACTGCCCGTTTGCATGGTTTCGGTCGAAGCGGAAAAGACGGTCGTCGGGGCGCACCAGATTCCCGTTGTAGCCGATGCGCAGTTTGCCGCGTGCAACTTTGCCGATGCCGATATGCTCATCTTGCCGGGCGGCTCTACCCGCCTGATGGAGTTCCCCGAATTGGGCGAACTGCTGCGCCAGCACCATGCGGCGCACAAACCGTTGGCGGCCATCTGCGCTGCACCAAGCGTGCTGGGCGTGTTGGGCATTCTGCACGGCGAGCGCGCCACCTGCTATCCGGGGTTCGAACACTTTTTGGGCGATAGCCATGTCGGTGGGCGCGTGGTAGTGTCGCACCATATCATCACTGCCAATGGCCCTGGCACGGCGGTCGATTTTGCGCTGCAAATAGTAGCGACACTGCGCGGCGAAGCCACTGCCAATGCGGTACGCCAAGCGATGCTGATTGTGTGATTATTAGATTATTTGAAAATTTGAAGATTTGAAAATTGCTGCGTTTTCGGAACGCAGATAATTATTGACATTGTAAGGACGCGGCATGCCGCGTCCTTTCTGTTTATTTGCAGATTTGGAACTATTATTCATTTTTCATTGTTAATTATTCATTTTCTTGGACATCGCCCCCTTTCCCGTTTCCTCCGAAAAAATTATTGAATTATTGATTCATTGAATCATTGGGTGATTTTTCTAACCCTACCCCGACTTTCATCGGTACTCCCCTTGAAAAGGGGAGATGTAAAAGACCAACTTGGGCGCGTACCTGTCCCCTTTGCAAGGGGACGAGCGCAGCGGAGGGGTTAGATGGCAATTAAGATTTTGAATTAAGAATTAAGAATTTTCGCGCCCAACACCACCCAATTTGATTAGATAATTGAAAATTGAGAAATTGGGTAATTAAAGAGTCTATGTTCTATATTCTATCTTCTTAAAATCTCATCTTGCTACTCACATCTTGCGACTAAAAATTCTGAAATTTGAAATTCTGAAATTATTTTGGCAAATCCAAAATAATGTTGTACTTTTGTGGTGCTAATTTGCACAATTTTGTGTGCTGACTGGCAGACATAATTAAGGCGTTTATTGACGCTTCGTTCTGATATCCAGAAATCTCGCAAATTTCATACATCTTCAGGACTTAGCAACGATAGATGCCCTCAAGATATAGGTATTTCGCTACTCCATACAGAGAGCGGCGCATTTCTTATATCGGTGTGGGCTTCGCGTTGTCTGTTCTAAGATGTAGGGCAATGCGAGAGCCTTTGGATGTGGAACGACAATAGTCGAATTCCACGCTTTTTTTTTGTGTCTACTTGAACGAAAAATTGACAAAATTCAAATTTATTAACAAGCTAAAAATCAAAAGATTATGAGAAAATCAACGACTTTTTCGGTCTTGTGCTGTGCGGCAATGATGTTTGTCTCTTGCGATAAAAACAACGAACCAGCCAATGGTCATGAGTATGTGGACTTGGGTTTAAGTGTGAAATGGGCAACCTGTAATTTGGGTGCAAATAAACCTGAACAAGAAGGATGTCTTTATGCTTGGGGAGAAACACAAACAAAAGAGCGTTTTGGCGAAGATAATTATAAATGGGGTAGATATCAATGCGTTCAAGTTTATAGGTGTACAAATTGCACAAGTTATGTAGATTGCAAATATGTAGAGGAATGCAGTATGAAATATACAAAATATTGTCGTAATTCTAAAAATGGGTATTGTTATAATTCTGAATATGAAGAAGATGGCTTTGTCGACAATAAAACTGTGTTGGAGAAGGAAGACGATGCTGCGTATGTACAATGGGGAGGAAAATGGCGTATGCCAACTGTAGAAGAATGGGAAGAATTAATAGAAAATTGTATATGGACATGGGCAACAAAAAATGGTATTGTCGGTTATGAGGTAAAAAGCAAACAGAATAGTAATTCTATTTTTATTCCTATTAACGCTTACTTTGACGACGACTGTAACGAATTTACTCGTGAAGAAGAAGGATGGTATTGGAGTAAATCGTCCGATGTTGATGACTGTCCATTCGTCCTAACATTTGATAAAAGAATAATTGAAACGAGTTCAGACATGGACAGAAGTTGTGGACTTGCCATTCGCCCAGTGTTGAGATAGATAACAAAATCAAATTCACAATTTGGATTGTAGGGACGTGGCATGCCGCGTCCCTACTGTTAAACAATCAACAATGTAGAGCCGTCACACTGTGGCGGCTCTACGGTTGTTATGCAGAATGCGGTGGAAACGGCCGAATTCATAATTCTAAATTCAAAATTCATAATTCAACATTGGCATTAACCCCCTCCGCTTCGCTCGTCCCCCTATCTTTTCGCTTTGCTCCAAGCAGGGGGACAGAATCGCGTTGGTGTTGGTTTGTGAGGTTTATTTCTAGTTTCTGGTTACGCAAAAGTCATTGTCTTTTGTCTATAACCTATAACCTATAACCTCTCATTGTCAATTGTTTGTCCGATTCTCTCCCCCTGCTGCGCAGCAGATAGGGGGAGTACCCACGCAGTGGGGGAAGGGGTTGAAAACGATTTACAAATTTACAGATTGACAAATTTATTCGGTTCAACAATTCAACGATTCAACGCTTCAACAAATAACCAAATCCACGAAAATCCAAAAAAAATCAAAAAAAAAGTGTGAAGACAGGTAGGGTTTTTGCGCTTTTTTTTGTCTTTATAGTGTAGGTGCTTGCAAAATTTTTGTATCTTTGCAAGCGATGTTGTAGAGGAACCGATACCATGAAACACGCTCTACGGCTGTTGGCCGCCCTCTTGCTGATGGCGTTTGTAAACACCACGGCATCGGCAGATGCGTATGTTGTGCAGGGAATGTACGACTACCAGCGTGCATACGGTTTCCAAACTACCCAACGACAGGCGGAATACACGCCATTCCAATCCTATTCGCAGCAACATTCGATGACGCGCTCGGCGCAAACGCGGAGCACGAACGGACTTGTAACGCCATTCAGCGGTGCTGCCTCGCCCTATTCGGGAGCGGCCTACTCGCCGAGCCTCGCCAGCAGCGACGACGATGACGACGACTGGGGTACAGGCGGCTCAAGCGGTTTCGATGGCGCTGGCGAACCGGGCGACAACTTCAAACAGCCGCTCGGCGCACCACTGGTGCTGCTGCTCTTTGCCGCACTCTACGGAGTGGCAAAACTCTTTTCCATGCACAAAACCAAAATCAAAACCAAAACCAAAACACAATAGCGATGATGAGTTTTTTCGACAATATACGGCGAATTGCGCTGCTTGCCGCACTGGCACTCTGCTGCGGTAGTGCGTGGGCAGGCGCAGGTTTCTGGGATAGTAATGCGGTCAAGTCGTTGGCCATCAAGGTCGATGGCACATCGAAAACCTATACTTGGAACAAAACAGGGGCTTCGGCAGTTAGTTTGGGCGCAATCGAATCGCTCTCTATCACTTCGTACGAGGTGAATGTTTGGAAAGATGGAGATAACAAGGGCAATATCTGCACAAGCAAAATGCAGTATCGTGTTTACAAAAGTGGCGGAACGGCAGGCGATTGGCAAAACATTGAAGGCACTTGGAAAAGCAACAATGGCAATGGCCAAGTTTGGGGAACGACATCAAATGTGAATAAAGATGTAACTCCTACGGAATCAGGTAGTTATAAACTCGAAATGCAATTCATTTCTACAGGGAGTAACAGCAGTAACGATTGTAGTACAACTTTCACCCTCAACAATGGCGGAAATTACTATATTATCAATTTTGAAATTGTTTCGACCACTCCTACCTACACTGTTTCCGTAACCAACGGTACTGCCTCAGCAGCCACTGTGGCGGAAGGAGGCTCTGTTACGCTTACGGCCAATACAGCGTCTGATTGTCAGCAGTTTACAGGATGGACGCTGTCGGGCGCAAGCGTTTCGGATTTGACTGTAACGCCGCTCACCATCAGCAATGTGCAGGACAACATTACCGCCACGGCAAATTACTCTGCCATCGCGGTGCCATCGTCGATTTCGATAGGACTTTCGGCCGAAAGCATCGAGCAGATGCAGTCGGTAACCGTTACGCCCACGCCGTCGCCAAGCGTTTCGGGCATTTCGTACACCTATCAGTACAAAAAATCGGACGCCAGCAGTTGGACTACCGCCTCGTCGGCTGCCATCACGCTAGACGATGCGGGCAGTTACGCCGTGCGCGTGGTCGGCAAGGTGTCGGGCTGTAGCACCGAAATCACTTCCGAAGAAAAAACGGTAACAGTAACGGCTCTGCCCGGGACAACTATTCATGTAAAATTTCCGTCAGCATGGTTTAGCAGTTATTCAACCCCAGCGATTTGGTATTGGACGAATACTACTGATGGTAAGGAAGGGGTAATGACCTACGAATTTGACGATGCTGATGGCGGAAAATGGTACAGTTTTGAAATTCCTTATGGGAAAACGGGTTTTTTGCTTAGACCTTCTTCTTCTTGGGGGTGGAAAACAGCGGATATGACAACTCCTTCTGCTGAAACTTGTTATAGTGTTGTAACTACAAGTGGTCAGGCCGCTACCGTTATCGATTGTGTGGAGCCGCCAGTCTATTACTCCGTTTCTGTTACCAACGGCTCGGCCTCGGCTACTTCGGTGCTGGCAGGAAGTTCTGTTACGCTTACGGCCAATACAGCGTCTGATTGTCAGCAATTTACGAGTTGGACGCTGTCGGGCGCAACCGTTTCGGACTTGACTGTAACGCCGCTCACCATCAGCAATGTGCAGGCCGACATTACCGCCACGGCAAATTACTCTGCCATCGCGCTGCCATCGTCGATTTCGATAGGACTTTCGGCCGAAAGCATCGAGCAGATGCAGTCGGTAACCGTTACGCCCACGCCGTCGCCAAGCGTTTCGGGCATTTCGTACACCTATCAGTACAAAAAATCGGACGCCAGCAGTTGGACTACCGCCTCGTCGGCTGCCATCACGCTAGACGATGCGGGCAGTTACGCCGTGCGCGTGGTCGGCAAGGTGTCGGGCTGTAGCACCGAAATCACTTCCGAAGAAAAAACGGTAACAGTAACGGCTCTGCCCGAGGTTACCATTCATGGCAACTTCCCAGCGGCGTGGTTCACAAACAATGCGGGCTACACGCCGTATATCTATTGGTGGAATGGCAGTACCAACGGTTTCATCGAGATGACCTACGAAACGACCAGTAGCGACGGCTCGAAATGGTATAGCGTTTCGCTGCCAGGCATTACTCAAGAATTCAAATTCTGCCGTGGAAATAACGAGTGGAATTGGCAGAACAATAACAATCTTTCTATGCCAAGTGCCGAAACTTGCTACCAACTTTCGGCAGAAAGCAACCAAGCCGCTACCATCACCGACTGTCCTGCGCCGTCGCTGACCTTCTCATCGAGCGAGGGCACGCAGTTTGTGCTTGGCACCACCACCACACTGACTGCCGCCACCAGCAATTTCACAGGCGAAATCGTTTACACCATCAGCATCGACGGCACGCAGGTATCGAGCAAAAATGCCTACAGTTGGACACCAACCACCGCTGGCACTTACACCGCTGTTGCCACCGCATCGAACGGCACAGAAACGCTTACGGAAAGTTTGCAAATAACTGTGGTTCAGTCGGTTACGGTATATTTCCGCCGCCCAAAAGGCACTGAAGGCTTCGGCAATATCAGTGGTTGGACGCAAGGCACACCCGAACTGTATGCCGTTTCGACCTACACATCGGGCGAGTACTATTTCAGCCTATTTACCAAGTACGCCATGAATCACTATGTAACCGACGATAACGGCTACGAGTGGTTTTCGGCCAGCAATATCCCCGAAGGCAAGCAGATTTTCTTTTTCGATGGCAATTCGGCGCACACATACCCCAATTATCCCCATTATAGTGCCTCGACAGTGCTTGTTTCTGCGGAAAATACTTGTTACACTATCGAATCTCAGCAGCGTTCAGACCCCAACCGCTTTGTGCTGACCACGGGCAACTGTCCTGTGATTTCGGGGCGTTACCGCTTGCGCAGTGAAACCCGCGATGGGCGCACTTTTTACTCGAATATCGGCGCGCTCTCCGACACACTTTCGGTCTATGTGGCGGGCAGTCTTTATCTCGAAAAATACAACGATGGCAGTTGGAGCGATTCGTTGCAACTGACGCTCCCCACCGCGCTTGATTCGCTGCTGATAATCAGCACATACGCTGACAATCAGATTACTTTGGCTCCGTATGTTGGCGACATCTATGTGCGTACCGATGGTGCCAATGGCGGCTGGGTCAATTACATTTGCAGCGACAACCGCATGACCAACTGGGCACCAAACCGCGCGCTGGCCAGCGAATACTACAACTACTATTGGGTGAAATGGCTCGAACAAAATAAGAATCTGAAAGCCGCTGTGGCCAACCGTTTCAATCCGAGCATTGCTAACGAATTGGGCGATTTTGTGCTGTCGAGTGCTGGTGCCAACACCCGTTTTGCCTACGATGCACCATCGAACAGATTTTATCGCAACATGATTGGCGGCGCAGGCACAACAAAATTTGTGGAGATAACCGAAGTGAGCGTCGGCGACGCAGGACACCTTATTTATATGGACAGCACCAAAACCGATCCTGTGGCGTATCAGGGCAACGACGGCCGTCTGCTCACCGATGTGTCGAACTGGAACTACTACATCGACACCTACTGTTTCCCCGGTGCCACGGTACACATGGAGGGCACGCAAGCCGATGCTGGCACACAGGTGTTGGTCGATAGTTTGGTGGTGCTGCGCGGCGAAACATTCCCCGAAAAGCCCTACCGTGTGCGGCTCATCTATCTGTTTGCCCAAAACCGCATAGTGCATGCATGGTTGCCCGATGGCGAATACGACGATGACTACGATATTGGTTCGGGCGTGCTGTTTGTGCGCGAAGACGACGAACTGAAAAACACGCTCTCGATGTCGGAAACGGCTGGCGCAAAAGTCATCGCCGACCGCATATATATGTGCCTCGAGATAAACAAATCGAACTGGCAGCAAAAACGCGCCGTGAAGCAGCAAGTCTATTTCTTCTCGCTACCATACACCTGCAAAATCAGCGACATCTACGGCAGTTTCGACCAAACCGACTACGGCACCAAGTGGATTATTCAACGCTACCGTGGCGACTTGCGCGCGAAATACGGTCTTGTGGGCGACACAACCTATTGGGCGACCATGAAACCGACGGCAACGCTCGAAGCCAATCGCGGCTATGTGCTGCTCACCAATTTCGAGGAGAGCGACTTCAAAGAAGCCTCGGGCGTGTCGCGTTTGCGCCTCTATTTCCCGTCGGTCGGCACCGATTTTGTCTTCGAATACAAAGCGTCAGCCACATCGACACTCGACTCCTATCCTTGCACCATCAACATTCCCGATTCGCTGGTCGAATATGGCAATGGCGACCGTCGCCAACTCGACAACGACTGGCATGTGATTGGCATTCCCGGTTTTCTTCCGATGCAAGTGGCGAATGTCGGGCTCGACCCAAGTGCGCTCAACTATGTGTACGAATACACCATGCGCTCGTCGGCCGATGCCAAGTTGTCGAGCCAATACGCACTCTACAGCACCTCCGACGATTTTGTGATGAAACCGTTCTACTCCTATTTTGTGCAGTATGCTGGCGACATCACATGGAGTGCCTATACCGATGTAGCGCCACGGTCGGCACCTGCTGCGCCGCGCGCCAAAGCCGTTTCGCCCGTGCCAACCGAGCGTTATCCGCTGACCATTGCGCACACTTCGGGCGCAGCCGACCGCATGTACATCACGCTCTCCGACGACGGAACTACCGACATTGTGAGCAACCGCGATGTGCTGAAAATGCTGACTACGGGCCATGCGTTCCCGCAGATGTACGCGCTTTTCGGCAAGGAGAAATTTGCGGCTCTCGACCTGCCAAAGGCGACGCAAACCATTAAACTCGGGCTCTATTTTGGCAGTGATGGGCAATATACCATTGCGCTGGCCGACAACGCCACGCAGCAGGCCGAAAGGGTGCTGCTCCACGACAAAATGCTCGGTCAATTCTGCGATTTGGCGCAAGGCGACTACACTTTCGAGGCGACTGTAGGCACGAACAACGACCGTTTTGAACTCACCATTAGCCGCAAATCGAGCGTCGTTACCGAGCGTCCCGAGGCGACTGCGAGTGCCGTTGAACTGTTTGGCATCGATGGGCAGTTGCGTGCGGTCAATCTTGCCAATGGCGACTGCGTGCGCTTGTACGATGCCGTTGGGCGACTTGTAGCGAGCCGTCGCGCCGCTGGCGGACAAGTGGCGTTCGATGCGCTGCACGCTGGCGTTTACATTGTCGTAATCGACACCGCCAATGACCACATCGCACAAAAAGTCGTGGTAAAATAATTGATAATGGACAATGGATAATATAGGGACGCACCGAGTGCGTCCTTTTTTTTGTTGAATTATTAAGTCATTAAGTTATTTCCCAACCCTTCCCCTGCCATTCGGCAGGTACTCCCCTTGAAAAGGGGAGAGGGCTGTACCAAGTTGGGGGCGAACCTGTCCCCTTTGCAAGGGGACGAGCGAAGCGGAGGAGTTAATACCAATTAAGAATCATTACTGTCCGCTAAATGTTTTTGTGAGGTAAAAATCAGGGCTGGATTCCTTGTTTGGATTTCAGCCCTTTGGGGTTATCTTTGGATTGCAAAAATAAAAAACGATAACCATGAGCAAAAGTACACATTTCGGCGGGCAGCTGAATTTATCAGATTACACTGATAACCAACCTTTTACTGATGGTTTTGCAAAAACGCATCAAACGCTCGTGGAGTTTCTCTGGGCTGGCTACGATGGTTCGGATTGTGCTTATGTACTACTTCGACTACTACAGTTTCTTCGAACAGCCCGAAAAAGATTGGCAAAAACAGTGCGAAAAATTAAAAGAACGACCACCTGATCCGTCATTGTTTGATTGAGGGGGGCTTACTTTTCAAAAAAAACGCCCACAACACCGATTCATCGGCATTGCGGGCAACCTTTTTGCGCCCTCTCAACTTTTAGCGGACAGCAATAAAAAAATAATCATCGAAGCCAAGCAAAAGCGGAAATAACGCACGCTGCACACCTACGGCGCGCCAACTTGCGTACAGCAAAAAGACGGAAACGCACAGCGTTTCCGTCTTTCGTTGTTGTCTGAATCAACCCTCGTTACTTTTTGTCGCAAGCGGGCTTTTCGGCTTTGCAGCAAGGTTTGTCGCCTTTTTTGCAGCATTTTTTCTCGCCTGCTTTGCAGCATTTGGGCGCGTCTTTTTTGCAGCACGGTTTGTCGATTTCTTCGAGCAGCGCCTTCTGTTCGGCAACGCTCAATTCGTCGATTTTCTCGAATTTGGCTTTGATTTCGGCGCATTTGGCTTCGCGTTCGGCGAGGCGAGCCACTTCGGCAGCGTGGTGTTCTTCGCATTTGGCAATGCGTTTTTCAACCAAGGCTTTGCGTTGTGCAATCAGAGCGGCTTGCTCTTCGGCAGCCAGTTCGTCGAATTTTTCCCATTTGACCATCATTTCGTCGATGGCGGCGCGCTCTTCTTCGCTCAATTTGCAGCATTTGCCTTTTTCGGGGCGTTCGCAAGCGGGCTTTTCGGCCTCTTGTTTGTCGCACGCATTGCCGCAGCACGAGGCGCAGGTGATGATGGCCGCAACGGCACACATCGTCAAAAACAGTTTTTTCATAGTTTTAAAAAATTAAAAGTGAATAATAGTGTAATTTCAGAGTTTCAGAGTTTCAGAATTTCAAAGTTTCAAGTTGGGCGGTGATCCTGTCGAACCGCAAATTTTCAAATCTCTACTGAATTGCTTTCAAATTTTGTGCAAATCTACCGTTTTTATGTCGTTTTTGCAAGTTTTTTGTCGATAAAATGTGCATTTTAACACTTTTTTATTCGCTTTTATGGGAATTTCTATAAAATTTCTCGCAAGTAAAATTTCCCGTTTTTTTCGTTCATTTCTTTTGACGACCAAAAGAAACGAACCAAAGAAAAGTCGCGGCAGGGGCGCGAGCGTTGCCAAAAATTGGCGGTTTTGGTTTCGGCGGAATTAAACTCGC
>CAVBBP010000034.1:0-30156 GCA_963593685.1 Segatella copri
AGAAATACGCTGTAGACCAAGCCCGTAAATATAAGTCTATCCCTAAGTTGCAGGTGTACAATAATGCCTTGCTGTCTTCGATGACGGACGGTATGACTTTCGAGAAAGCCTTTACCAATCCTACTTTGTGGGGGCAGTGGGTTGAGTCTGCCGTGGGGTGCTTTTTGTTGGATCAGATAGACGAACTCGAGTGTGCGTTGTACTATTGGCGAGAGAATAACGATGAGGTCGATTTCGTGCTTACAAGGGGAAAGAAGATAGTCGCTATCGAGGTCAAGAGCGGCAGAAGGCAGTACAATCGGGGACTTTCTGTGTTCAATGAAAAATACCACCCGCAATTTTCTTTGGTCGTTGGTGGCGAAGCGATGTCCGCAGAGAAATTTTTCATGGGCGACTTGTCGCGATTATTTTAACCTACTATGTCCAAAATTGCAACTATGCCCTCTGTCCTCATTATAGCCCCCAACTTTCATTATTTTGCCGAGAGCATTGCCTGTGCTTTTGAGCAAGCGGGCTATTCTATCTATTGCGAGAAGTACGACACGCCTATTCACCCATACACTCGTCTTAATCGTTTGCGCTACAAGATAGGGAACAAAGCAGCACTCCGAGAGCAGTCCCGACTGAACTACAAAGCGCATATTTTGCAGGTGTTCCACGACCAGCAGCCCGATTTGGTTTTTATTGTCAATGGCGATATACTTCTGCCGGAGGTGGTGCAGGCTATGCAACAGACCGCCCGAGTGACAATATGGCTTTTCGATAGCATACGCCGACTGCCGACTGCCTTGTCTAATTTGCAGTTTGCCAACAAAGTGTTCTGCTACGAGCAAACCGATATAGATTACTTAAAAAGCGAGCACCACATCGAGGCACTTTTCTTGCCGCAAGCAGCCGATACGGCTCTCTATCATCTTCTGCCTGTGGCGAAAGATTTGGATATTGTCTTTGCTGGCGACCTTTGGCAATCCAAAAAGCGGAGGCAGTTGATACAAGCCGTTGTTTCGCACTACAATGACAGAACAATTCGGGTTTGGGGAATCTACAAGCCTTGGTACAAGGGGTCTTGGCAATGGCTCACCCGCGAGCGGCGCGATGTGTATACCAACCGCAACGCCTCTGCCGAGCAACTGAATTTGGACTACAATCGTGCCAAAGTGGTACTAAATATCCACCACGAGCAACAGAAAGACGGTGCCAACCCCAAGGTGTTCGAGATATGCGCAAGCGGAGCGTATCAACTATGCGACGCAAACCCATACATCGAAACATTATTCCCCAATGGCGAGGTCGGGCTATACCATAACGAGCAAGAACTCTTTTCGCTTATCGACTATGCCTTGACGCACGATATGTCCGCGCAAGCACAAGCCGCCCACAAACAAGTTGTTCGTAACCACACCTTCACACAACGAATAGAAACGGTCTTGCGTGCGTTGCAATAGGCTGAATGCGATGATTTCAAAGAAAAACCTCCGAAGAAACTCGACTACTAAACGAATGAGAACCCGCCAAGCAGATTCTCAGTTTTCGTTTTGTGGTGCGAATTACTGCTGTGCGCCGCCGATGATGTCGAGCAGTTCGTTGGTGATGGCTTGCTGGCGGCTCTTGTTGTACTGAATGGTGAGTTCTTGCAGCAGGTCGTTGGCGTTGTCGGTGGCCACCTGCATGGCGACGGTGCGCGCGGCCTGTTCGGCGGCATACGAGTCGAGCAGCATGGCGTAGATTTTCAGCCGAAGCACTTTGGGCAGCAGTTCGTCCAAAATTTCGCGTTTGCTCGGTTCCACAATGTAGTCGGTTGCCAATGCCACGCCATCTGCGCTCATTTCCAACTTGATTGGCAGAAAATCGGTGCGCACAAGTTGTTGCGTCGAGGTGCTTTTGCAGTGCTGATACACAAGTTCCACCTTGTCCACCTTGCCGCTGACAAAGAGTTCCATCAGTCGGTCGGCAAACGCTGTGGCGGCCTCGTACTGCGGATTGTCGATGTAGCGGTTCAGATTTTCGACGGCAAGTCCACGCTTGCGGCAAGCGTCGTACACCTTTTTGCCGACAGGAAAAACAACGATATTTTCGCGGCCAAGCGACTGATATTCATCAATAATGCGGTTCGTTTCGCGAATTACCGTCGAGTTGAATGCGCCGCATAGGCTCGAGTTCGACGACACCGCCACAATCGCCACGCGCCGCACTTCGCGCACGGTAGCGTATGGCGAGGTAAAGGTCGTTTCGGTAGAGAGAAAATTGCGCAACATCGTCTCCAACTTGCGCTGATACGGCACAAAAGTTTCGCTGTTTTTCTGCGCTTTGTGCAGTTTAGCCGATGCCACCATCTTCATCGCCGAGGTGATTTTCATCGTCGACGACACCGATGTGATACGCGTTTTTATCTCTTTCTGCGAACTCATGGGGAAATTTCAAATTTCAGAATTTCAAATTGTTAGTAGCAAGATATGAGTAGCAAGTCGCAAGAATTTCAAATAATTTGTCTTGGTCATCGCCCCCTTTCCCGTTTCCCCCGATAGGGGGAAAAGCCTTCGTCTTGCTACTTGCTTCTTGCTACTTGCGACTAATTAGTTAATTGCTTAACTACTACGGCGGCTTCTTGGCGGAGAATGTTGGTAACTTCGTCGTTGATTACGCCGCTGCGCAGCACATCAAGCACATCTTTTTGGTGTTTCAGTTCGAGCGTTTTCAGAAATTCTTGCTCAAACTGGCGCACTTTTTCGAGCGGAATGTCGGCCAGCAGCCCATTGGTTCCGCAATAAAGCACCGCAATCTGTTTTTCGACTGGCATGGGCGAATGGACGGGCTGCACCAGCAAGCGCGTATTTTTGCGGCCTTTGTCGATGGTCATCGCGGTAACGGCGTCCATATCGCTGCCGAACTTGGAGAACGCCTCCAACTCGCGGTACTGCGCTTGGTCGATTTTGAGCGTGCCAGCCACCTTTTTCATCGCCTTGATTTGCGCATTGCCGCCCACACGCGACACCGAAATGCCGACATTGATGGCGGGGCGATTGCCTTGGTTGAACAGGTCGGTATCGAGGAAAATCTGTCCGTCGGTGATAGAGATCACATTGGTCGGAATGTAGGCCGACACATCGCCCGCCTGCGTCTCGATGATTGGCAGCGCTGTGAGCGAGCCGCCGCCGCGCACTTTGCCACGAAGCGATTCGGGCAGGTCGTTCATCTGCTCGGCCACCTCTTGTTGCTGATTGATTTTGGCAGCGCGTTCGAGTAGGCGCGAATGCAGATAGAAAATATCGCCCGGGTAGGCCTCGCGTCCCGATGGGCGGCGCAGAATGAGCGACACCTCGCGGTAGGCCACGGCCTGTTTCGACAAGTCGTCGTAAACAACCAGCGCATGGCGACCTGTATCGCGGAAATACTCGCCGATGGCTGCGCCAGCAAACGGAGCGAAATACTGCAATGCCGCTGCATCAGAAGCGGTAGCCGACACCACAATGGTGTAGTCCATTGCGCCTTTTTCGCGCAGCGTGTTCACCAGCGTTGCCACGGTAGAACCCTTCTGTCCCACTGCCACATAAATGCAATAGACAGGATCGCCAGCCTCGTAGTTGGCGCGCTGATTGATGATGGTGTCGATGGCAATACTCGTTTTGCCCGTTTGACGGTCGCCGATGATAAGTTCGCGTTGCCCACGGCCTATCGGAATCATGGCATCGACGGCTTTCAAGCCAGTCTGCAACGGTTCGTTCACGGGTTGGCGGTAGATAACGCCCGGTGCTTTGCGCTCGAGCGGCATCTCGATGAGTTCGCCAGTAATCGGTGCGTCGGTGTCTATCGGATTGCCAAGCGGGTCGATGACGCGCCCCAACATGCCTTCGCCCACGCGAATGGAGGCGATACGGTGCGTGCGGCGCACGATGTAGCCCTCTTTGATTTTTTCGCTGCTGCCCAGAAGCACGGCACCCACATTGTCCTCTTCCAAGTTCATCACGATGGCGTTCATGCCGTTTTCGAACACCAGCAATTCGTTGGCTTCGGCGTTTTTCAGTCCGTAGATGCGCACCACGCCGTCGCTCACTTGCAACACAGTGCCTACCTCTTCGAACTGCGCATTCAGGTCGATGCCTGCCAACTGTTGGCGCAGGATTTCCGATACTTCACTCACTTTGATATTTTCCGACATAATTTTTGCTTTAATAGGGTTGAGAGTGCGCTATTGCGCCAATTTCTTTTTGATACGCCGCAGTTGTCCCACCACGGAAGCGTCGAGCCGTTCGTCGTCCACATCGAGCAGGAAACCGCCCAGCAGATTTGGATTGACGCGCGTTTTCAGTTCGACAGTGCGACCGCTGCGTTTCGCCAAAAAGTTGCGTATGCGTGCGCTGGTCGCCTCGTCTATCGGTTTGGCGGTGGTTACACGCCCGACGCAAATTTTTGAATCGGCTTGGTAGAGGTCGCAGTAGCCCAGCGCAACGCGGCGCAACTGCTCTTCGCGCCCATTTTTGAGCAGCAAATCGAGCAGATGACCGAAGAGCGCATTGCTTGTGCCACCAGCCGCCGCCACGGCCAACTGTTTTTTTTGCGCCGCCGACAGGGTAGGATTTTTCAGCACAATCGTCAGTTCGGGGCACTGCTCGAAACTATCGGACAGCACCGACATCGTGTCGAACAGCGTTCGCTCCTCGCCGAGTTCTTTGGCGCAAGCCAGCAACGCTTTTGCGTATCGCACCGAAATCATACCCGAATCCATATCAGTTCAATGTTACTTCGTTCAATAATTTTTCGATCATTTCCGACTGTTTTTTGTCGTTTTCCAAGTCGGAACGCAGCACTTTTTCGGCTATATCGACCGACAATTCGGCAACTTGGCGTTTCAGGTCGTCTATGCTCTTCTCTTTTTCGATTTGGATTTGGCGTTTGGCCTCTTCGATGGTCTTTTTTGCCTCGATTTGCGCCTTCTCTTTCGCCTCTTCGACGATTTGATCGCGCAGTTCGGCGGCCTCGTTCAAAATTTTGAGTTGCTCCTGTTGCGCGTTTGCCAAAATTTTTGCCGTTTCGACTTTCACATTCTCCAGTTGGCGGTTGGCTTCGTCGGCGGCTTTCACCGAATCGTTGATGTAGTTGGTGCGCTTTTCGATGGAGCGCGTAACCACAGGCCAGCCGAACTTCGCCAAGACGAAGAACAGGATTCCGAACGCCAGCAGCATCCAGAAAATCAAGCCAGTTTCAGGCATCAACAACGACATAGTTCAATCGTTTTAGAGAGCCATGAAGCAAACAACGACAGCGAACAGCGCAACGCCTTCGATAAGGGCGGCCACAATAATCATGGTCGAGCGGATTTCGCTCACCGATTCGGGTTGGCGGGCGATGGCTTCCATCGCGCTGGAACCGATTTTACCAATACCAAGGGCTGCGCCAATAACGGCAATGCTTGCTCCAAGTGCTGCGCCAAATTGCGCCGAAAGAATTTCTAACAACATAACTTTAATTTTTTTAGGTGAAACTTATATTCTTTTTTTGAATGAATAATAAACAATGAATAATGAATAATGAATAATAATTTGTGTTCCAAAAAGTTATTAAATATCTGAAAATCAAAAGATTATTGTTCGTTATTAATTATTCATTGTTAATTTCGAGAGAAAAAACTCCTCACTTCTCACTATTCGTGTGTTTCACTTGCGCCATGCCAATAAATACCGATGATAGCATGGTGAATACATAGGCCTGAATGTAGGCGACGAGCAGTTCTACGCAGTCCATAAATATGGTGAACAGCACCGACACCAGCGACATTCCTGTGCAGATGGCTGCGCCCATCGTGGCAGTGATAAATATCAGCGACATGAGTCCCAGCACAATGGCGTGCCCCGCCATGATGTTGGCAAACAGACGAATCATCAGCGCAAACGGCTTGGTGAAAATGCCAAACAGTTCGATGGCGGGCATCAGCGGAAAGGCTTTCATCCAAATCGGCACATCGGGCCAAAGAATCTCTTTCCAATACTCTTTGGTGCCAAACAGATTCACTGCCACAAAGGTGCAAAGTGCCAGCACAAAAGTGATGGCGATGTTGCCCGTGGTGTTTGCGCCGCCCGGGAAAATCGGTATCAAGCCCATCAGATTGTTGATGAAAATGAAGTAGAACACCGTGAGCAGATAAGGCGCAAATTTGGCGTAATCCTTGCCCACGCAGGGTTTTATCAGGTCGTCGAGAATGCTGACGGTGAGCATTTCGAGTATGCCGCGCACGCCTGTTGGGGCTTCGAGCGGACGATTTTTGTACCATTTGGCCAACCACAAAATCAGTGCGATGACCAAACCGCAGTTGATAATCAGCGCCAGCGCATTCTTTGTCAGCGAGAAATCCCACGGCCGCACTTCGTTGCCGTTGGCATCGAGTTCCACAATTTTGCCTGCATACGCGCCGTCGGCGCGGCCGTAGCGGTAACCGTTGTAACTGTCGCTGTGGTGCAGTTTCGACGATATAAAAATGCTGAAACCGTTGTTTTCGCCATAGACGATGATGGGCAGCGGAATGGCGATATGCTTGTCGCCCAAAGTGGTGATATGCCACTCGTATGCGTCGCCTATGTGTCCAAAAATCAGTGCTTTAACATCGAGGTGTTCGCCTTCGGCAGCCACCGAATCGGTTGCGGCAGGCTCGGCACAAAGGTTGGTTGCAACGAGCAACACCATCGACAATATGATGAAAAATCTATTACGCATGCTTCGATTTCAGCAATTTTGAAAAAAAGATGGTCTCGACAACGAGCGTCACAAAATAGAACGCTACAAAAGTGATGGCAAACGCCACATTTTGTTCGCACACCACTTTAATATATACCACAAAATAGGTAATAGCAATGATGAATTTCGACAATTTTGCGCCAAAAATCCAATTGAGTACGTGGCGCGAATCCTTATCCCCGCCAACTTTCAGAGCAACCACATCGCCCGATGCCGCCACAGCAAAAAGCGTTGGCACAGTCCAGAAGAGTCCGAATGCATACTGCTGCAGCACGCCGCCAAAAAGCAACACGCCCACAGCCGACATCACTATCAGCAGCGAATAGTTGTATGCTACAAAACTTTTCATTCCAATACTCGTTCGATGCAGACGGTTATCACATTGTTCTCCACCTCGACAAATCCGCCATCGACCGTGAGCATTTGCTCGCCAGCGTCGGTGCGATAGACCACATTGCCCTTTTGCAACGACGAAATGATGGGCGCATGGTTGTTCAGCACCTCAAATGCGCTGAATTTGCCAGGCAGCGAAACGGCCGTAACCTCTCCCGCAAAAATTTGTCCATGTGGCGAAATTATTTCCAATTTCATCGTCGGTGATTTTCAGTTGATTAGTTGATCAGTTTAACGCATTAGTGAAGGTCTGTGCGGTTTATTTCTGATTTCTAATTTCTAGTTTCTGGTTATAGCCCCCTTTCCCGTTTCCCCCGAAGGGGGAAAAGCCATCGTTTAATTAAGAGTTATGAATTTAGAATTATGAATTTTTTCGATAAGCGAGAGCAGTGCCAAACTCGTTTGAGCAATGCCGAGCGGAGAAAAAATGCGCATAGCGAATTTTTGCGTTCCAAAACGCTACTGAATTTTTAATTAAATAATTGGAAATTAGATAATTGGGTAATTAAAAAGTCTTTATTCTTTTGTCATTACTCTTTATTCTTTAGAAAATTCACTTCTAACTTCTAACTGCTCACTTCTCACTTTTTTGTGCCGCTGCGAGCAATTTTTTGCCTTTTTCGATGGCCTCTTCGATAGTGCCAACATTGAGGAATGCCATTTCGGGATATTCGTCAACCTCGCCATCGAGAATCATCTTGAAACCTTTGATTGTATCAGCAATCGGCACCATCACGCCGGGCACGCCAGTGAACTGCTCGGCCACGGTGAACGGCTGCGACAGGAAGCGTTGCACTTTGCGCGCGCGGTTCACAGTCATGCGGTCTTCGTCGGAGAGTTCCTCCATGCCAAGAATCGAAATAATATCTTGCAATTCTTTGTTGCGTTGCAGAATCTGTTTCACGCGCTGAGCCGTATTATAGTGGTCTTCGCCCACAATTTGCGGGTCGAGAATGCGCGAGGTGGAGTCGAGCGGATCAACGGCGGGATAGATACCAAGTTCCGAAATTTTACGGCTCAACACGGTGGTTGCGTCCAAGTGCGTGAATGTGGTGGCTGGTGCGGGGTCGGTCAAGTCGTCGGCTGGCACATACACTGCCTGCACCGATGTGATAGAGCCGCGTTTGGTCGATGTGATGCGCTCTTGCATCAAGCCCATTTCGGTGGCCAAAGTTGGTTGGTAGCCCACCGCCGACGGCATACGCCCGAGCAGTGCCGACACTTCGGAACCCGCCTGTGTGAAACGGAAAATGTTGTCGATGAAGAACAAAATATCGTGGCCGCCATCGGCATCGCGGAACGATTCAGCCACCGTCAAGCCCGACAGTGCCACCGACGAGCGCGCTCCTGGCGGTTCGTTCATCTGACCGAAAATGAGTGCCACTTGCGATTTTGCGAGTTCGTTATAATCGACTTTCGAGAGTTCCCATTTGCCCTCTTCCATGCTCTTTTTGAATTCGTCGCCATAGCGAATGATGCCCGATTCAATCATTTCGCGCAATAGGTCGTTGCCTTCGCGCGTGCGTTCGCCTACGCCAGCAAACACCGAAAAGCCGTTGTGGCCTTTGGCTATATTATTTATCAATTCCTGAATCAGTACGGTTTTGCCCACGCCTGCACCGCCGAAAAGTCCGATTTTGCCGCCTTTCGAATAGGGTTCGAGCAGGTCGATGACCTTGATGCCCGTGAAGAGAATCTCTTTCGTAGTCGAAAGTTCCTCGAATTTGGGCGGTTCGCGGTGAATCGGATAGGTTTCGGTATAGTCGAGTGCGTGCATGCCATCGATGGCTTCGCCAATGACATTGAGCAGTCGCCCTTTGACTTGCGTTCCTATCGGCATCGAAATCGGTTTGCCGAGCGCACGCACTTCGAGGCCGCGTTGCAGCCCATCGGTAGAGTCCATCGCCACCGAACGAACGGTATTTTCGCCGATGTGTTGCTGAATTTCGAGAACGAGTTTTTTGCCATTAGGGCGCATAACCTCCAAAGCGTCGTGAATGGCGGGCAGTTGCTCCGATTTTTCCTCATCGAGGTCGAAAACGACATCGACCACAGGCCCTACGATTTGCGAAATATACCCAATGTTTGCTGCCATAAAATGCGATTTTGTTAATTTCGAGCAAAGATAGTGTTTTTTTTGTACAGAAAAAAGATTTTTTAACAAAAAAATCTGCGCACTTTTTGTTCAAAAAGCGTTCGGTCGGAAGAAAGCAAGCAAAAATTATGCCAAAAATTAGTAGCAAGTAGCAAGTCGCAAATCGCAAGAGAGTGAGCAGTGAGGCGGCAAGCCGTAATTTGAAACCAGCGCGCAGCGCGAGAATTTTCGTGATAAGCGAGTGCAGAGTCAAACTCGTTTGAACTATGCCGAGCAGAACAAAAATCTTGCGTAGCAGAAACATAGAAACAAAAATTGCGGCAGCAATTTTGAGAAACCAGAAACCAGAAACTAGAAATACTTTACACACTTTTCACTTTACACACTACTCACTACTCACTTCTCACTGTGTATTGATAATCAGCCTCTTAAAAAAATATTTTGTCGATTTTTGCTTAAGTCACAAAAATTTTTTATATCTTTGCATAAGTTTTTGTAAATAGGGGGAAGATTATGAAAGAGCCAGTAAAAATTTTGTTTATCGCACAAGAACTCACGCCGTATCTTCTTGAAAATCAGATGTCTAAACTCTGCCGCGAACTGCCGCAATATATGCAAGAGCAGGGCTGCGAAATTCGCATTTTCATGCCGTGCTACGGCACTATCAACGAACGGCGCAACCAATTACACGAGGTGCAGCGGCTTTCGGGCATGAATTTGATAATCGACGACAACGACCACCCACTCATCATCAAAGTGGCTACGCTGCCGTCGGCACGCATGCAGGTCTATTTCATCGACAACGACGACTATTTCCGCCGTCGCGGCACCGATGTGGACGAAAATGGCAAAGAGTTCGCCGACAACGACGACCGCATGATATTTTTTGCGCGCGGCGTGCTAGAAACTATCAAAAAACTCCGCTGGACACCGAATATCATTCACTGCCACGGCTGGATGACATCGCTCGTGCCGCTCTACATACACACTGCCTACCGCGACGACCCATTCTTCGAAAAGGCAAAAATAGTCTATTCGGCATACAATAATCCGTTCAAAAAATCGTTTGGCAAAGTGTTTGCCAAACACGCCATCACCAAAGGTGTGTCGCCCAACGATGTTGCGCTGCTTGCGGCGGGCAAGGTGGGCTATGCCGATGTAACGCGCTTGGCCGTCCGTTTTTCGGATATGGCCGATGCTGGCAGTCCCGAACTGGACGAAACGCTTGCCGCAATCGCCGAAGCCGAAGGCAAACCATTTGCGCCGTACGCCCCCGATTTTCGATCGAAATACACGCAACTGTATGCCGATGTCGATGCGGTTTTTAGAGAGATGTAATTTGCGATAAACGATGAAAAATTTTCGTCAGATACGAAATGCGCTGCTTGCACTGACTGCGTTGGCGGCATTTGGTTGCACCGACTCGAAACAAGCGGGGCTTGTGGTGCAGCCCGAAGACGACCGCATAATGGTTTTTACCGACACATTTTCGGTAACTGCCAACGAGAGTTACAACAATGTGATTACGGCGCAGTGCGACACATCGGCCATGGCGTTGGGCGAGTTTTATAGCGAACGCTTTGGCTCGACCAAAGCCGAACTGCTGGTGCAGTTTGCGCCGCCAGTAGGCTACGAATTTCCGCCCGATTCGCTGATGCCAACGCCCGATTCGCTGGTGCTTTACATGTACTACAACTCCTATTTTGGCAGCAAAACGGCACCGCTCGAAATCAGTATCTACGAAATCGACAAACAGGCCATCGCCTACGACAAAATCTACTATTCCGACCTCGATGTGTCCGATTTTACCGACGAATCGGTGCTGATGGGGCGGCGCGTCATCACATCGGTCGATCAGACGCTGCCCGACTCGGTACTCGACGCCAGCGACTATGTGCCGTCGTTCCGCTACAAATTTTCCGACGAGCAGATGAACCGCTTTTTCAATCTGCCGCAAGCCGCCTACCAGTCGCGCGAGGCGTTCCTCAACGAGTTCAAAGGGCTCTACATCACCACCAAGTATGGCGCATCGACCATGCTCTATTTCAACCAAATTGCGATGAAACTGTTCTACCACTACAATGTTCACCGCGACAACAAAGATACGCTGCTCTACACATCGATTATTTTCCCTGCCAACCGCGAAGTGCGCCAGTTGAACCGTTTTGAACACGGTCAGTTTGTGGCCGACCCGCTGGCCGACGACAGCATTCTGCTCGTGAAATCGCCCGCTGGCCTCTATCCGCGCGTGCATATTCCCGTGGGCAAAATGCGGCAACAGATTCGTGCCAATATCGGCGACAACCTATATAATGTAAACAGTGCCGTGCTCGAAGCCGAAGTGGTGGCGCACGACGATGGCGATCTGACGCTGCCAACGCCGTCGGCATTGCTGCTGCTGCGCGAGTCGCAACTCGACAAGTTTGCTACCGACGAATTTGTGCCGCAAAGCGTCGATTCGCTGGGCGCAGTGGCGTTATACGACAGCGACAAAAAACTATACCAATTCGATTTGGCCTATCTGATGACCTACGAAGTGCGCGACAGTTACGACAAAACCGACGACGAGGAGACATTCGCCATCGTGCCGTGCAAAGTACTTTACAACTCGGCGGGCAGTATCTCGTCGGTGAGTCCGCTCCGACAGTTGAGCGGTCTTAGCCTCCGCAGCGCAAACAACACACTGTCGCCGATGCGTATCAAAATGATTTACAACGGATTCTGATTTTTTTTTGAGGCTTGAAACGCGCTGCTTTCATAATCGGTTTTCTGTCGGTGATGGGCTTGGTGGCAGCCAACGACTCCATATCGACGCGCTATGTCAAAGGCGAATTTATCAGTTACTGCGCCGTCGATGCAGCCGCCCCGATGGTGGTGGGCGACTCGGTAATCGCCGATTTGGTCGATCAGATAACCTCCGACTACGAACGCCTGTTTACTTGGGCGTTCAAAGGGCTGGGGCAGCAGGGCGAGGACGATGTCCGCGACGAAGTGGTGCTCATCGTCAAACAATCGACCTTTGACAAAATGTCAGGTCTCTGCCGCATGGTGGTCGATATCGATGTGCCGCATGTAACCAAATTTCGCAATGTGCCAATCGACAGCAAGGTGCTGCAAACCAAACTCGACGACGGCACAACACGCGTCGATGTCGATATTTTTTACTCCAATTCGGTACTGAAAAAAGCCTATGGCACATTTTTTGTAAAAAGTTTGGCAAAAGACAGCATCGAAATGAGCGTCGAAATTCATGTGCGTTTCGGCTGGTTTTTCAACATATTCATCACACAAAAGCGTTTCCGCAATATCGTCGAATGGCGCATGAAAGGATTTATGGACAACCTGCGCGAAGAGGCCGAAAAGCGTTACACCACACTGAGAAGTGAGTAGTGAGAAGTTAGAAGTGAATTTGAATTAGGAGTGAGGAGTGGTGCGGCGAACAAGACTCTGACTAAGACAAAGACGAAGACTATTTACAAATTTACAAATTTACGAATTGACAAATTTATTCGATTCAACAATTCAACAATTTGAAACACTGAAACTTTGAAACTCTGAAACCGCGCGAAGCGCAACCAATCAACTCATCAACCCAAAATTATTTTCCCCAAAGGAAATGACAGATACACCATTAAATAATAAATTTTCGGAACATTTGTTGCAAGTGTTCAAGTTCGGGCGCGAAGAGGCGGCTCGCCTCGGCAACCGCGAACTGATGCCCGAACACCTGCTCTTGAGCCTGCTGCGCATCGACATGGCGACGGCGGTCGGGCTGCTGCGTGCCTTCAAAGTCGATTTCGACCAACTGAAAACGACCGTCGAAAACGCCATTCGCCAGCCAAACGCCTCCACAATGCCGAGCGTTACCTCGGCTGCCACCGACCGTGTGCTGAAACTTATCGATTTGGAACAGCGTGCCATGGCGGTACTCACCGCCGACACACGCCACCTGCTGCTCGCCATTCTGAAAAACGGCGAAGGCGCAGCCGCCGACGCACTGCTCGAACAGGGCGTAACCTACGAGGCCGTCCGTGCGCGCGTGTCGGAACACCGCGATGTGCGTATGGGTGCAGTTTTCAACGACGAAGACGACTTGGACGACGAACGCCCCACTCCGAAAACCACGGCGAAATCGGCCGCATCGACAGCCAAAAACACCAGCGACACGCCTGTACTCGACTCGTTCGGCAAGGACATCACAAAAGCCGCCTTGGAGGACAAACTCGACCCGATTGTCGGGCGCGAAAAGGAGATTGAACGCGTGGTGCAGATTTTGAGCCGCCGCAAAAAGAACAATCCTGTGCTGATAGGCGAACCGGGCGTGGGCAAATCGGCCATTGCTGAAGGGCTGGCCACACGCATTGTGCAACGCAAAGTGTCGCGCGTGCTGTTCGACAAACGCGTTGTGGCGCTCGACATGGCGGCCATCGTGGCTGGCACAAAATACCGCGGACAGTTCGAGGAACGCATGAAATCGATTCTGAACGAACTGGAAAAAAATCCGAACATCATTCTCTTTATCGACGAAATACACACGATTGTTGGCGCAGGCGGTGCATCGGGTTCGCTCGACGCTGCCAATATGCTGAAACCCGCTCTGGCACGCGGCGAAATTCAGTGCGTGGGCGCAACTACGCTCAACGAATACCGCCAAAGTATTGAAAAAGATGGCGCACTCGAACGGCGTTTCCAAAAAATAATGATTGAGCCGACCACGCGCGAAGAGACGCTCCAGATTTTGGAAAATATCAAATTCCGCTACGAAGATCACCACCAAGTAACCTACACGCACGAGGCGCTCGAAGCGTGCGTCGATTTGACCGAACGCTACATCAGCGACCGCGCTTTTCCCGACAAGGCCATCGATGCGCTCGACGAGGTGGGCTCGCGCATTCACATGCAAAATCTGCATGTCCCGCCACGCATCGAGGAGTTGGAACACCTGATCGAGGAGAAAAATGGCGAGAAAAATGCACTTGTGGCGGCGCAAAAATACGAATTGGCGGCCGAATGTCGCGACACAATTCGCCAAATGACCGACGAACTCGACCGCGCCAAACAGGAGTGGCTCGCCGCCGAAAATGCCGACCGTGTAACGGTTACCGCCGACGATGTGGCGCAAACGGTGTCGATGATGTCGGGCGTGCCAGCGCAACGCATTGCACAAGCCGAAAGTGCGCGCCTGCTGCAGATGGGCAGTCTGCTCAAAGGCGAAGTCATCGGGCAAGATGCCGCCATCGACAAGTTGGTGAAATCGATTCAGCGCAGCCGCGTGGGCCTGAAAGACCCGAACCGACCGATAGGTTCGTTCATCTTTCTTGGGCCGACGGGTGTGGGCAAAACCTACTTGGCCAAACGCTTGGCAGAACTGATGTTTGGCAGTGCCGATGCCGTTATTCGCGTCGATATGAGCGAATTTATGGAGAAATTCAGCGTGTCGCGGCTCATTGGCGCGCCTCCGGGCTATGTGGGCTACGAAGAGGGCGGCCAACTGACCGAAAAAGTGCGCCGAAAACCTTATTCCATCGTGCTTCTCGACGAAATCGAAAAGGCGCACGCCGATGTCTATAACATGCTTTTGCAGGTGCTGGACGAGGGCCATCTGACCGACAGCATCGGGCGCAAAGTCGATTTCAAAAACACGATTATCATCATGACTTCGAATGTCGGCACGCGCCAACTGAAGGAATTTGGACACGGTGTCGGCTTTGCGCAGCCATCGCAAAACAGCGACGAATATGCGCACAATGTGATTCAAAAAGCGTTGTCGAAAACCTTTTCGCCCGAATTTTTGAACCGCGTCGATGATGTGATAATTTTTGACCAACTGAGCCGCGAATCGATATTCAAAATCATCGATTTGGAACTCGAACAACTCTACAAACGCATTGGAAATCTGGGCTTTAGAATCGAATTGACCGAAGCCGCCAAAAACTTTTTGGCCGACAAAGGTTACGATGTGCAGTACGGCGCACGCCCGCTCAAACGCGCCATTCAAAACCATCTCGAAGATGTTTTGGCGGAGCGGCTGCTGCAAGGCGGTGTCAAAGCAGGCGATGTGTTGCATATCGATCTCGATGCCGACGCGCAAAAATTGATTTTTGAACCGACCGAAAACTGACATTTTGTCAGTTTTCGGCACAAAAATGCGCATCTTTGGGTTGGCAAACTTTTTGATGGTAAAAAGTTGCCAACTTATTTTGTGAAAAAGAAAAAACAGGATATTATGAAAAAATCGAAGCAAACCCAGAAACCGCAAGCCGATGAAACGGCGCAGCAGTCCGATGCACAGGCGCAGCAGCCCACAGAGGCGACTTCAGCAGCCGAAACCGCGCAGCAAGAAACGCCAAAAATCGACTACGAAGCGAAATATAACGCGCTGAACGACACGCACTTACGCTTGATGGCCGAGTTCGACAACTACCGCAAACGCATGATGCGCGAGCGTGCCGACCTGATAAAAAACGCCTCGGAACGCGTGGTGGTCGATTTGCTGCCAATCGTCGATGACTTTGAGCGCAGCCTCAAATCGATGGAAACGGCTTCTGATGTGGCGGCTGTGAGCGAGGGCGTAAATCTGATTTACCAAAAAATTCTGACACTGCTCAAACAGCAGGGCGTGTCGGTTGTAGAAACTGAAAATCAGCCATTTAACGAGGAAATTCACGAGGCCGTAACGACCATTCCTGCGCCATCGGAAGAGTTGAAGGGCAAGATAGTCGATTGCGTGCAGAAGGGCTACCAGATGAACGAAAAAGTGATTCGATTCCCAAAAGTGGTAGTCGGAAAATAGGGAGAACCGTCGTATGAGCGAAAAAAGAGATTATTACGAGGTGCTTGGCGTGGCGAAAACTGCGTCGGCCGACGAGATAAAAAAGGCGTATCGCAAAAAAGCCATCGAGTATCACCCCGACAAAAATCCGGGCAACAAAGAGGCCGAAGAGAAATTCAAGGAGGCCGCCGAAGCCTACGAGGTGTTGAGCGACCCGCAAAAACGCCAGCGTTACGACCAATTTGGGCATGCAGGCGTGAGCGGCAGCGGCGGTTTTGGTGGCGCAGGCGGCATGAATATGGACGACATATTCCAGCAGTTTGGCGACATTTTTGGCGGACATTTCAGTTTCGGCGGCGGCTTCAGCGAATTTTTCGGCGGCGGTGGCGCGCGTCGTGGCGGTCGCCGTGTGCGTCGTGGCACCGACCTGCGCGTGAAAGTGAAACTCACGCTGGCCGAAATTGCCACAGGCACCGAGAAAAAACTGAAAGTATCGAAATATGTTCCATGCGCACACTGTCAGGGCACTGGTTCGCGCGATGGGCGCACGCAAACTTGCAGCACCTGCCGTGGCACGGGCTATGTTACGCAGATGCAGCGCACCATTCTTGGGCAGATGCAGACGCAATCGCCGTGTCCCACTTGCGGCGGCGAAGGCACAGTTGTGGTCGATAAATGCCCCTATTGCAGCGGCGAAGGCGTTGTGCGCGGCGAGGAGATAATCACCGTGAAAATTCCTGCTGGCGTGGTCGATGGTATGCAGTTGGCGATGTCGGGCAAGGGCAATGCAGCGCGGCGCGGCGGCGAAAACGGCAATCTGCTCATCGTGGTCGAAGAGGAGAAGCACCCCGACCTAATACGCGACGAAAACGACCTGATTTACAACCTGTTGCTGCCACTTCCAACCGCTATTTTGGGCGGCACAGTCGAGATTCCGACCGTCGATGGCAAGGTGAAAGTGAAGATAGACAAAGGCACGCAACCGGGCAAAGTGCTGCGCCTGCGCGGCAAAGGTCTGCCCGATGTAAACCGCTATGGCACAGGCGATTTGCTCGTCAATGTGGGCGTGTATGTACCCGAAAATCTGTCGTTGGACGAGCGCAAAACCATCGAACGCATGGCCGAATCGCCCAATTTCCAGCCGTCGGCCTCGGCCAAAACCAATTTCTTCGCCCGCTTCAAGCAGATGTTTAGTTGAGCGTAGGGCAAACGCAAAAAAGCGTCGTCGAAAACAAACGTTTGGTGGCGCATTTTTTTTGCTAAATTCCGCTTCAGAAAAAAATGTTTGCAAAAAATTTTGTCAGATAAAAAAAATGTAGTAATTTTGCAGTCCGATTCGTAAAGGGGCTTATCAAGTAGCACTGCCGATGGAGATTTTCGGTATCTCGCCTCCCGATCTAACTAAAAAGTACAATAAAAATGTATGCAATTGTAGAAATCCTTGGACAGCAATTCAAGGTAGAAGCGGGGCAAAAACTCTTTGTTCACCGCATGGAAGAGGCCGAACGCGGCTCGAAAGTTGAGTTCGACAAAGTACTGCTCATCGACAACGAAGGCAAAGTGAATGTGGGCGCACCCATTGTGAAAGGCGCAAAAGTTGTTGCCGAAGTTGTGTCGCATGTGCGTGGCGAAAAAGTGCTTGTGTTTCACAAACGCCGCCGCAAAGGCTATCGTAAGTTAAACGGTCATCGTCAGAACTTTACAGAGATTTTGATTAACGAAATTGTTGCGTAACTCTTAAAAACAGAAGAAAATGGCACATAAGAAAGGTGTAGGTAGTTCGAAGAACGGTCGTGAGTCGGAAAGCAAGCGACTCGGATTGAAGATATTTGGTGGCCAGTTTGCAAAAGCAGGCAACATCATCGTGCGCCAACGCGGCACACGCCACAACCCAGGCGAAAATGTCGGCATGGGCAAAGACCACACGCTGTTTGCATTGGTCGATGGCATTGTGGTTTTCCGCAAAAAGCGCGACGACAAATCGTATGTTTCGGTTACTCCCATCGAGGCGTAATCGAGTCCATAAACTCGAAGTGGAAGAGTCCCGTTCCTGCAAAGGGACGGGATTTTTAATTGAGAATTTTGAATTAAGAATGAACAATAATTTGGCGGCGTTACGGCTACCGCAATTTCAAATTAAGTTGATAAGTTGATGAGTTGATTGGTTGATAAGTTTAACGCATTAGTGTTGGTCTGTGTGGAATCGTTGAATCGAATAAATTTGTCAATCCGTCAATTTGTAAATTGTCTTGGCGCTAGCCCCTTTTCCCATTTCCCCCGAAGGGGGAAATCCACTTTCTACTTTCCACTTTACACACTTTATACACTTTTCACTTTATGCACTTTTACACTAATTGAATATGAAAACTTTTGCAAAACAGATTTTACTGGTTGCGCTGTTGTTTGTGGCAGTGGCGGTGCAGGCGCAGAAGCCTTACAAGCACAGCATTGGCTTGTCGGTGGGCAGTTTCGAGGGCGCGAGTTACAAGGTTTTTCTGACCAACGAGGTGGCACTGCAAACCGATTTGGGCTTTCGTATGCTCCGTACGCAATTCGGCGGGCATGACTATTCTGGTGCAGAGAGTTTCTACACTTTCGAAGTCAATCCGAACGCGCTCTATCAAAGCAGCATCACGGGCTGGAACTGGGGCGGTGTGGCTTGGTTTGCTGGTGGCGGCATGAGCCTTGGCCTTGCGCACGACTTTGGTTCGTCGGAGCCGACCTACGGCAAGTGGGGCTTCAACGCTATTGGTGGCGCGGAACTCGGGCTCGACGATGCGCCGCTGGCCTTTTCGCTCGATTTTCGTCCGGGCTACGGCGTGCTGTTCCATAGCGATTTCGAACCGCTTTCGTTTTTCGATTGGGCATTGGTGGCGGGCATTCGCTACACTTTCTGAAAAACGACAAAATAATCACCCAAAAGAGAGGGACGGCTGCCGCCGCCTCTTTTTTTTGCTCAAGGGGACTTCTATAAATTCCCCGTTTTATGAAAATTTTAACAAATGACGGATTTCTGAATACTTTTGTGCGCTTTTTGTTTTTGGACTGCATCTATTTGACTTTCACTCAATTACAATGCCACCGCATTGTGCTTTCGCTCAAGCCAAACATCTGCTATTCCAAAATTCAAAAATCACAACAAAGGAATTTATAGAAATCCCCTCAAAAGTTTGCTTTTGTTACAAAAAGTGTTTATATTTGCGAATCTTCACCTTAAACTTGTGCCGTATGAAAAACATTTACCGCCTTTCGATGTTTTGCATGGTTTGGGCTTTGGGCGCATTCGCACCGCTTGGCGCACAGACGGTTGTGGCGTGGACGGACGGCGCATCTGTTTCGTATAGCGCGTCGTCGTTGGTGTCGCTGGCGACGTGCGACAGCATTGTCGTGTCAGACAGTTGGAAAGAGGCCGATTTGCAGAAACTGCGTGCCGTTGTGCCGACCGACGAAACGGCGCAACTCCAAAAAGTGAATATGTCGGCGGCATCGTTTTCGGGCGATATTACCCTTGGCATGTACTCCATTTTCTCTCATTGTCTGAAGTTGGAGGAGATTGTGTTGCCGAACACGGCTCAAAATAGCAAGGTGAGTTTGCGGTGTGCTTTTGCCTACAATCCAAAGTTGCGCCGCGTGGCGAATCTCGAAAATCTGCAAAATATCACCTCGCTCGACACCATTTTTCGCAACTGCCCACAACTGCAATCGGTGGCGTTTTCGGCTGGCGCGCCCAACACGAACGAGGTGAAATGCACGCGCGCTTTCGAGGGTTGCACGGCATTGACAGAGGTAGATTTGTCGCATTTTGCAGGGTTGTCCGAGGGCAACAATATGTTCGAAAATTGCACAAATCTCGAGCGTGTGCGCTTTGCTGATACGGAAAATGCGCAGAAAAACAGTTTTGTCGAGCGTTTCAAAGGGTGCGCCAAATTGCAGACCATCGACAATCTCGACAAATTTACCAACATTTCGGCCATTTCGGGGGCGTTTTATGGCTGCGTATCGCTTCCCGCTGTAACCTTTTGCACCACGCCACAAACCATGTCGGGCAGCGGCAAGGAGGCTTTTCGTGGCTGCGAAAAGTTGCAATCGGTCGCCAATTTGACCATTTTTACCAATCTGTCGAACTGCGAAGCGATGTTCCGCGAGTGCAAGTTGCTCGAATCGGTCAATTTGCCAAAAAATTCGGCGGCAAAAAACGCCAAACAGATGTTCTACAAGTGCGACCGCCTGCGCACGGCCGACCTCTCGATGCTGACGGCTTTGACCAATTTCGAGTCGGCGTTCAATGGCTGTGAATCGTTGGAAACGGTAACTTTGTCGGCAGCGGAACAGGCGGCGGCAACCAAGTTCAATTCCACTTTTTCGGGCTGTAAGGCGTTGCGTAAAGTGCTGAATTTCAGCAAATACACACAAATCGACGACTTGAACAACACCTTCAAGCAGTGCGCTGCACTCGACTCGGTGCGTTTTGGCTGCAACCCATCGGCAGCGACGAATGCCACCACCACTTTCGACGACTGCAAAGCCACCTGCCTGAAATTTATGCCGTGCGGCACGAAAAAAGCCGCCTCGTGGCAGGACAAAGGCACGGCCAAAACGGCGAGTTACAACGATTCCACCTTCATCTACGACATACGCACAAGCGATTTCGCACTGAAAAAAGCGTGCGACCAATTCGATTGGCACGGCACAACTTACACAGTATCAGGCGATTACGCCTACACGATTATTGACGGCGCATCGAACGGCTGCGACAGCATCGACCGTTTGCGGCTGACCATCTGCCAATCGTACAATTTTCCCGAAACAAAATCGGTTTGCGATTCGCTTCTGTGGCAAGGAAAATGGCGCACAGCAAGCGGCAATTACACCGAAAAATATACGACCATACATGGTTGCGACAGTCTGTTTGTGTTGCACCTCACACTGATTCCGACACCGCAGGTAGTCGTGCCGAAATTGCCCACCTATTGCGACCGCTCGGCGGCGTTGAGTGTGGCCTACGAACTGTTGGCAGGCCAGCCCGACCGTTACGATCTCTCTTTTGATGAATCGGCGCAACTGGCTGGTTTCGAGAATGTTATAAATGCGTTTTTGCCGCCCGATGTGATTGCGGTAACCGTGCCGCCCGATGCGTCAGAGGGCGATTATGCGGCGACGCTTCGGATTTACAATGCGCGTGCCACCGATGGTTGCGCCAGTGTGTCGCTGCCGTTGGCGATAACGGTTGGCTTTGATGCGGCGCGCTATCTGGTGCAGAAGTGGAACGATGTGATAGTGGTGAACAACAGCGGCGACAGCGACCACCCGATGCGTTTTGTGGCGTATCAGTGGTACAAAGATGGGCAAAAAATTGCCGATGCCACGCGGCAACACCTTTACGAAGCGGGCGGCCTCGATTGGAATGCCGTTTATACTGTCGATTTGACGACCGAAGATGGGCGCACCGTCCGTTCGTGCGATTTTGTACCGCAGCAGCCGCAGTCGGTGGCACCGTCGGCGTTGGTGGTCTGCCCGAATCCTGTGGCGGCATTTGCGCCGCTTACGCTGCATCTGCCCGACGCTGTTTTGTCCGTTTCGATATGCAATGTGCAGGGCGTTTGCGTCTATCGTACCACTGTAGCGACCGATGTCGTCTCGCTACCAAAAGGGTTTGCTTCGGGCGTTTATGTGGTGTGCGCCGTTACTGCCGATGGGCAGGCATTCCTCGCAAAAATGATTGTCGATTGAGTGCGGATTAGTTGCACACGGGGCGAATTTGCCAAACACAAAGAACTGGCTAAAACGCTGAAAACCACCATCTTTTTTGCGCACCCGTACGCCTCGTGGGAGAAAGGAGCAATCGAAACACCAACAGACCACGAAAAAAAATCAATTATCAATCACCAAAACAAATCTTTTCCGAACTTTGCAAAAAATCCGTTGCATTTAGAAGTTGAATCTGCCTTTTTTTATTTTTGCAATCCAAAGATAACCAAAAAGGGCTGAATTCCAAACGAGGAATCCAGCCCTGATTTTTAACTCACAAAAACTTTTAGCGGACAGCAATGAAAGTCTATAAAGTGTATAAAGTGAAAAGTGTATAAAGTGTGTAAAAGTGTGTAAAGTAAGGACGCGGCATGCCACGCCCCTACAATGTCAATTAGGAATTAAAAAATTAAGAATGAAAAATTTTTTCGATAAGCGAGAACAGTGCCAAACATGTTTGAGCAATGCCGAGCGAAGAAAAAATGCGCGTAGCGAATTATTCGTGCGAAAAATGGTTGCAAAAATCTAATTAAATAATTGGAAATTAGATAATTGGGCAATTAAAAACACTGCTAACTTCTAACTCCTCATTCCTAACTCCTCATTCCTCTTGCTACTCATATCTTGCGACTAACAATTTGAAATTTTGAGATCTTCTCACAGCAGCGCAAATTCGTAGCCTTCGGATTTTAGGAAGTCGATGGTGGGCTGAATGGCGGCGAGCATGTTTGGGGCGGCTTTTTTTGAGTCGTGGAAGACGATGATGGAGCCATTGCGGGCGTAACGCCGCACGATGCCGCAGACGCGCTCGGGCGAGAGGTTGCGGTTGTAGTCGCGCGTGATGACGTCCCAAAAAACGACCGTGTAGTGCCGCTGCAAGTGCCACAGTTGCGACCATTTGATGCGTCCGTAGGGGGGGCGCATCAGGGTGCTGCCGATGTAGCGATCGGCCTCGGCCACATCGTCGATGTAGGCTTGGCGGCTGGTGCGAAAACCTTTCAGATGGTGCATGGTGTGGTTGCCCACATGGTGGCCGCGCCGCTGCAATTCGGCGAACAGTTCGGGAAATTTGCGCACATTGTCGCCCACGCAAAAAAAGGTGGCTTTCACGCCGTTGCGGTCGAGAATATCGAGCAGTTGCGGTGTCGTTTCTGGGCAGGGGCCATCGTCGAAAGTGAGGTAAATTTGGCGTTTACCAGCCACTTTGCGCCGCCAAAGACCGTGCCAAATCCAGCGCATAATTATCGTTGGTTGTTCGATGAACATTTATTTCAGTATGAAAGTGTGAAAGTTTATAAAGTTTGTAAAGTTGAAAGTGTGTAAAGTGAAAAGTAGGGACGCACCGAGTGGGTCCGTTTCTCGTGCTTCGCGCTGTTTCTAAGTTTCAGGTTGTGGCCTCTTTTCCCGTTTTCCCCAAAGGGGAAAAGCCTTTAGTCTTCGTCTTGTTCGCCGCATCACTCATCACTCCTCACTCCTAATTCCTAATTCCTCACTGACAAAACTATTTCGCTACTAACGGGTAGTATTTGTCGAAGTGTGCGCGGATGTCGTCGGTTGCGGGGCGATTGAATTCGGCGCAGGTGTAGTAGATGTTTTGCAGTATGCCGAGATTTTGTCGCGGTGCCTGTTCGTACGAGAGGCGCGAGCGGTCGTCGGCTGGCAGCGAGGCCGCCCAGTCGAGGTTTTGGTAGAGGCTCTCAATCACCTTGCCGATGATGTCGTCGCCTTTGTCCATCTCGCCCAGCGCATAGTAGTTGGCAGCCATCATTGCCGAAACCGACTCGTATGGCACAGTTTCGTGCGGAATCACTTTCGCGGCGTAGTCGAGCACCTCGATGGCTTTGTCGAACTGTTTTTCCTCGATGAGCGCGTCGGCCAAGTAGGCAAACATCATACGGTGCGTGCGGCACATACGCATAATGTTCTCGTCGATATAGACTTTCGGATTTTCGATGCCGCCAAACTTGAATTTGTGCATCATATTGTCGTACATCGCCTCGGTATTGACACGATTGCGTCCGCCCTCGTTGGCAATCGGCACCAAACGGTAGCAAAGGCCTTCGAGTTGCAGATATTTTTTCACATCGGGATAGAACTGGTCGCCAACGGTAGCGGCGATGTAGATGGGGCGTTTCCAGTTGTTCGAGTTAATCATCTCGAGCATCATCATTTTCGATTTTTCGAGTACGCGCGGCAGTTTTATCACCAATTCATCGACAATTTTGTCGGCATCTTCGGGTTTGACAGTGCCAGTGGTCAACGCCTGCTCCTTATCGACAGGAACGGTAACTGTGCTGGCAAATACGGTGCCAATGCCATCGTCGATAAGTTCGGGACGGCGCACCAAATCGAGTGCTTGCGCCAGTGGCATTGTGCCGCCAAACTGCGGGTGGTCGATGACGCGCGACACATCGAGCGTGCCAGTTACATAGTCTTTGCGCTCCCAAGTGATGGGCAGCGGTGCCGATTCGTATGCGCCGCGTTTCATCTGGTCGATGTACCAATCGGTGGAGAGATACGATAGGTTGCAGGCGCGCATATCGGTGCGTGTGCCTTCCACCTCCATGTTGTACCAAATGGGAAAGGTGTCGTTGTCGCCGTTGCAGAAGTAGATGCCGTTGGGTGCGCAACTGTTCAAGTAGTTAGCACCAAAATCGCGGCAGGTGTAGCGTCCGCTGCGGTCGTGGTCGTCCCAGTTCTGCTCTGCCATGATGGCTGGCACGCACAAGCCGAGCAGCACTGCCACAATGGCAGCCGCCGTTTTTGGCATGATTTTTTGCAGCCAATCGACCAACACAAGCACGCCCAAACCTATCCAAATGCAGAAGGCGTAGAACGAGCCAGCGTAGGCGTAGTCGCGTTCGCGTGGCTGGTAGGGCGTTTGGTTCAGATAGATAACAATGGCAATGCCCGTCATAAAGAAGAGCGTGAAGGTAATCCAAAAGCCTTGCGTGCCTTTTTTGCCTTTCGACAGTTGCCAAACGATGCCCAAAACGCCGAGCAGCAGCGGCAACATAAAATAGCGGTTGTGTCCTTTGTTATCTTTCAGAGAATCAGGCATTTGCGATTGGTCACAGAGCATCAAATTGTCGATAAAGTCGAAACCTGTAATCCAGTTGCCGTGATCCACTTCGCCGTGCCCTTGAATGTCGTTTTGGCGACCGCTGAAATTCCACATAAAGTAGCGCCAATACATGAAATTCAGTTGGTAACTGAAGAAAAAGCGCAGATTTTCGCCGAATGTCGGGCAGACAATGGTCTCCTGTCGGCCGCAGCGATCGACTTTGATGCGATTGCCCTTGATATTTGCCCACGATTTATAGGCATCGACATGGGAGCCTTGTGCGCTGTACATACGCGGGAAAAGCATCATAAAACGCGAATCTTTTTCGTAGCCGCCGTGGCGGTAACCCGCTATCACATAGCGATCTTTTTCGCCTTTTGTGGTCTTCTCTTTGCAAATCCAGATGGGCGAACCCTCTTTTTCGATCGGAATGCAGACATTGCCTTTCTCTTCCAATTTTTCGGGCGCAGAATAGACCGCGCCATAAAAGAGCGGACGGTCGCCATACTGTTCACGATTCAGGTAGCCTTGCAGCGAGAACACATCTTCGGGCGAATTTTGATCCATCGGCGTGTTGGCCATCGAACGAATCACAATCATGGCATACGAGGCGTAACCGATGAGCATCACCGTGGCACAAAGCACAATGGTGTTCATCACGCGGCGGCTCACACCCTTTTTAATAAACAGGAACGCAGCCACCGCAGCAATGATGAGAACGCCCAGCGCGACACCGCCCATAAACGGAATGCCAATCAGTGTCATCGAAACGAGAAATGCCACTTTGGCCTGAATGTCGCTTTTGCCATATTGCGTTGCCCAAATAGCCCATACCAGCGCAGCAATCGACAGCACGATATAGACCGACAAACCTGTGTTGAACGGCAGTCCGAAGCCATTGGTATAGAGCAGTTCGAACCAACTTGCCACTTTCACAAAGCCAGGAATCAAGCCGTAAAGCACCGCCGCCAAAATAACGACCGATGCCGCACAAGCCGCCACAACGCCCTTCCAATTCGGTTCATATTTTTTGAAATAATAGACCAACACGATGGCTGGAATGGCGAGCAAATTGAGCAGATGCACACCGATGCTCAAGCCCATCAGGTAGGCAATCAGCACCAGCCAGCGGTCGCTCGACGGCGAATCGACATCGCTCTCTTCCCACTTCAGAATCAGCCAAAAGACCACCGCCGTGAAGAGCGACGAATAGGCATAAACCTCGCCTTCGACCGCCGAAAACCAGAATGTGTCGGAGAAAGTGTAGGCCAATGCGCCCACCGCACCTGCGCCCAAAATAGCGATGATTTTCGACAGCGAAAAATCTTCGTCGCTGTGTATCAGCACTTTGCGTGCCAAGTGCGTGATAGTCCAAAAGAGGAACAAGATGGTGAGCGCGCTGAATAGTGCCGACATGGCATTGACCATGACCGCCACTTGCGTCGGGTCAGAGGCCAAAAGCGTGAACATGCGCGCCGTCATCATGAAAAATGGTGCTCCAGGCGGGTGTCCCACTTCCAATTTGAATGCCGATGAAATAAACTCGCCGCAGTCCCAAAAACTGGCCGTCGGCTCAATCGTCAGCAGGTAGGTGGCCGCCGCTATGGCAAACACCACGCAACCAACGATATTGTTCCACAATTTGAACTTTTTCATACTCTGGTTGATTATTTCTGATTTCTAATTTCTGGTTGTTTCTCAAAATTGCTATCGCAATTTTTGTTTCTAAGTTTCTGCTACGCAAGATTTTTGCTCCGTTCGGCATAGTTCAAACGAGTTTGACTCTGCGCTCACTTATCGCAAAAATTCTCGCGCTACGCGCTGTTTCTATGTTTCAAGTTTCAGGTTTTCGGTATTTGAAAAGCCGCAATTATTGTTCATTTTACTCGGACGCACTCGGTGCGTCCCTACATTGTCAATTATCCATTGTCAATTGTCAATTATTTTCGTCTATGTTCTATCTTCTTAAAATCTTTCTTGCGACTTGTATCTTGCTACTTGCTACTATTATTCATTATTCATTTTTAATTCTTAATTAGTTTTAGGGTGTGGGTAGTCGATGGTGTAGTGCAGTCCGCGGCTCTCTTTGCGTTCGAGGGCTTGGCGCGTTATCAGGTAGCCCACATTTATCATGTTGCGCAGTTCGCAGATGTCTTTGGTGGCTTTCACGCGTTTGAACAGGTCTTCGGTCTCTTCGTAGAGCAAATCGAGACGCTCCCACGCACGGCGCAAACGCAGGTCGCTACGCACAATGCCCACATAGGTGCTCATTATCTGTCCCACTTCGCGCACATCTTGCGCTATCAGCACTTTTTCTTCGTTGGTCATGGTGCCTTCGTCGTTCCATTCTGGTACTTTTTCGTTGAATGTGTAGCCATCGACCACGCTCAAACTGTGTTTGGCAGCGGCATCGGCATAAACCACCGCTTCAATCAACGAATTGGAGGCCAAGCGGTTGCCGCCGTGCAGCCCTGTGCAAGAACATTCGCCCACGGCGTAGAGTCTGTGAATGCTCGAGCAGGCATCCAAATCGACTTTGATGCCGCCACACATGTAGTGCGCACTCGGCACCACAGGAATGTACTGTTTGGTGATATCGATACCGATACTGAGGCACTTTTGGTAGATATTTGGGAAGTGGTGTTTGGTCTCTTCGGGGTCTTTGTGCGTTACATCGAGGCAAACATGGTCGAGCGCGTGAATTTTCATCTCGTTGTCGATGGCGCGTGCCACAATGTCGCGCGGCGCAAGGCTCAAACGCTTGTCATATTTCTGCATAAATTCCTCGCCGTTGGGCAGACGCAGAATGCCGCCGTAGCCACGCATGGCCTCTGTAATAAGGTAGGCGGGGTGCGTTTCGGCGTGGTTGAAAAGCACGGTGGGGTGAAACTGCACAAACTCCATATCTTTCACCTTGCCTTTGGCGCGATAGACCATAGCGATGCCGTCGCCTGTGGCAATGTTCGGGTTGCTGGTCGAGGCATAGACTGCGCCCGTGCCGCCCGTGGCCATCAGTGTAACTTTCGACAGATAGGTATCGATTTTTCCCGTTTCGGGATTAAGAATGTATGCGCCATAACACTCGATGTCGGGAGTGCGGCGCGTTACACGCACGCCCAAGTGGTGCTGCGTGATGATTTCGACGGCAAAATGATTTTCGAGAATCTCGATGTCGGGATTGGCACGCACGGCCGCCATCAGTCCACGCTGAATTTCGGCGCCCGTGTCGTCGGCATGGTGCAGAATGCGGAACTCCGAATGGCCGCCTTCGCGGTGTAGGTCGAACGAGCCGTCCTCTTTCTTGTCGAAATTTACGCCCCACGAGAGCAACTCTTTGATTTGTGCGGGCGCATTGCGTACCACCTGCTCCACTGCGGCGCGATCCGAAATCCAGTCGCCTGCAATCATCGTGTCTTCGATGTGCTTCTCGAAATTGTCGCAGAACAGGTTCGTTACCGAAGCGATGCCGCCCTGCGCCTTGGCTGTGTTGGCCTCTTCGAGCGTCGTTTTGCAGACAATGGCGATTTTTCCCTTTTTTGCACGCGCCACTTTCAGTGCGTAACTCATGCCAGCGATGCCGCCGCCGATGACCAAAAAATCATATTTGCGTACCATAAAAAATAATCCGCGTCGTTCAAACTGTTTTCAATCGACTGATAATCAGCAGATTGCGTTTGCCGATTTTTTCAAAATCATAAACACGCAAATTTAATGTTTTTTTGGGAATTTTGCAAACAGCGATTTTGGGTTTGGGGTGCGGCAAAAAACTGGTGCAAAAAAGTTTGTCGATGTGAGAAAAAATGGGTAATTTTGCACCACTTTTGGAGAAACTATCAAAATTTATCTAATAACCTAACAATCAATCTTTTATGGAAACATTTGTACATTCGGCATGGTCGCTGATTCCGTTCTGCCTCATGCTGTTGATGATTGCCATTGGGCCGCTGATTGCCGAAAAATGGTGGGAGAAGAACCTGAACAAACTCATCGTGTCGCTGGTGCTCGGCATTCCGACGGCACTCTGCCTCATTCTTGGTGGCATGGGACACGACCTCGAGCATCAAGTGGTGTTCGACTACCTGCCGTTCATCATTTTGCTGCTGGCGCTGTTTGTCATCACAGGCGGCATTCACCTGAGTGGCGACATCAAAGCCAAACCATGGGTGAACACGCTTTTCCTCGGCATCGGTTTTGTGCTAGCATCGCTCATGGGCACCACAGGCGCAGCCATGTTGCTGATTCGCCCCATCATCGAGACGAACAAAGAGCGCAAATTCACGGTACACACCATTCTGTTTTTCATTGCGTTGGTGGCCAACTGCGGCGGTCTGCTCACCCCGCTCGGCGACCCCCCATTGTTTATGCTTTTCCTGCGTGGTGCGCCGTTCACTTGGTTCCTGAATATGTGGATAGAATGGGCATTCGCAGGCGTTGTGCTGCTGGTGTTGTACTACATTATCGATAGTTATTACTACAAAAAAGAGAACGCTACCGACCTTGCCAAAGATAATGGCGCACAGAAAAAACTGCACCTCGACGGCAAAATCAACTTTGTGTATCTGCTTGGCGTAGTGCTGGCTGTGGCGTTTGTCAACGAAGGCACGCTCAAATTCATGGGCGACGAAAACGCTTCCGTTTGGGTAAAATTCTTGCGCGAATATGTGCTGTTGGTGCTGGCGGCGTTGTCGTTTTTCACTACCAACAAAAAAACGCGCTTCGAGTCGAACAAATTCACTTGGGCACCAATCGTGGAGGTGGCTGTACTATTCTTGGGCATATTCGTAACCATGACTCCCGCCCTTGCCTACCTGAAAGACAACGCTGCCAACCTCGGTTTGAGCCACACTTGGCAGTTCTACTATTCCACTGGTCTGCTCAGTTCGTTCCTCGACAACACGCCGACCGCCGTGGCGTTCCACAGCGTGGCAACTGGACTCACGCCCGACCAAATGGCTGCGTTTGGCGGCACATTGGTTGCAGGCATTCCCGAAGTGCTGCTCAAAGCCATCTGCATTGGCGCAGTATTCTTCGGCTCGATGACCTACATTGGCAACGGCCCGAACTTTATGGTGAAAGCCATCGCCGAAGAAAGCGGCATCAAAATGCCGAGTTTCTTTGGTTACATGATCAAATTCTCGCTCATCATTCTGTTGCCAGTCTATATTTTGATACAACTGCTGTTCTTGTAAAGTAGCAGCCCGATTCGTGTTGGAGGCGTGGCGCGGCAGAGCCGCAATTTCAGGATTTCAAATTTCAAATTGACAAAATTATTTGAAGATTTGAAGATTGCGGCGTTTTTGATTCCGAAACGGCATTGGGCGGCGAGTGTCAAAAATCAGGTTTTGTGTTTCGAAAAAG
>CAVBBP010000035.1:0-21559 GCA_963593685.1 Segatella copri
CTGAATTTCTTGCCAAACTTTTAATGCTTTCTGTACACTAACTTGTTTCATATACTAAATGGTTGAGGCCAATACACTAATTTGTCGTCTTTTTGCAGACATACTGCCAATAAATTCGCTAAATGGTTTATATGCAATAACCATTTCGGCTGCAAAATTACACATCATTTTTCATATACACAAATTTTCTCCCAAAAATGCACAACAAGGTTATCCGTTGTGCGGGATTTGTAAGCCAGTTAGTTGGTTATTTGTGGATTTGCAGATTTGGTTATTTGTTGATTTGAAAAATTCGACCTATAGGTCAAAAAGTTGCGGCCTCTTCCTACAACATCAAGGAAAGAGGCATCGGTGCGGACAACATTCCCCCGCCTATTGGAGCAGGGGAGTGGATTGTATTTTGTGAGAGTTATGGAAATCTCCTACAGTTGGTGCGTTGCTATCCAGCGGTGAAAGAATGGGTCTTCTATCTCGTAGGCGACAGAGCGTATCAGGTAGCCTTGTTGCATGAGTTTCTTGATCGAACTATAGAGTGTGCTCGTGGGAAGTTGTCGGTTCTCTAACGGACTTTCTCGGCGGCAGAGGCTCTGGAATACCCGCTTGTCGGTGCGGTTAAATGTTTGCCAAAGGCGTTCGTAGTCTAAATCGTGCGTCATAACCAATTGTTCGATAGCAGTTTTCACTACCTCGCTGCTTTGCTCTTGGTACGCCAATATATCCCATACCTGCGAGGCTAACTGCTGTGTGTAGTACGGGTGGCATTGCGTGGTAGAGAGTATCTGTGTGGCGATAGTGTCGGTTTGACCACCTGCCACCGATAGCAGTCGTTCTTGTAGATAGGCATAAAAGTCATCATACGGGATTTTCTGTAGTACCATCAGTTTGCCAAAATGGTAGAACGGTGATTTCTTTCGCTCGAATATCTCGGTCATCATCGATTCTTGGCTGCCTAGAAAGATATAGTTGATATGTCGCTGCTCTTGCAGAATGGCTCTCAACCGCTTGTCAATACCCTTAGCAAGACTCATAACCTCCTGAAATTCATCGAACACCACGATGAGTTTCTGCTGCTTGGTGCTGACCGATTCCAACAGCGAGAGCGCATCCTCCAACGCTACAGACTCGTCTATCATCGGCTGAAAAGCCACATCTATCCCTTGTGTCATCGGGTTGGCAGAGATGGTCGGGACAACACGAAAATGCTGCATGTGGTGTTTCAGCTTTTCCCAAGTGTGCAGTTTTAATACCTCTTTGAGAATAGCCGAGGCAAAGTCTGCTACGCTCACCACTTTCTGCAGATTGAGGAATATATACGGGCGTCCTATTCGTTTGACTGCCTTATGCACCAGACTGGATTTACCAAAACGCCGAGGACTGATAAGAATGATGTGGTTCGCACTATCCATCGTCTGGCAGATAGTGTCGAGTTCCGCTGTGCGGTCGGTGAAGTATTCGTTCTCGACGATAGTGCCGTATTTGAAAGGGTTTTTCATACTGCGATTTTTTTCGTTGCGATTTTTTTCGCAATAGATTCGACCGCAAAAGTAGGATTTTTTTTCGGATTATGCAAGTACTGGCTGCGATTTGGATTGCACTTGGCTGTGTATTAAGACCTTGCCCAAGACGGTAACCTTCTGTTGCTGCCGATTTCGATGACGAGATTGCTATAGGGGGCTTCTATAAATTATTACGAAAAGTTAGAAGTTAGTAGTTAGAAGTGATGCGGCGAAGCCGCAATTTCAGATTTATAGATTTTTTCTCCGCTCGGCATTGCTCAAACGAGTTTGGCACTGCTCTCGCTTGTCGAAAAAATTCAGATTTCAGATTTCAGATTTCAAATTAACAGGTTTATCAACTCTGCAAATCAACAAAAACTTTCAACTTTTCAACGACCAATCAACTAATCAACCAATCAACCAATCAACCAATCAACTGATCAACTGATCAACTGATCAACCAGAAATAACTTTATAAACTTTACAAACTTTCACACTTTCACACTTTCACACTATTTTTGATATTTCCAGACCAATTTTATTGCTAAAAATACGAGCCAGTCGGGCGTGTGTTTGAGCAGCGGCGTGCAGAGGTGGTTGATGACGCCGGGCATGTCCGATTTCTTCTTTTTGAACATTTTGCGTAGGGCGCGGCGCACCAGTTTTTCGGGCGGAATGCTCACGGTGAGGCGCACAGCCACGCGTCGCCAGTAGTCGCTCAAGCCGAACAGTGCCGTATCGACCGCCCCCGGTGTCATCACTGTGATGCCCACGCCTTTGGGTTTGAACTCGTACCACAGCGATTTGCTCAGGTTGTAGATAAACGCTTTGGTGGCGTTGTAGGTCTGAATGCCCGGCATGGCCATCCACGCACTCATCGACGACATATTCAAGATGTAGCCATTGCCGCGGCGGCACATCTCTTCGCCGAAAAGTCGGCAGAGTTTCGCCACCGTTATCATGTGCAGATTCAGCATCAATTCGATGCGGCGCATGTCGGTTTCGGTGTATGGATTGAAGAAAAATACGCCAGCGTTGTTTATCAGAATATCGACTTGTAGGCCGTTGTCGGTGCAGAATGCGTGCAGTTGCTCGGCGGCGTTGGGCAGACTCAAGTCGGCATAGTGCGCCGTGGTTTTCACGCCGTAGGTGGCTGCCAAATGGGCAGTAACTTCGTTCAATTCCTGTTGCTGATTGCTGACGAGCAGTAGGTCGGTGTGGTAGTCGCGCGCCAGTTGCGTGGCGTACTGCAGCCCAATGCCCGACGATGCTCCTGTTACGAGTGCTAACATTTTTTTTGAATTAGGAGTGAGGAATTAGGAGTGAGGAGTTTTTTAGTTAGTAGTGAGAAGTTAGTAGTGATTTTAATTATCTAATTTTCAATTATTTAATTAAGGGCTGGAAGTGTTTTTGTAATTTTGAGTTGTTTATAAAATCACTCACAAAACTCCTGTTATTAAATTATTAGGTTATTGATTTATTAAATTATTCTCCATCTCCGTCGTAGGTCGTCGAGAATTTTGCCGTTGTAACTGAAATACTTTGCGCCTTGGTATGCGCCCGATTCGTTGCGTTTGTCGGCGGGTATAAAGTCGCGCGTAAAGGCCGAAAGTTTGTACAATTTGCCGTTGTATTCGATTTGATTGTCGCTTGCCACGCGCACTTTGGTGTCTGTTGGCACAAAAACCACCGTGCTTCCAATGGGGACATTCGCCATGCTGAATTTGAAACGACCGCGCTTGGGGGTATTATTCAATAAGGCATCGTTACCATTTTTGTTGATGGCAACTTGTTTTTCAATTGGTTTATTGTCTTTATATTCCGTTATAATTGCATCTTCGAACATCTTTGCAATGTCTTGAAATACTGCCAAAGCCGCTTTGGGCTCTACTTTGAAGAACTCCCTTCCTGAACAAATACGCGATTTTGTTAGGTGGTCAAGTGCATTATGGACGAACAACTCAACCTCTTTATATTTGGCGGTTTGAATCGTGGCATATATCTCAAATGGCAGAGGTACTGCTGTATTGTATAGTTCCTTGGAGCGGGTGTTCACAGGGCGTTCACTGCGTCCGATTTTAACCCAATCTTTCCGAAAACTTGGGTTGGTTAAGATATAGACATAGCCTTTGGTTTGTACTTTTTCGGGTGTTTTGTAGTTTTTCAAACGATAATAACCAGCGCCAGCCGTTTCGCATTTTTCAAAAATAGCGGTCTTTGTCGCCAATACCGCCCCCACCGAATTTTCGGGCGTTTTTCCAGTAGTTTTGTAGTAGCCTTTTGTCATCGCCTGTTTGGTGATTTCGCAATAGTGCAGAGGGCGATTAGCGTTTTCTTGCAGAATTTTTATGATGGCTTCTTGTGTGTTCATGGTCGTTGTGTTTTGATGGTTGCTTGAAAAATTTATAAAATTTGACCTGTTTCTTTCATCTTTTTCCCGACATTGCTCCAATCTCTTTCAAGATGTTTGTGTATTCGTTCAACCAAAGCGACCACAACTTTGTAATCGATGGGTTGTAAAGGTTGGTTTTTGACGCGCCTCGATTTTCTCAAAACATAAATCTGATCGATTCTGGAATAGATGGGATCTATGTTCAAATCTACATCATAATTTTCGACAACAATAAGAAAGAGTGCATACGGATTGCCCGACTTGATTTTTTCGGCAGTGGCGATAGCGCCTTCTAACATTGTTTTGTCGATGTATGTTTTATTTTCAATTGCAACTACTGGTAGATTTGTTTCAATAGAGTTTGATTTTCCTATAGAAATGGTCATGGGTCTGTATATGGCAAAATCTTGATCTTTTTGGTTAATGCCGATTTGTGGCGCATTGATAAAATCGAAGAAAGAAGCACCCGAAAAATACAGATTTGTGTAAGCACGCGCACTGCCTATTTGCAACAACGATTTATCTTCTATTTTTCTGCGATAATTCTCGATCAATCCTTCCAAAAGAATATACATGAATTCTTCTAAAATAGTTGATCTAAACTTTCCTTGCGAACTAAACACATCATTTACACCATTGCAATCCAAATAGTTGTAGTATTGGTTGAGTAGTTCGATGCGTTGTTTTATGACTTTTTCGGAACTGCCGTTAGCACCATCTAATTCTCTGTTTTTTTCGAAATAAGTTTTGTATTTTTCTCCAAAATCGAGCAATTTTGCTTTCTGATTGGGAGTCAATTTCGAATCTTGCAGTTTTGCCTTGTAGTTTGAACCATGCACAAAATGCTTGGTATCTATGCTATTAATGAAAATTTTCAATTGTTGTTCATTCATGGTGGTATTCAATTTCTGGTTCTGCAAATAGTAGATATTGTTTTTCTTCGATGTGATAGTTGCTATTGCCCAACAATAGCGTTTCTTTCAGTTGTTCGGCAATTTTGTAAGCCATGAGCGGAGGCACTGCATTCCCAATTTGTTGATACTGACTTAGTCCTTTTTCCCAACTCATTTTTGTTCGCATGCCTTCAAATATAAAATCATCGGGAAACGATTGCAGTCGCGCGCCTTCTCTTGCTGTAAAATTTCTGTTCAGTGTAGGGTGAACAAAATTACTTTGGAACGAAGCGGCAATAGTTGGAGCAGGTTTGTTGCCAAAGAGTCGTAAATTATTTTGGCTGAATTTTATTTCCGATTTTTTTGAGGGGTCGCCTCTTTTGACTGCGCCGTGGTCTTCCCAAACATCGAGCAGATTTTGTCCTTGCTTGATTGCCTTAAATCGCTCGATAAGTCGTGGGGTGTGTTTCATTGCAATATGATTTCGAACAACAGACGAGCGCGCTCGCATAAATCGCTGATAATCATTCTGTGGCACCATCGGATATTGCTGAACTTCCTCTCCCTCGCCAGCGTTTATTTGCGGCAAATCAGAAATGGCATCATCAACAGTTACAGGAACAAAAACACTTGTGTGTGGAAACTCTGGGACAATATCTAAATCGTTTCTGATTCCTATTATTATTACGCGTTCTCGCAGTTGAGGCACTCCGTATTCTACCGATTTCAGAACCTTAAATCGGACATTATATCCTTCGCGGCCTGCGTGCGTAAATGCATCGACGATTGTGCGAATGACATCGCCGTGCTGCATAGACAGTAATCCTTTGACATTTTCCATCACAAATGCCTTCGGATTGTACCAATTTATTGTTTTTACAAATTGGTAAAACAGTTTGTTTCTTGGGTCTTCCGAAATTTTATTCCTTCGTTTATTTGCCAAACTAAAACCTTGACATGGAGGCCCACCAATAATTACATCGACATCTTGTCCTTCGATTATGGCATCAAAATCATCTTTTGTAAAATCCGACAAATCGCCACACAGAAATGGGACTTGCGGAAAATTTGTGGCAAAAGTTTTTTGACAATTTTCGTCAATGTCAGATGCTAAAATCGACTTAAAACCTGCCCACGCAAATCCAAGAGTGAGGCCTCCACAGCCAGAAAACAAATCGATAGTATTCATGCTCTTTTCATTCAACTATTTTTCTGTTTTTCCACACTTTTTTTGGCGTTGGCTTCGAGGTGGGCTATCTCTTTTTTGAGGCGGTGGGGTATGCATTCACCGTCGCGCTCGACGCATTCGTGGCACTTCATTTCGAGCGTGTACATGCGCCCTACGCAGTAGTTGGAGCGGCCGCAACCAGCGTGATAGTCGGGATTGGCCTGCACATGATGCACAAATTCGGGGTCTTTTATCAGCACATGGGCTATCTGGAACAGTTCGAAGCCTTCGTCCATTATCTGCTGGCAGTTGCGCCCCGACTGCACACCGCCCACATAGATGAGCGGCACATCGGTTATCTCTTTTTGGAAAATTTTGGCTTTGTCCATGAAATAGAGTTCCTTGAACGGCGATGTAGGCATCATCACTGGGGCGACACCGGGCAGGTTGAGTGCGGCTTTGAGCCACCAAAACGAGCGTGTCGGCATGTAGTGCGCCAAGGTTTTGTAGGGCATGGCACCGCCCAAAATGGTCATGGGCGAACGGCTCACGGTGCCGCCCGAAAGCACAATGCCGTGCACATGGTGTTTGGCAATCTCTTTCGCCACGCGTATGCCTTCGGCAATGTCGCTGCCGCGCCAGCAGTCGTCCCACATGTTGGTTTTTACCACCACCGCCATATCGTCTTTGGCGTGGAGCATCACCTCGTCGAGCACCTCGTTGAGGAAACGGACGCGGTTTTCGAACGAGCCGCCATACTGGTCGTGGCGGTGGTTGGTGCGCGGACTGATGAACTGCGAAATGAGGTAGGCGTGCCCTGCGTGAATCTCGACACAGTCGAAACCCGCCTCGCGGCAAAAATCGACCGCTTCGCCAAATTTTTTCACAAGTTGCTGAATTTCAGACACTTTCAGTCGGCGATGAATAGTCGGCGAGTAGAGATTGAAGCCGTTTGACGCGCTCACAGGCATACAGTGGCAGGTGTAGAAATGGGTCATATTGCCGCAGTGGCCGAGTTGAATGCTGGCTTTTGCCCCTTCGGCGTGTATGGCGTCGGTCAGTTGGCGCAGCGGTTGCAGGCTTTCGGGGCGCACATAGAGTTGTCCGTCGAACGATACGCCGCTGAGATCGACGGCGCAGTAGGCCACCGTAGTCATGCCCACGCCGCCGCGCGCCACGCTCACATGGTAGTCTTGCAGTTGCTGTGTTGGCTGGTTGTTGCGCGCCATATTTTCGAACGCCGCCGACCGAATAAAACGATTCCGCAGCGTAATAGGTCCGAGTTGGTATGGGGTGAAGAGTTTGGAGTCCATAGTGTTTTTGATTGAAAAGAGTTTCTAGATTTCTAATTGGAAAAGTTTCTAAGTTTCTCGCGCTGCGCGCTGTTTCTAGGTTTTTTGTGCTTCGCACTGTTTCTGAGTTTCTCGTGCTTCGCACTGTTTCTAATTGTTTTTATGTTTCGGAGTCTGATAGATTGTTGTTTCTCTTAAATTTCAATCCTTTCAAATCTGATTTCTTCAGATATTTTATAAAGTTTGAAATGGAAATTTCTTCATCAATACATTTTTGTCTGTATTCAATGTAAACATTTTCTGCAATATAGCCGACATCGAACGCACGAGCAAGTTGACTTCGTACCTCTGCACAAGATGCCTTCGAAAAATAGAGAAATTGCACAAATTCTTTACTGCCATCTCGACTAAAACCTTCAGCGATATTGTCCATAACAGAGCCAACAGCCGCACGAATCTGAGAGGAAAATCTATAGTCACTCTTAAAATTTGCAGCAGAAGAAATGGCATAAATTTCTTCTGACAAAATACGAGCATCTTGCCAAATTCTTAGTTCTTCAAAATCCTTCACTGTCGGCATAAACTACGCAGAACTTAGAAACGTGAAACATAGAAACTAGTATATGAACGGAATTATCCTTTTCAGCCGTTTGCGGTCGAATTCGTCGGGGAACTCTTTTTCGTATTTGTGGTAGATGCTGTTGGCGCGTGGCACAAGGTTGGCGCAGGTCCAGATGACGAACACCAGTCCGGGCAGGCTCCATGTGAGAATGGCAAAGCCCGTCCATTCCACGATTTCACCGAAATAGTTGGCCGAGGTTACATAGCGGTACATGCCTTTCTTGGGCAGATAGTGTTTGGTGTCGCCTGGCTTGCGCAGGTGGCGTATCACATGGTCGGAGTCCCAGTTTATGCCCATGCCGATGAAAAAGATGGCGGTGCCAGCGATAAACTGCGGCGTGGTGAGCCAAGCGTCGGTGTAGAGGTCGGCTGGCGAGAGAAAAAATATCCATTCGCCCTGCATGTAGCCGTTCACGGTGTTGAACACAACGCCCATCAGCACTATGGCAATGGGCATTTTGCTGCGCCCTTTGAGCATTAGCGGGAAGATGAACGAGCGTTGAAAATAGTGCAGTTCGAACAGCAGGAAAAAGATGAGCGGCACGGTTTGGTACTGGCGGTCGCTTTTCATCCAAAAGTAGAGCAGCACAAAGAACACAGGACACTCCATCACTACCCAAGCCACCTTGTTGTTGATGGCTGGACCCCATTTCGACGAAATCATTTTGCCGTAGCCCGCCTCTACAAAATAGAGCGATATGAACACCACCACTGCCATGATGACCATGACGAAGAGTAGAAAATGAAACTGTTCCAAATTTAATACAAGTCCTTGCATATTTTTCTGTTTTTTGTTTGAGGGGACTTCTATAAATTCCCCGTTTAATAATAAAATTAACAAATGATGAGTTTTTTGAATACTTTTGTGCGCTTTTTGTTTTTGGATTGCATCTGCTATTCCAAAATTCAAAAATCACTACAGGGGATTTCTATAAATTTCTTTAAGATTTCGTTTATTTTTCGTTCATTTCTTTTGACGACCAAAAGAAACGAACCAATTTTGCGATTGAGCGAGCGCAGAGCCAAACTCGCAATCTTCAAATTTTCAAATAATTAAGTAATTGGAAATTAGATAATTGGGTAATTAAAAAGTCTTTTGTCTTTATTCCTTATTCTTTATTCAAAAATTTCCTCACTATTCTTGCAATAATTTATAGAAGTCTCCTTTGCAGTTGGTTATCAGATTGCGGTCGCCCCAGCCGTTATCGACGCGCGCCACGGGCAGGTGAAACTTGTTGTCGCATACCCACGGTAGCGGGAACGCCGCTTTTTCGCGTCCGTAGGGGTGCGTCCAAGCGTCGGCCATGAGCGTGTAGTCGGGGTGCGGTGCATTTTTCAGCGGATTGTCGTTGCGGTCGATACGACCAAACGCCACATCGTCTATCTCGTCGCGAATGACGAGCAGTGCCTCTACAAAGCGGTCGAGTTCGGCCAGCGGCTCGCTTTCGGTCGGCTCTATCATCAGTGTGCCATGCACAGGGAACGAGAGTGTCGGCGCATGAAACCCGAAATCCATCAGGCGTTTGGCGATGTCGTTCTCGTCGATGCCAGTTTCGGCTTTGAAGTGGCGGCAGTCGAGAATCATCTCGTGTCCCACGCGCCCAGTCTTGCCTGTATAGACAATGCCGTAGTCGTTTTCGAGGCGTTTTGCCAAATAGTTGGCGCTCACAATGGCCATTTTGGTGGCTTCGGTCAGCCCTTGCGCGCCCATCATACGAATGTAGGCGTAGGTGATTGGCAGTATGCCTGCGCTTCCCCACGGCGATGCCGCCACAGCCGTGTTCGGATTGGCAGCGTCGGTGAAATTGTGGTGCGGCAGATAGTCGGCCAAATGTTGCGCCACGCACACAGGACCTACACCGGGCCCGCCGCCGCCGTGCGGACTGGCAAATGTTTTGTGCAGATTCAGGTGGCACACATCGGCACCAATCGCGCCCGGCGAAGTGAGTCCGACTTGTGCGTTCATGTTGGCACCGTCCATATAGACTTGCGCTCCCACGCTGTGTATCGCGTTACAAATCTCGACGATTTCTGGCTCGAAAATGCCGTGTGTCGATGGGTAGGTTATCATCAGTGCGGCAAGGTCGTCTTTGTGTTCGGCGACTTTGGCTTTCAGGTCGTTCAAATCGACATTGCCCTGCGCATCGCAAGCCACTACCACCACTTGGAAACCTGCTTGTACCGCACTGGCAGGGTTGGTGCCATGCGCCGAAGCGGGAATCAGCACGGTGTTGCGCCCCGCTCCGCCGTTGGCCGCCAAATAGCGGCGAATGGTCATCAAGCCAGTGTATTCACCAGCCGCGCCCGAATTGGGTTGCAGCGTGCAAGCGGCAAATCCTGTGATTTCGCACAGATAATCGGAAATATTTTTGATAATCTCCTGATAACCAGCGGTTTGTTCTTTCGGTGCAAAGGGGTGTATGCCCGTAAATTCAGGCCAACTGAGCGGCAGCATTTCGGCGGCAGCGTTCAGTTTCATCGTACACGAGCCGAGCGAAATCATCGATTGCGTGAGCGAAATGTCTTTGCGATCGAGGCTTTTGATGTAGCGCATCATCTCGGTTTCGCTGTGGTAACGCTCGAACACTTCGTGGTGCAGCGCAGGCGTATGGCGCAGCAACTCTTTGGGCATCGCCACACTTTTGATGCCGTCGAACGAGGTGGGCATCTCTCGGCCGAGGATATTAGCAAACAGTGCCACAATTTTGGCAATGCCGTTGGTGCTGGTGGTTTCGTCGGTGCTGATGCCGATTTCGCCATTGTCGAAGTAGCGGAAATTGACCAAATTCACCTCGCTCAGTTTGCGCAGCCGCTCCACCGACGCGCCTTCGGGCAGCGCAATGCGTATGGTGTCGAAATAGGTTTCGTTCAGTTGGCGGCAACCGAGTTTCACCAGTTCGTTGGCGGTCATCACGGCTTTCACATGGGCGTTCATCGCTATTTCGCGCAGACCATCGTTGCCGTGCCAAGCGGCGTAAAATCCAGCCATGATGGCGGGCAGTGCTTGTGCGGTGCAGATGTTCGAGGTGGCTTTTTCGCGCTTGATGTGCTGTTCGCGTGTTTGCAGCGCAAGGCGCAACGCAGGTTTGCCGTTGGCATCTTTCGATATACCGATGATGCGTCCGGGCATCGAGCGTTTGTACTCGTCGCGCGTGGCCATGTAGGCAGCCGATGGACCGCCAAAATAGAGCGGCATGCCGAAGCGTTGCGTCGAACCCACGGCAATGTCTGCGCCCCATTCGCCCGGCGGCAAGAGCAGCGTCAGTGCCAAAATATCGGCGATGGCAGTGATTTTTACGCCGTTGGCGTGGCATTTTTCGGCGAATTCTTTGTAGTCGCAAATCGCACCATCGCTGTTGGGGTATTGCACTATTGCGCCGAACACTGGCGTGCCGAAATCGAATGTTTTCCAGTCGCCAATCAGCAGTTCGATGCCTTGTGGCAGACTGCGTGTGCGCAACACATCGATGGTCTGTGGGAACAGTTTTTCATCGACAAAAAGTCTGTTCACGCCCGCTTTCACTTGGTCGCGGTCGCGCAAGTTGTGCATCATTGTCATGGCTTCGGCGGCGGCGGTGGCTTCGTCGAGCAGCGAGCAGTTGGCCAGCGGCAGCGCAGTCAAATCCGAAATCATGGTTTGGAAATTGAGCAACGCCTCCAAACGCCCTTGCGATATTTCGGCTTGATAGGGTGTGTACGAGGTGTACCAAACGGGATTTTCGAACACATTGCGCAGAATCACGGCGGGCGTGGTGGTGCCGTAGTAGCCAAGTCCGATATAGTTGTCGGCCAACCGATTTTTTTGCGCAATGGCGTGAATGTGCGCTGCAAATTCGTGTTCGCTCATGGCGGCTGGCAGGTGCAACGGCTTTTTCAGGCGGATAGCCGCTGGAATGGTCTGGTCGATAAGTTCATCGACCGTTTTCACGCCGATAGTTTCGAGCATGTATGGCAAATCGTGCGCCGTAAGGCCGATGTGCCTATGCGAAAAGGTGTCTGTTTTCATTTGTATAGAGGATTTCTATAAATTTCTTTGTGGTTTTTACAAGTAAGTTTTTTTTCGCACGGCGAAAAAAATTTCAAATTTCAAATTTCAGATTTCAACTTGCGCTTCGTGCGGTTTCAAAGTTTCAGAGTTTAAGAGTTTCAAATTGTTTTGTTGAAGCGATTTTATTTCTAATTTCTAGTTTCTGGTTGTCGCAGTCAAAAGCGCCGCTGAATTTTAATTAAAAAATTGGAAATTAGATAATTGAGTAATTAAAACTCTATATTTTCGGACGCACGCGGTGCGTCCCTACAATTTGAAATTCTGAAATTTGAAATTTGAAATTGCGGCTCTGCCGCACCACTTCTAACTGTATAGTGAAAGTTTTGCTTATAACCTACAAAAATACAACATTTTTGGCAGACAGACGCTATTTTTGGCAGAAAACTTTTTCACAGCCGCCCATTGTCGGCAAAACTGTAGTGTCCTTTGCCGCCGATGATGATGTGGTCCAGCAGTTGTATGTCGAGGTGGCGGCAGGCGTTGGCCATTTTTTGCGTTATTGCGTCGTCGTACTGGCTTGGTGTCAGACTGCCGCTCGGGTGGTTGTGGCACAGCACCAGTGCGCTCGCCAACTGTTCGATCGCCATTTTCAGTATGATTTTTGTGTCGATGGCGGTTGCGCTCACGCCGCCTTTGCCCACGCAGCGCGCGTCGATTATGCGGTGTTGGCGGTTGAGGGTCATCGCCCAAAACTCCTCGTGCGGCAGGTCGGCCAGCAGCGGCTGAAAGTAGCGCGCCACATCGTGGCTGTTGCCTATCTGCGGCCGCTCCAACGCCTGCGATTCTTTGCGCCGCCGACCGAGTTCCAGCGCAGCAATCAGCGTGATGGCCTTGGTTTCGCCGATACCTTTGAAATTTTTGCGCAATTCGTTCACGCCAAGTTTGCCCAGTTCGTCGAGGTTGTTTTGCACCGATGCGAGTATGCGTCGCGCCAGTTCCACCACGGTTTCGTCGCGTGTGCCAGTGCGCAGCAGAATGGCCAGCAGTTCGGTATCGCTCAAGGCTGCAGTGCCGTGTTTCATCAGTTTTTCGCGTGGCTTGTCGCTATCAGCCCACGATTTCAAGTTGGCGTGTTCCATTTTTCTCTTTTTTTTGCAAAATTTTTCACAAAAGTAACAAAAAATAGCGCAAAAAACACCCTGTTTAACCCTTGTAACTGATTTTAATTGTCTAATTATTTGATTTTCAATCGGTTGGTTGTTTGGCGATTTGTGGATTTGGTTATTTGGTGAGTTGTTTTTCAACCCCTCCGCTTCGCTCGTCCCCTTGCAAAGGGGACAGGTTCGCACTGTTGTTGGTCTTTTACATCTCCCCTTTTCAAGGGGAGTACCTGCACAAGCAGGGGAGGGTTAGAACCAATTAAGAATTAAGAATTAAGAATTAACAATGAATAATAATTGCGGCGGTTTGGCTACCGACAATTCTTAAATTCTGAGACTCTGAAACTCTGAAATAACAAAGACAAAGGCTTTTCCCCCTTGGGGAAAACGGGAAAAGAGGCCACTGCCACCAAAAAAGTGTAGCAAATAAACCAACCTTTAATTGCTACACTTTTTGGAGATTTTGCAAGTAGTAATAAAATAGGGTGTATATGTCAAAAAAAATCGTATTTTTTTTTGCAAAAAGGTCTAACATTTCAAAATTATTGTGTACTTTTGCGGCGTATTTCAACGCAAAAAGAAAGTGTAGCAACAAAACCTTCGTTTATTTACGACAGCCAAGCCGCACGCCCTTGTGTTGTGTCTATCTATTTTGTACGAAAATTAACAATCTAAAAACAATTAAAATTATGAACAAACTCAGATTTTTTGCAGCCCTGTGTTGCGCTGCAATGGTTTTTGCCGCTTGCGACAAAAGCGACGAACCGAAAAACGGATCGAACAACAACGATTCGAACAACGATGACCCAAAAAATGACACAAAAGAGGCTGTCGATTTGGGATTGCCAAGTGGTCTGAAATGGGCAACCTACAATGTAGGTGCAACCAAACCCGAAGAGTATGGCAACTACTACGCTTGGGGCGAAACCGCCACAAAGGAAACTTACTCGTGGGACACCTACAAACACGGCGATGGCGAAACTTTTAGCAAGTACAACGCCACCGACGGACTTACCACGCTCGAAGCCTCTGACGATGCCGCCACTGCCAACTGGGGCGGCGCATGGCGTACGCCTACCGACGACGAATGGAAAGAACTGCGCGAAAACTGCAACTGGAGATGGACAGATCGTTACAACGACACCACAAGAGTAGCAGGTTATATTGTAGCAAGTAAGAGCAACGACAACTCCATTTTTCTCCCTGCGGCGGGCTTTCTCGATAGCAGGGGCATAAACAACAACGGCAGTTACGGCTACTACTGGTCGAGTTCGCTCGAAACGGAAGACCCAAAATGCGCATGGTACACGATCTTCTCCGATGGTCAATCGAACAGTGTGCGCAGATCTTCCGTCGAACGTTTCTATGGTCGATCCGTTCGTGCTGTATGCAAATAATTGATAATTGATAATTAACATTTTTTTAACAATCTAAAAACATTAAAATTATGAACAAACTCAAATTTTTTGCAGCACTTTGCTGCGCTGCAATGGTTTTTGCTGCTTGCGACAAAAACGACGAACCGAAAAACGACAAAGACAATGCCAATAATGGCGCAGAAAATGGCTACGAATGGGTGAACCTTGGTCTGCCGAGTGGCATTAAATGGGCTACCTGCAATGTAGATGCTGATAAACCCGAAGGCTACGGCTACTACTTCGCTTGGGGCGAAACCAAAACAAAAGACGCTTACTCGTGGGACACCTACAAATATGGTTCCGATTCCAACCAACTGACCAAATATTGTAACAACAGCGACATGGGCAAAGATGGCTTTACCGATGAACTCACTACCCTCGAATCCGACGATGACGCTGCAACCACATATTGGGGCGGCGCATGGCGTACGCCAACCAAAGACGAGTGGAAGGAACTAAAAGAAAACTGCGAATGGACATGGACAACCCAAAACGGTGTGGACGGCTACGAAGTAAAAGGTGCCAACGGCAACAGCATATTTCTCCCTGCGGCGGGCCTTCGCTCAGACAACGATCTGCGCGGCGAAGGCAATTATGGTTACTACTGGTCGAGTTCGTTATACACAACCAGCCCAGACTGGGCGCAATTTGTGTGCATTTCGGAGAGAATGGTGGATGTGAAAGATGCCTACGAGAACCGCTGCACTGGGCTTTCCATTCGCCCTGTACTTGATTAATAATTGATAAGTGTAGAGTCACATTGTGGTGGCTCTACACTTATTTGCAGATTTATTCACTTTATTTAATTTCATTCTATTATGAACAAACTTAAATTTTTTGCAGCCCTTTGCTGCGCTGCAATGGTTTTTGCCGCTTGCGACAAAAGCGACGAACCGAAAAACGGATCGAACAACGACGATTCGAAAGACGGTGGAAAAGAACAAAGCAGTTATACGCTGACAGTGCTTTCTAACGACGAAACGCTTGGCACGGTAACGGGTTCGGGCAAGTACGACATTGGCGCAACAGTGAAAATTGTTGCAACCCCAGCCGAAGGCGCCGAGTTTATTTCGTGGTCCGATGATACTGTGAGCGTAGAACTCGAGCGCGAAATCATTCTCACGAGCGACTCCACAATTACAGCCACATTTAGCCGTGTTGCTGTCGATTTGGGATTGCCAAGCGGTCTGAAATGGGCGCCCTGCAATGTAGGCGCAACCAAACCCGAAGAGTATGGCAACTACTACGCTTGGGGCGAAATAAAACCCAAAGAAAGTTATTTGTGGAAAACCTACGAATGGGGTGCCTACGATTATGTCTATGGTGATGATTACAGCAAACTGACCAAGTACAATTCAACCGATGGACTCACCACGCTCGAAGCAGCCGACGACGCTGCCACTGCCAACTGGGGCGATGCATGGCGCATGCCTACCGACGCTGAATGGAACGAACTTTTAGAAAACTGCACTTGGACTTATACAACCCGGAACGGTGTGAATGGCTGCGAAGTGAAAAGTAATACTAACGACAACAGCATATTTCTTCCTGCAGCGGGTACTTACCACAAGGGCGATAGTGGTAACGGCAGAGGCGTTTTTGGCTATTACTGGTCGAGTTCGCTCACGAACATACCAATTCGTGCGTGGAGTATGGATTACACAGATTCTGAATATCGTGTAACGACTGAAATTGATCGCTTCCAAGGATCTTCCGTTCGCCCTGTACGCAATTGATAATTGATATTGTAGGGACGTGGCATGCCGCGTCCCTACAATTATTTGCAGATTTACGGATTTCTCAAATCAACAAATAACCAAATCTGCAAATCACCAATAACGGAATTACAAATTCCGCACAACGACAAAGGAATTTATACACAAACCATTTTATTAATTCTAAAAAAAAACAGACTATGAAAAAAATTGTTTCTTTCTGTTTGGCGCTCTGCGCCACCACCGCCCTCTGGGCTGGAAGTTTTACGCAGGCGGCATTCTCTATTGCCGACGGTAAACAGATCTATTTTTCGCCAGGCAATCTGCAATGCTCGGGCACTTCTTCATTCGAATATGTGTGGTCGTTTTCCGAAAATCAGTACGACATGCTCGGCACTGCCAATGTGAGCGGCGATGCACTCGCCGACAAGGTTGATCTTTTCGGTTGGAGCACTACGGGTATAGCAACATGGGGCATCAGCACCTTCCAAAACAACGACTATTACAGTGGCGACTTTGTGGACTGGGGTACGAATGCCATCAATGCCAACGAGGCAAATACCTACCGCACTCTCACTGACACAGAGTGGAAATACCTGCTCGAAAACCGCACCGATGCAACCAAAAAGATGGGCGTTGCGCGCATTAACCTCAACAGCGATGGCTCGCAATATGTCAACGGCCTTATCCTGCTGCCCGATAGTTGGACTGGCCAAGAGGGTGTAACATTCAAGAGCGGTTTGGGGCATGGGTATGATGAAGCAGCCTATGCCAACCAGCAAATTTTTACTCTCGCCCAATGGCAGAAATTGGAAGCAGCAGGTGCCGTATTCTTGCCTGCATCGGGTTGGCGCATAGGGACGGGATTCAGCGAACAGCAAGTCAATGGCTACTATTGGTCTGCTACACTCAGCAGCACGAACAGTGCGTACTACCTGTATTTCAACGCAGGTCAAACGAGTGTAATCGACAACTTTCGCTACACTGGGCAAATGGTTCGTCTTGTGTGCGAGATTCCTGTAGAAAAGTATGCGATTAACATTGCCAGCGACATAGAAAATGGCGTGCTGGCAGCCGACAAAACCACTGCCGCCGAAGGCGAAACGGTTACGCTCACTGTTACTCCTGCTAGCCACTATGTTCTGAAATCTATTTCGGTTCTGCAAGGCGAAACGGAGATAGCGCTCACTGCCGTTGCTGGCGCAAGCGGCCAATACACCTTTACGATGCCTGCTGGCGATGTTGCAGTGAATGTCGAGTTCGAAAAAATCGCTCCTGCCGCATTCTCTATTGCCGATGGCAAATATATCTATTTCTCGCAGGGCAACCTGCAATGCACCCTCTCTGCTACCGACACTACTTGGTTGTTTGCCGAAAATCAGTACGACATTATTGGCTGGGGCAATACGATTGGTCCATCCCTTGCCGAAAAAATCGATCTTTTCGGCTGGAGCGGCAGCACAGGTTCGGCCAAGTGGGGCGTCAGCATTTCGACTAACCCTTTGGACTACGCTGGAGACTTTGCCGATTGGGGCGCAAACACTATCGGTACCAGTGCGCCAAACACCTACCGCACACTGACGAAAGATGAGTGGACATACCTGCTCGAAACCCGTACCAATGCAAGCGAAAAACAAGGCGTTGCGCACATTAATATCACTGAAGATGGTGCGCAAGCGGCGAATGGTTTAATACTTTTGCCCGACAACTGGGTTTGCCCCGATGGCATAGCCTTTACGAATGATGGCACGGACTATAGTGCCAATACTTTCACACTTGCCGAGTGGCAGAAATTGGAAGCCGCAGGTGCCGTATTCTTGCCTGCTGCGGGCAACCGCATGTATGTAGGTATGGACGGTGTGCAGAGCACAGGTAGCTACTGGACTGCTACGCCTCTCACCACAAACTACCCATACTACATGGCATTCGGTACTGATACTAAGGCGAATGCGAACGCTGCCAACACTTGCATTTTGGGGGTTGCTGTCCGTCTGGTACAAGATCTCCATGTAGTAAGCATTGCTGCTGCAGAAAATGGAACTGTAGCAATCGATAAACTCGGGGCAATCGAAGGCGAAACGGTTACGCTCACTATTACGCCTGCCGAGGGCTACGAAGTGGAAAGCATTACCGTAACCTACGGCGATGGTCAAACAGTAGAGGTTAAAGACAACAAGTTTACCATGCCTGCTGGCGATGTAACGATCACGGTTGTCTTCAAAGAATCTGGCACCGCCATCGGAACCGTCGAAATGCTCGACCTCCGCACCGAAAACGGCAGCATCATCTACGACGGCGAGTTTCAAATTTTCGACCTGCTCGGCCGCAATGTAACCCGCCTAAACGGCTCACTGAACGGCGTTTATATCGTCAAAGTCGGCGACAAAGCGCAGAAAGTGGTTGTGAAGTAACAAGTAGCAAGAAAAGTTAGGAATGAGGAATTAGGAGTTAGGAGTGGTGCGGCAGAGCCGCAATTCCAAATTCCAAATTCCAAATTGTAGGGACGCACTGAGTGCGTCCTTTTTTTGTTGTGGGATTATTGAGGCGAATAAATTTGTCAATCTGTAAATTTGTAAATCGTTTCTAACCCCTACCCCCACTGGCGTGGGTACTCCCCCTATCTGCTGGCGCAGCAGGGGGAGAGAATTGGACGGCAGAAAGCCAGCGGGATAACAACAACGCACAAAATCAACACCAACACGATTCTGTCCCCCTGCTTGGAGCGCAGCGAAAAGATAGGGGGACGAGCGAAGCGGAGGGGGTTAAAAAACCAACTCTCCAACTCCCCAACTCCCCAACTCCCCAATTCCACAATAAAAACCACTCCCGCTCGACGGAAATTTCCCACAAAAACGCCTTATTTTTTTATAAAAAAACATAACATAGGTTAAATTTGATTGTCGGGTTGAAAATTAGTTTTAATTTTGGGGAGTTTCTATAAATTCCTTTGTTGTTTTTTATAAAATGGGGAATTTATAGAGTCACTTTTAAGGCAAATTGAAGATTATGCGCACGAAGCGTGGCTCTTTTTTGGTTTCGGTGTGGCGTTTCTATGTCGATGGCTTTCGGGCGATGACTTGGGGACGGCCGCTCTGGCTGCTCATTTTCCTGAAAATCATCATTCTGTTCGCCGTTTTGCGCCTCTTCTTTTTTCGGCCTGCCATGGAGGGCAAAACCGATGCCGAAAAGAGCGATGTGGTGGGCACAGCACTTTCGCAACCGTACGACAGCAACTAATCAAATACAAATCTTTAGGGGGCTTCTATAAATTATTACGAGAGAGTTAGAAGTGAGCAGTGAAAACTTTGACTAAAACTAAAACAATTGATAATTGACAATTATTTGAAGATTGCGGCTTTTCGGAATGCGAATACGGCATTGGGCGGCGAGTGTCAAAAATCAGGTTTTGCGTTTCGAAAAAGCGTCATCACTGTTTGAGCGAAGCGAGTTTGATGACGCCGAAACCAAAACCGCCAATTTTTGGCAACGCTCGCGCCCCTGCCGCGACTTTTCTTTAATTCTTGATTTTGCTCACGCTCGGCAAATCAAAAACGAGTTTTCGTTTGCGCTCGCTCACTCGCAAAATTGGTTCGTTTCTTTTGGTCGTCAAAAGAAATGAACGAAAAAAGAGAATTTTTATTTGCGAAACTACAAAGCAATTTATACAAACCCTTAATCTTTTACCGCTATGGATGTAACCGCTTTGATTGACTGGTCGCGCATGCAATTTGCTATGACCGCCGCCTATCATTGGCTCTTTGTGCCGCTCACACTGGGCTTGTCGATGATTATGGCAACAATGGAAACGCTCTACCTGATTACAAAGGACGAGTTTTGGAAAAAGACGGCCAAGTTTTGGATGAAAATTTTTGGCATCAACTTTGCCGTCGGCATCGCCACAGGGCTTATTCTCGAATTCGAGTTTGGCACCAACTGGAGCAACTACTCGTGGTTTGTCGGCGATATTTTTGGCGCGCCGCTTGCCGTCGAGGGCATTGTGGCGTTCTTTATCGAAGCCACTTTTGTGGCAGTGATGTATTTCGGTTGGGACAAGGTGAACCCGAAATTTCATCTGGCTTCGACATGGCTCACGGGCATTGGCGCTGCCATTTCGGCCTACTGGATTTTGGTGGCCAACGGCTGGATGCAACACCCTGTTGGCACAGCGTTCAACCCCGACACCGTGCGCAACGAGATGGTCTCGTTTTGGGCGGTAGCGTCCAATCCTGTGGCAGTGAGCAAATTTTTCCACGCCGTGTTTAGCGGTTGGGCTACTGGTGGCGTGGTGGCTGTCGGCATCAGTTGTTGGTACCTGCTCAAAAGGCGCGAACAGCGTTTTGCCAAACAGAGTATCATCGTCAGTGCCATTGTCGGACTTATTGGACTGCTGGCGACTATGTTTTCGGGCGATATTGCAGGCGAGCATGTGGCGGAGTTTCAACCTGCCAAATTCGCCGCTATCGAAAAACTCGACAAAGGCGGGCGTGGCGCGGCATTCACCGTAGTGCCTGGTGTGGAAGTACCGAAAATGCTTTCGCTGCTTGCTGCCAAAGATGCCGATGCCTACATTCCGGGCAAACAGGATATTTTGTCGGGATATGTCGATAACGCTGGCAACGAGATTCTCGCTGTGGAAGAGAAGATGGCAAACGGCCGCATGGCTATCGATGCGCTGAAAAATTACCGCCTGCTGAAAGATTCTGCGCCCGAAGAGGCAGCGGAATACAAGGCTGTACTCGACCAGACAATCGCCTATCTCGGCTATGGCTACCTGAACGCTCCAGAAGATGTTTTTCCGAACGAAGATCTGCTCTTTTGGGCATTCCGCCTTATGATTGGTTTCGGTATGATTCTGTTTGGCGTGCTTTGCCTCAGCCTGTGGTTTGCCTACAAAGACAAAATGGGGCAGATGAAATGGCTCTTGTGGCTTGGCATTCTCTCCATTCCGCTGGTCTATCTTGCTGGGCAATTTGGTTGGATTGTGGCTGAAGTGGGGCGGCAACCGTGGGCTATTCAAGACCTGCTGCCTGTGAATGTGGCGCTGTCGAGCTTGAGTGTGGCGGCGGTGAAAACCACCTTTTTCATCTTCGTGGCGATATTCACGCTCTTCCTCGTTATCGAACTGCGCATCATGTGCAAAGCCATTGCGCTTGGCCCACAAATCGACGAGTAAATTATTTAATTATCTAATTTCCAATTACTTAATTGTTTGAAGATTTGAAAATTTGAAGATTCGAAGATTGCGGCGTTTCTGCTACCGAAAACTAGAAACTAGAAATTTGAAATTCAACTTTTGCAAGTGATTTTACGAGTAATTTTTCTCAAATTTGGCGACTTTTTTGATCCCGAAACGGCATTGGGTGGCGAGTGTCAAAAATCAGGTTTTGTGTTTCGAAAAAGCGTCATCACTGTTTGA
>CAVBBP010000035.1:21569-29991 GCA_963593685.1 Segatella copri
TTGGCAACGCTCGCGCCCCTGCCGCGACTTTTCTTTAATTCTTGATTTTGCTCATGCTCGGCATTGCTCAAACAAGTTTGGCACTGCGCTCGCTCAATCGCAAAATTGGTTCGTTTCTTTTGGTCGTCAAAAGAAATGAACGAAAAATAAACGAAATCTTAAAGGAATTTATAGAAATCCACTTAATTTCCAATTACTTAATTAAAAAACAACCTAAAAATCTTTTAAGCCATGTCATACTCTTTCTTACAACAGTATTGGTGGTGCATCATTTCCCTTTTGGCGGGGCTGTTGGTGTTCCTCATGTTCGTACAAGGCGGAAATTTTCTCGCCATGATACTTGGGCGCGGCGAAATGCAGCGCAAAATGATAATCGCCTCCACGGGGCGCAAATGGGAACTGACTTTTACAACGCTGGTGCTGTTTGGCGGCGCGTTTTTTGCCTCGTTTCCACTCTTTTATAGCACGAGTTTTGGCGGTGCCTACTGGGTGTGGATTCTGCTGCTCGTGTCGTTTGTGTTTCAAGCCGTTTCCTACGAATTTCAGGTGCGCCGCGGCAATCTGCTCGGAGCCAATACCTTCCGTTTCTTCTTGGCGGTCAATGGTTTCGTAGGGCCGTTTGTGGTTGGCACAGCCGTTGGCACTTTCTTCACAGGTTCCGATTTTCTGGTCAACAAAGAGGCGATTACCGATGGCAGCCTCATGCCAACTATCAGCGTGTGGGGCAGTGCGTGGCACGGACTCGAAGCGCTGGCCAATCCGTGGAATGTAACGCTGGGGCTGGCGGTCTTTTTCCTTGCTCTGACGCTCGGTGCGCTCTACCTCATCAACAATATCGACGACGATGAAACGGTCGCCCGACTGCGCAAAACGCTGCCTGTGTCGGTGGTGCTGTTTTTGGTGGCTTTCCTCGCATGGCTGGTGCATCTGCTCGTAGCCGATGGTTTTGCGGTGGCCGCCGATGGCACTGTGTCGATGGAGCAGTACAAGTATCTGCACAATTTCTTGCAGATGCCGCTGGTGCTGGCGCTCTTTTTGTTGGGCGTGCTATTGGTGCTTTTGGGCTTTGTTTTGGGTATTTTCACACGCTCGAAGCGCGGCATTTGGGCAACTGGCATTGGCAGCGTGCTGGCGGTGTTCTGCCTGTTTCTAGTGGCGGGACTCAACGGCACAGCCTACTACCCATCGTCGCACGACTTGCAGAGTTCGCTCACCATCGCCAATAGTTCGTCGAGCCCATTCACGCTGCAAGTGATGTTCTATGTGTCGCTTGTTATTCCGCTGGTGCTGGCCTACATCGTCTATGCTTGGCGCGCGCTCGATGCACACCCGATTACTCGCCAAGATGCTTACTGATGCCGTCTGCGCTGGTTCTCGCAACCATCGCCACGACACACAAAGAGAAACCCCTCCTCGAAAAAGGAGGGGTTTTCTAACAAACTTTCAAACTAATTTAGCGCATTATGCCAATTTATTGACATGCAGCGTGAGTTTCGATTTCAGATTGCTGGCTTTGTTCCGATGAATGATGTGGCGTTTTGCCAATTTGTCCAGCATCGACGCAACTTTTTTCAGCAGTTCGCTCCCGACGGCTTTGTCGGTGGTGGCACGCAATTCGCGCACAGCGTTACGAGCGGTGCGGGCGTAGTATCTGTTGCTCAAGCGGCGTTTTTCTGTCTGACGAATCCTTTTGATAGATGATTTGTGATTTGCCATTATAACAAATTTTATGCGTTTAGTTTGTAGCCCATAGCAGAATCGAACTGCTCTTTCAAGAATGAAAATCTTGCGTCCTAACCGATAGACGAATGGGCCAAAAGCGACTTTTTCTGCGGTCGATTTTGCGACTGCAAAGTTAGTGCCTTTTTTTGATTCCTGCAAATAGTGGCGAAAAAAAATCGCGCAAATGTTTTAATTTGTTGATTTTCAGCGAGTTATTTCGTTGTAAAAACGGACATTTTTCCTGTTTTTGCGCCAATTTTTCGTGCCGATTTTGACATTTTTAGGCGTTTCGTTTGCGCCGCACGGCAAAATTTATACCTGCCGCAGCCAACAGCGCAACTATCGGCACAAGCATATTGGTCGTTTGCCAAAAACGGCGGTTGGCCGACACAGCAGCGTTATTGAGCAGCCGCAGTTTGAATTGGCGGTTGCGCAGCGACATCCAATCCTCCTCTTCGGTGAGATATAGCAGCGCATTGAGCAGAAAATCGCGGTTGCCAAAGGTTTGGCGTGTTGTGCGGTCGTAACCGAGCGGCAACACGCGCCAGCCTTGCGCCGTCTGTTCCAGTTCGTTGCGTATGATGTCGCCATCGGCCACCACAAGCATACGCGTCGGCAGGCTCTGGTCGCGATGCGGCAGCGGATTTTCTATCTCTGGCGGCACAGGGCGGCTGCGCGATGGGAAAATCGATGTAAATTCGCCTTCGAGCAGCGCAGCCACAGGTTGGTAGCGCGTGAACCAGTAGTTTTCGTTTTGCGCGTCGGTCATGAGTTGCCGCAAACTGACAATGCAGGGCGTTTGGCTCACATGCGTGGCGTTCGATGTTATCAGCAAAATCTCTTTGCGCACGCTGTTGTCGGCGTTGTTGGTGAAATCGAGCGTCGAGGCAAAATCGGCTTTCACTTGCAGCAGATTCCGCGTGATGGGCGAGTTGGGTGAGGTGAGCAGCAGCGGCTCGTAAAACCACGGCACAGGCTCAAACTGCGGCTGTTCGGTGGGCGTCGCCACATTGATGGGGCGGTAGGCGCACTGCATGTCTTGCACCACATCGTTGCCGATGCGCACGCCGTAGCGAAAAAGTTGGTCTTGCAGATTCACATCGAGCGGAATGAGCGTGGTCGATTCGCCTTTGGTGAGCGCATCTTGCTGCATCTGTACGCCGTCGATGAGCCACAGCACACGGCCGCCGTTCATAATGTATTGGTCGATGATGTATTTGTCTTTCTCGGCAAATGGTTGCGTGGGTTTTGCCACGATTATCGCCTTGTAGTCCGACAAAATGGCGGCATTGCGGCCAATCACGCCGCGGTCGATCTGAAAATAGCGACTAAAAGCCTCCGAGGCGGCATAAACTTCCTCTTCGGCCAGTTCGCCATGCCCTTCGATGAAGGCGATTTTTTCGACCTCCTGCTTGCCGAGAATGCGGATTGCATCGGTAAATTCAAACTCCAAATTTTCGATGGCGCGATTGATGCCCTCTTCACCGCTGCGCCGCCCATCGGGCTGCAAAAGGCACACCGCCATGGTGTCGCCAGCACACGCCACTTCGGCCCACGGAAAGACGATGTTTTGTGTGATGCGCCCGTCGGCATCGCGCGATGCTACCGACATTCCACGCAAGCCGCGCTGTTCGAGAGCGTAGTACTGCTTTTGCCGCTCGGTGTCGCTGTCGGCTTCCGACGGATTGACAAATCGGTAGCGAATGCGTGTGCGTGCGAAAGCGTTCAATTCGTCGATGAGTTCGGCGGCGGCGTTGTTGAGCCGCGCAAAATTGGCATCGATATTGCCGCCCGAATAGAATGTAATCGCTATCGGTTTTTCTTGATTGCGCATCAGAGTTTTGCTCTGCTCGGCAATGCTGAAACGCTTTTCGGAGGTCAAATCGATGCGCACAAACGGCAGCAGCGGCAGCAGTGCAACCAGTGTTGTGAGTGCCACGACTGTGGCCGCGCCTAGATGTTTTTTTATGGTGTTATGCACGGTGGTCGTCCTGTTTTTGCTCGTTCAGCGTGGGGTAACTGACGCGCGAATGGTAAATGCTTTTCAATCGCTCTTTGAAAACGGCTTTTATCTGCTCCACATCGCGGAAGGTGATGGGCGAATTTTTGAACGAGCCGTTGGCAATTTGTCCGTCGATAATGCGCTCTACAAGCCCGTCGATGCTCTTTTCGTCGTAGTTTTGCAGACTGCGCGAGGCGGCTTCTACCGAGTCGGCCATCATCACAATGGTGGTCTCTTTGCTGCCCGGTTTCGGTCCCGGATAGGTAAATTTCGATTCGTCAATCTCACGGTCGGGATATTGATTTTTGAGCGTGTTGTAGAAATAGGCGGTTTTGCTCTCGGCGTGGTGCGTGAGTATGAACGCTTTGATGCGGTTGGGCAGTTTGTATTTGTCGGCGATTTTCACGCCGTTGGCCACATGGGCAATGATGGTTTGCGCCGCATCTTCGGGCGACATCTTTTCGAGCGGATTGATGCCCGATATCTGATTTTCGGTGAAGCAGAGCGGATTCACTATCTTGCCGATGTCGTGGTAGAGCGCGCCCGTGCGTGCCAGCAGCGTGTTGGCGTTGATGCGTGCAGCGGCTTCGGCAGCGAGGTTCGACACTTGCAGTGCGTGCTGAAAGGTGCCGGGGGCTTTGCTCGAAAACTCCATAAGCAGTTTGCTATTGGTGTTCGACAGCTCCACCAGCGTCATATTCGACAGAAATCCAAAAAGTTTCTCGAAAATGAAAATGAGCGCGTACGCCAACATTTGCAGCAGCGAATTGACGGCAAAAATGGCAAATATCCACCAATCGACTTTCTCTATCGAACCATCGCGAATGAGCGTAAATGCCAGAAACACAACCGAATACGAAACGAACACGAGCAACGCCGTGCGCACAAATTGCGATCGCTGCGTCATCTCTTTCAGGCTCGAAACTACGGTCATGCCAGCGGTGATTTGCAGCAGCAAAAACTCGAACGGTTGCGCCGCCATAAACGAGGTTACCAACACCGTGATGATGTGCGCAAAAAGTGCCGTGCGCGAGTCGAAAAAGGTGCGCACAATGATTGGCAGCAGCGCAAAAGGCACAATGTAGATGCTCAAATCGGTGCAATTCACTGTGAGCGACGCAAGTGCAATCATGCCCACCACCATACACATGATGAACAGAATGTCGCGGTTCGAGTTGAAAATGCGCGGTCGGAACAGGTGCAAATAGAGGAAAAAGAGCAGCAGCAGCCCCACGATGAGCAGCATTTTGCCCGCCACAATCCAGCCCATATCATGGTTCGATTCGGTTTTCTGCTCGGTAGCGATTTTCAGCGAATTGAGAATTTTGTAGGTTTTGTAATCGACTATCTCGCCGCGGTCGATAATGCGTTCGCCCGTCTGCACCATGCCTGCCGTCGGCGAAATGGTGGCCAGCAGTTCGCGCTTCACCTGCTCCGATTTGTTTTGGTCGTAGGTGAGATTCACCGCCAAAAAGTGGTTGAGGTTGGCTTCGCGAATTTTTTTCTCGTCCACGCCGCTCGCTTGGCACAGGGCGTCATAGGCGGTGCGTATGGTGTAGATGCTGCCAAAATTGATTTCGTGCGCCACCAAGTTGCTGTCGATGAGCGATATACGCGTAATGCCGTAGGCTTCGAGTTCGCGCTGGTCTTTGGCCTGCATTATGCCCACAGCGTAGATGTCGCGCATGGCTTTGGCTATGCGGTTTTTGCTGATTTTCGACAGGTGCGTGTCGGTCTGCATCAGTTTTTCGACTTGTGCGTCGCCCATGCGCTGGTCGATGGCAAAGTAGGGCACAAAATGGCGCATCACGCTGTCCTGCTCGCGTTTCAGTTCGCTCTCGTCCTTGTATATCGGAAAATCGAACTCGGCGGTCAGCAGTTCGTGCGGCCACGGTTTGCCCAACATAAATTGGCGGTCGAAATGCGTGGCTTGGTGCGGAATGCACTCGTAAACCAGCGCCACCGACCCCACAAACAGCAGCACACGCAACGCTCGGCGCAGCATCTTTTTTGAAAAATCAATCTTCTTCATCGAGAAATCGAAAACAGTTTAACCTACAAAGGTACTGCTTTTTGGCGAAATTCACAAAATTCGGTCGATTGAAAACTTTTTTGTATCTTTGCAAGTTAATAGAAGAAGTGAGAAGTTAGTAGTTAGAAGTGAGCAGTGATGCGGCAGAGCCGCAATTTCAGATTTCAGATTTCAGATTTCAGATTTCAGATTTCAGATTTCAGATTTCAAATTTCAAATTTCAAATTTCAAATTTCAAATTAAACTGTTAAAAACATAGAAACAGCGCGAAGCGCAAGAAACAATTAGAAATTAGAAACCAGAAATTTATAAAAATCCCCTTAAAAACCGAGCCATTATGTTGAATCTTGTGATTTTTGGAGCGCCGGGCTCTGGCAAAGGCACTCAAAGCGAACTGATTGTTGCAAAATACAATCTGGTACACCTTTCGACGGGCGATATGCTGCGCGACGAGATTGCGCACGGCACAGAAATTGGAAAGTTTGCCGACGCACTCATTTCGAAGGGCAATCTGGTGCCCGACGACCTGATAGTGAAGATGATAAGCGCAAAAATTGCGGAGCAGAAAGCCAACTGCAACGGCTTTATTTTCGACGGATTTCCGCGCACAGTGGCGCAAGCCAAGGCGCTCGACCGCCTGCTGGCCGACCACGGCAAAAAACTCACGCTGATGCTCGACCTGCGCGTGGACGAGCCGCTGCTCATCGAACGGCTATTGAAGCGTGGGCAGAGTTCTGGTCGCGCCGACGACACGCTGGAGGTCATCAAAAAACGCCTGCAAGTCTATCACGATGTAACGATGCCCGTCATCAACTTCTACAAACAGACCAACCGCTACGCCGCCGTGGACGGCTGCACCACCATCGACGAATACTTCCAAAAAATCGTGCAACTTATCGAAAAAAGTAGGTTATAGTCTATAGGTGAGAGGTTATCGTTTATAGACAAAAGAATAAGGAGTAAGGAATAAAGACAAAAGACTTTTTAATTACCCAATTATTTAATTAAAAAATGCGGCGTTTCGGAACGCAATAACTCATAATTCTAAATTCAAAATTCATAATTAAAACAAAGGCTTTCCCCCTTCGGGGGAAACGGGAAAGGGGGCTATAGCCAAGAAAATTAACAATAAATAATGAACAATGAATAATAATTGAGGTTTTTTGGCTACTGACAACTAGAAATTAGAAATTAGAAACTAGAAATTTAGAAATCTAGAAACAAATAAACACAGAAACAGCGCGAAGCGCGAGAAACGGACGCACACGGTGCGTCCCTACTTTCACACTTTTACACTTTCACACTGATATTATGCCGAGTTCCAATTTTGTAGATTATGTGAAAATTTTTTGCCGTTCGGGCAAGGGCGGTGCTGGTTCTGCACATCTGCATCGCGCCAAATATATGCCCAAGGGCGGTCCCGACGGCGGCGATGGCGGTCGTGGCGGCCATGTCATTCTGCGCGGCAACAAAAACTACTGGACGCTGCTGCACCTGAAATATGCGCGCCACATTTTTGCTGGCGATGGCGGCAGCGGTGGCGAAAGCCGCAGTTTTGGCAAAAACGGCGACGACAAAATCATCGATGTGCCGTGCGGCACGATAGCCTACGATGGCGACACGGGCGAATTTTTGGCCGAAATTACCGACGATAAACAGGAAATCGTCCTGCTGAAAGGCGGTCGCGGCGGCCTTGGCAACTGGCATTTTCGGTCGGCTACCAACCAGACACCGCGCTATGCGCAGCCTGGCGAACCGCGCGTGGAGCGCACCATCATATTGGAACTGAAGGTTTTGGCCGATGTGGGCTTGGTGGGCTTCCCGAACGCTGGCAAATCGACGCTGCTGTCGGTGGTTTCGGCGGCAAAACCCGAAATAGCCGACTATCCATTTACCACGCTGGTGCCAAATTTGGGCATCGTGTCGTACCGCGACAGCCAGTCGTTTTGCATGGCCGATATTCCGGGCATCATCGAAGGTGCAGCCGAAGGTAAAGGCTTGGGGTTGAGGTTTTTACGCCATATCGAACGCAATGCCATATTGCTCTTTTTGGTGCCTGCCGACAGCGATGACATCGAACGCGAGTATCGGATTTTGTTGCACGAACTGGAAAAATACAACCCCGAATTGGTGTCGAAACAGCGCATTCTTGCCATTTCGAAATGCGATATGATAGACGAAACCATGATAGCGCAGATGCGCAAAAAATTGCCCAAAGATGTGCGCACACTCTTTTTTTCATCGGTGTCAGGATTTGGGCTCGATGCGCTGAAAGATGCGCTTTGGGAGGAGTTGAACAAGCCCGAAAATCGCGTAGAAACCATCACGCACCGCAACCTCGACATTGTGCAAATGGCACGCGAAACGCCCGACGAAGAGGAGGAATTCCGCACCATTTACGGCGTAGAGCGCCGCGAACGCGAAATTCCCTACGAAGTGGCTTGGGATTCACCAGAAAACCTCAAAAAAAGTGAGAAGTGATGCGGCAAAGCCGCAGTTTCAGAATTTCAGATTTCAAATGCAACCATTAAAAACATAGAAACTTAGAAACAAAAATTGCGTCAGCAATTTTGAGAATTTTTTCGACAAGTGAGAGCAGTGCCAAACTCGTTTGAGCAATGCCGAGCGGAGAAAAAATCTTTGCGAAGCAAAAAACAACCAGAAAC
>CAVBBP010000036.1:0-29637 GCA_963593685.1 Segatella copri
ACTTGTTGTGCCACATAGCGTGAGTTGCCTGTTGCCGAGAAATAGTATATCATTGATTTTTAGTGGTGTATGCGCCCACCGAGATAATTCCTTCGGAGATACCACCGACTTCACCTACAGTGTAGTCAGTGTCGCCATCGGCAAAAATTACACTACCATCTGATGGGCTATAAATCCATGCGTGCAACACGCCGCTGTTCGATTTAATGGCTAAACAGGCGTAACGATAACTATCGTCTTGGTCTGTATTATCAATAGTAACTGTCGCATGATATTTCCCATTACTTGCTTCTCGTTGTGTTATTATTGTGAATTTACATTTGTCTTTTACTATAGGGTCATTGTCTTCGATAGTGTAATTTACCGTTTGGGCTGTATTTGATGTCTGAACAAAAGGGGTACTACTCTCTATCTCTTTGGTATTTGTGTTTAGAACTCCACCAGAAATCCCAAATTCTGCATCGCTCCAAAGATCAATCTCACATTTGACATTTGTCGCACCAGCAGGAGAGCGAACCGCATTTAATACCAAATTGTCTGTTTCTGAAAATGTGTTTGAATAGTGAATTTTATCGCTACCTTCGTTGCCAGCCGCACCGACCAATACAACCCCTATACCACTGTTTTTGTATGTATCACTTATCTTTTTGAATAGTTGCGCTGTTTGCGATGTGCCATCGTGAGGTCCATAATGATCCCCAAGACTCATGTTTATTACACAAGGTTTTTCTTGATTAGCAGCATATTCCAAAATGTAGCCAATGCCCTGTATAATCCCGAAATCTGTCATGTTTGTTGCCACCGCCACTATGTCGGCTTCGGGAGCAACACCGCGGTATTTGGAGTTGGCTATGCAGCCGCTGCCCGCTGCAATGCCTGTTACATGTGTAGCGTGCGAGTCACTTTTTTCGTCATACTTATGATTAATGATTTGGGGTTGGGTGGTAAATTCAGAGCCTAACTCTACTTTACTTCCAGCAATATAAACGGGTGTGCCGTCTGTACTGGTTTGATCCCATACGCGTTTAATGCGGTATTCCGACTTATCTACTGAATAGAAATTGGGGTGCGTGAAATCGAACCCGCCGTCAATAATGCCGACAACAACATCTTTTCCTGTAAATTCGTGCGGCAGGTTGGTGCCCGCATACACTATTTCAACATTGGTTTCGCTGCGGGCGTTGTCGAGCATGGGATAGACGCGCTGCGAAATCTCTATCCGTTTCACATTGTCATCGTCGGCCAAGTCGCCCAGCACCTCCACAGGAATTTGGCAGACAAAAATATCGCCCCAAAGTTTGATGTGCTTCACACCCAGCGCATCGAGTACTTCGGTGTCGTCGGTGTCTTCGAGTTCGACAAACGCACTGACATAGCAGACCTCCTCGTGTGTGCGCAGCAGGTAGCGTTTCATCATGGTAGAGTCGGCGCGTACCACAGCACTCACGCTCTTCTGTTTGGCGCGTGCTATGCGCTTTTTCTCGGTCAGTTCGCCAAACAGCATGCCTGTTTGGTTCGACATTTTCGACGAAAATTCGCAAACGCTGGTGGGGGCGACAGGCGTTTTTCCTATTGCCGACTTGTCCAGTTTGTTGAGGTCGAAATCGATTTGTGCAAAAACCAGTACTGGCATCAAGCACAAAAGGCTGAAAAATTTTGTTTTCTTCATGCTAAAAAGTTTTTAATGGGTGAAAAATGTTTTTTTTGCGCCAATAAAAAAGCGCGAATAATCAATTCTACCTATGCTAACATCTCGGCTCTAGTAAAACCATATCAACACATAAGTATAACGAATATCCCACGCTGCTGCATGAATATTCATTCGCTTATCCCCGTTGATATTGGAAATTTACTAGATTTCAGATGTTAGGGGATGGGCTTCCAAGCCCTTCCGAAAAAGAAACTATCAGTTCTACGCCAAGAACTTTGCAAAGTTAAGGCAAATTTTGCAATTCTCAAAACGATTGGCGAAAAAATTTTTTAGTTTCTAAGTTTCTCGCGCTGCGCAATTTCAAAATTTCAAATTTCAAATTGTCGGTATCCACAAAGTTGCCGAATTTTTAATTAAATAATTGGAAATTAGATAATTGGGTAATTAAAAATCACTTCTCACTGCTAACTACTCACTTCTCACTTTTCTTGCTTCTTGCTACTTGCGACTAAAAATTTGAAATTCTGAAATTTGAAATTTTGTCATCGCCGCTTGCGGCGTTTAGCGGGTGAGCATGAATTTGATGCTGAAGCCGACATTCGAGGTGGAGATGGGGTAGGAGGTGGAGATGACGGGTTTGCTCATCTGGTAGTCGTAGAAGAGGCGGAAGTTGAGTTTGGAACTGAACACATAGTCGGCGGTCAGTTTCACGGTGAGCGATTTGGTGCCGGTGGTGGGCTGCACATCGTCGCTGTCGATTTTGCGAATGATGGTTTTGATATCTTTGAACGAGAAATCGACGCGCGTGGTGAGGTCGTTTTTCACAGTTTTCGACTTGTTTTTCAGTTTCAGCACGATGTCAAAATCCTTGACTACATAGCCAAGCCCGACAACCCATTCGTCGTTGGTCGATTCCACTAATTGGTACGAGGTGAGATTGAGCGTGAGATTGCGCTGGCGGCGGTACTCCACTTTGCCTGTGAAACTGTTTTTCATCGCCATATCGAGCGAAAGGAACGGCGCAAAACTTTCGTTTATCGACACGCTCGAGATGTCGTAGCGGCTCGACGGAATGGGATTTCCGCTGGTTACATCGCGCACAAAGCCGAAGCCATCGTCGTTTTCGGCATAGTTCGAGAACGACGAATACGAGGCCACATTGTAGGTGCATTGGTAGGCGTGATTGAGTGTAATCGAACGGAAATACTTGGAAACGCCCGGAATGCGCATCAAGCCGTCGTACGAGATTTTCCAGTTGGGAATGATGCTCCAGAACGACGGGAACGGCGATGTGGAGGCACGCGTGATGTCGCGCCCTGTGTAGGCCGCCAAGAATGCAGGAATCAGCACATCGGCCGAATTTTGACTGTAAGCACCGTTGGCAGCGTCGTAGGTTTTGCCCGCCAGCGCATTGTCGGCCATGAAGCCCGTGCTGGGATAGCGTGTGCCTGTGTAGCGACTTTGCAGTTTTTCGGCCATGTAGGCGCGGTTTTCTTTGAACTGTTCGAAAGCACGCGAGCGGTAGTTGCCGTCGGCTTTTTCCACCTTCCAAAACGAGGTGAGAATGGCGGCGTGCGTCATGCGGAAAGTGCCTGTGAAGGTGGTCGGCATATCGTCGTACATGTACTGAATGGTCGATTGGTCGGTCGAAACGCGCTTCGAATTCAGGTCGATTTTCAGTCCGGGCAGCGGCTCAAGGTTCAGTTTCACATCGAAATCGCTGGTGAAACTCTGCGACGCAGGGTTGATAATGGAGTCGTTCATGTAGATCCAGCCACGCTCGGCGGCGCGTTCGAGGTAGTCGCGTTGCGGAATGCCGAAAGCGAAATCCAAGCCCGGCGACAGCACGCCTCCATCGACGCTCTGCCCCATGAAGCCCGCTTTGCTCGAAAAACTCGGCAGCACAAGCGTGCTTGTCTCTTTGTACGACACCGACAAGCGGCGAATGAGCATGAGGAAGCGCACCGACATCTCGCCCGCTTTTTTGGCTGGCGACACAAGGTTCGGATCGACTGTTTGCAGTGCCACTTTCAGGTTTTGCAGGTCGGCTTTGCCTGTGAAACGCACCGTGTTGGCATCGACTATGGTGTAAGGCACTTTCACCTCTTTGCCAAGACTGTCGGTTACCTCTATTTTCAAGCGTTTGCTGTTCAGTTTGTGGCGAATATCCACGGTTTCGCCTTTCGAAATCGACAATGTTTGCGTTTCGTTTTTCGGGCGGAAGCGTTTGTTTTGGCCCGTCGATTTGCCCGAATAGCGCGTGTTGATATCTTTCAGATATTTCGATTTGTTGTAGATTTTTTCGAAATTCACCTGCCCATCGATTTGCCAGTTGGCCATGTTCGAAATTTCGTTACCGAGCGTTACATCGTCGGTAACTTCGGCACCGCGATTCCAGTTGTAGGTGGCGTTGTATTGGGCGTTTGCGGTGAGCCAATCGAAAATCGGCATTTTCGAGAACGGCACAGAATAGGAGGCGTTGAACACCTGCTGATAGGAATATGGTGTGCCGAAATGCGCCAAACTGCTCAACACGGTGTCCTTCCAATTTTCGTACTCATCGGGGAAAAATTCGCGGTTTACAGGCGTGTATTTGGTCTCTTCGATGCGTGCGTTGAAGGCGGTGCGCAACTGGAATTTCAGGTTTTTCGTAAAGTCGTATTTCAGTTCGAACTGTCGATCCCAAGTGAAATCTTTGCTCGACGAGAGCAGCGAATTGTTCACATCGCGGTAGTCGAGATTCATCGAGCCTTCGAGGTTGCGCAACTGCCGTTCGCTGTAGAGGCGGTTCATTGTGGTGGAGAATGCCAGCACGCTCGGTTCGTAGTTGATGCCAAAATCTTTTATCACGCGCCAAGCGGGTTTCTGCACGCCTTTCGCATTTTTGAAAGGCTCCCACGGTTTGGGCGTGGTGGTGAAGTTGTAACTGAGCGTGCCACGGTGTTGCAGCGTTACATCGCGTTCGGTTTCGGGGTCGAGTTCGTGCGTTTCGGTGTAGGCATACGACGCCGAGAAGTTGGCAGGGTCGTACACACGCGGACGGTCGGCGGTGCGAATGTCCACCTTCACATTGGTCAGATTCACGCTGGTGTTGGTCGTTTTTGTTTCGACCAAGCGTTTCAGCGAGTCGCGTTCGGCTTTGGTTTCGAGTGCATCAAGTGCGTCGTCGAGCAGCACATCGCCATCGAGCGGATTGTATTGCGGTTTGCTATTTTCGAGCGAATAGGACACATAGAGCGGCAGGCGCACATTGGCTTTTTCGGGGAAGAAGCGACCAAATTCGAGCGCGCCGCTCACATTCAGTTGGGTCAGGTCGTCCAAGCGGCGTTCGAGCAGGCTCTCTTCGATACCGCCAAAGCCCGCCGTTTCGTGGCGCACCGACAGATTGACGCTACCGATGTCGGAAAATCCTACCGATGCGCTACCAGTTACCGCCCAGCCGCCATCTTCATTGTAGTCGGTCAGGCGCAACTCATCGACCCAGATTTCGCCAGTTTTGACGGCGCGCCCTTGGTTGCGCACACCAATCATAATCGTCTGTATGTCGCCCAAATTCGGGTTACCCATCACCGTGATTTTGTTCTGCGGTTTATTGGGATCGTACTCCGAATAGGCTTTGGTGTACGACACCGAGCCGCCGTTGTTTTTCTGCGTGTTGCGGCTATTTTTCAGATTGGTGAATAGTTCGAACGCAAAGTCGAACATATTTTCTTCTGGCCACACTTTGGCAGCATCGGCAGCCGTGTAGATGCCTTGTGGCGTAAGTTTCAGCGGAATTTCGTACTCGTAGTAGTTGTTTTGTGCGTCGCTACCCATGCGCAGGAACACTGACAGTTCGTAGTCTTCGAGTTCGCCAAGGTCGTCGAGCATTTTTTCGGCGTGGGTAAACATCTGCAAACGGCGGTATTGGCGCATATCCATCGACAGATTTTTGTACACAGCGCGCGCATCGCCCTGTGCCAAATCGTACACGCGCAGCACCATCGACTGTTCGTTTTGCTGGGTCAGTTGCGGCTGACTTGGGTCGGTTTCACGCGTAACGCCCGGCGGCAACACATAATTGACAGGCTGTTTTTTGTTGTTCTCTTCGATGCTGACCGCCGACACATCGAGCGTGCCTTCGGTAGCGGGCGGATTGGTCGGGTCGTAGAGCGTTTTGGTGTATCTGCGCCACTCGCCGCGCACCAGTTCGAGCGTACCAAAACGCAGGAACATCGGTTCGTAGAAACCGTGCATAAAGATACGCATGAAGCGCACCGATTTGAAATCGCGAATGGAGCCGATTTTCTTTTCGTAGTCGCGAATCGGAATTTTGAACTGATACCACGCCACGCTTTCGCGCTTGCCGTTTTCGAGTTCGACATTGGCAATCACCTTGTCGGTGATGAAGTTGGAGCCGACCACCATGGCCGCTGGGGTCAATTCCACGCGGTATTGGTAGTATTTTTCGTATTCGTTCAGCGTGTTGTCCTGATTGATGTCCTCCACATCAGGCACCGTTGTAGCTGAAGTCGAGTAACTTTCGCTGCTGTCGTCGGTCGATGGCGAGTTGCCTTCGGGACCGCTGTAGTGCTTGTAACGGTCGAGAATGGAGCGTTCCTGCGAGTCGTAGTCCGAGCCGCGATAGTGGTGGAAATTGTCGCCAGATGGGTCGTTGAACGGCGAGAATGGGTCGGCCTCCATTTCGGCTATCACATTGGCTGGCAGCGTGTTACGCAAGCGTTCGAGGTATGTTCGGTAGGTCGAAAAGTTGAACTCGTCTTCGTTGCGTAGGCCGTCGAAGCCCACATCTTGGAATCGGCGCGAACCCGATGTATTGTCGAACGCCAGCACCATCGACTGTTTGCGCGGCACATAGCCCCACACGGTGCTGTCGCACTGCGATAGGTCGCCGTCGGCTGGCATACCGTTTTCGAAGAATTTTTTGCCGTCTTTCAGAATATCTTCCGACACATCGCCCAAGTTGAAGTAGAGGTTGCCGCCTTTCGATGTGCCGAGCGTGTCGTAAACAAACGGATCCATCAGCCAAAATTCGATATATTCGATGTTGGCAGTTTCGAAATCGCTCGTTTCCAATTTGCGCATAATGCCGCCCCACCGTTTTTCGGGATTCGCAAGGCGACCCGTAATCGGATTCCAGTTCGTGGCATCGAGGTTGTAAGGACCGCGCTCGTCGGGATAGAAACTCAGGTTCAGCACTGGCATATACGACGACTGCCCGAGCAGACTTTCGCGGTTCGGGAAAATCTCCTGCTCTCTGACGGCGCGCGTCAGGTGGTTCGACTGCAAATCGGGATTGCGGCGAATATGCTCTGGCGTGGTCGAATTGTTTTGGTTGAACACGCTATTGTCGACCGAGAACCACGACAGCAAGGCGCGATTTACACCATATTCTATATCGTTCGATTTTGCGGCTTCGGGGAAGAGTGCGCCTGCGCTTGGGTCGTAGGGCGTGCTGGCCAAGTGCCAATAGTGCGGATAGCGCAGGTCGATGCCCGTTTCGGTCGATTCGAAATCGTCCAGATAGGCGTAACCTGGATTGTTTTCGATTTTGCGGTGGCGCGGAATCATCTGCGCAAACTCGCCGCTCAACGAGATGTTCGAGGCGGCAGTGGCATTCAACAGCGGCAGTGCGTCGATGGCTTTGGTGAGCCACGGCGCTTCGTCGCGGTAGGCGGCATTCAAGCCCCAAATGGTGTTCGATATGGGTTCGCTGCCCACTTCGGGCTTGGTTACGAGCGGCATTTCCGACAGGTGCATCACAGTGCCGCCCAGCGAGAAATTGTCGTTGAAAGCATACTCCAAGTGCGTGCCAATCAGCGTTTTGCGCTGCGTATTGAAGAGCGACTGATTTTCGAGCGACACATCGACCGAAGTGCCCGAAGCCAAAATCGATTCGTTGAGAATCGTTACCGTTCCCATCACATAATCGACCGTGTAATCGACATTTTCGGTGAGCGTAGCGCCACCAGCAGTTACCACCACCGAGCCGCGCGGAATGTTCATCGCATTCAGTTTTATCTCGCTGCCCGAACTCGATTGGTATTTACCCGTCAAGCGGAATTTGTTCTTCTCCGAAAATTCGGCCGCCACCACAAGGGTCGAATCGTACAACTCTTGGAAAACATATTTATCGGCAATAGCATCATTGCCGATGGCTTTGCGCAGGTGCGAGCCAAACGGTTCGACCACAGGGAAGATAACACGACCAGTGGACGAATTGACTGTGTAGCCCTCCACATAGTCGAATTTGCCGTCGGGGCGCGTCTGCTGCTTAGAATCCAAGCGGTCGAGGTTCATCACTTTCAGCAGCAACTGATTTTTGCAATTTCCTTCGGTGATGTAGTTGAGATATGCGCCCGTCGTGTCGTTGTGGTACTGCACATTCAGTTCAAAATTTTCGGACTGAATGCCCATTGCGCCAAGGTAATAGACATTTTTCATCATCAGTTTCCACATCGCATTCGATGGCGACGGTGCCGAACTTTTCAGCATTTTGACGATGAGTGCGTTGGGCGTTTCGATGCCGTCGGTCGAAAATTCGCCGACCTGATAGGTTTTGCCGCCAAGCGTGTATTCGTAGGCCACAGCCAACACCTCGTCGGCGTTCAGAGCCGTTTTCAGCGAGATGAAGCCCAGCGTGCTATTGAGCGTATATTCCGACGATTCGAGGCGGCGCGCGCTCTCAATCTTTTCGTAATCCTCGCCGCCTTCGATGCCAAGAGCCGCGTAGTTGGCCTCCATCAGGCTGTTGAACTGCTGTATGTCGCGAATGCCGCCGATGGCTTTTATCTCGTCGTAGAGCGTGTTCGAGGCATTGTCGGGGTAACGCTGCCCGCGCGAAGCCCAGTGCGGATTGTCCACCGTCTGCCCTTCGGCCAAATCCATGAAACCGATGATGTTGCGCGCTTGGTCGAAATTGCCACGCTTGTTTGTAACCCACACTTCGATGCGGTTGATGGTAACGCCCGACGCGATGTAGGGCAATTTGCTCATGTTTTGGTCGTAGGTGTCGCGAAAGTATTGCGACAGAAAAAAGTGGCGGTTTTCGTCGTATTTGTCGATGGCAACCTCAAATTCGCGCTTTTGCGAGCCGCCTTTGGAACTGACTTTTTGGCTCGACGATTTCTGTTGCGACACCACCGCCGACACGCTCAATTTGCCAAACTGCAAATCGGTTTTGAAGCCAAACAGTGCCGAACTTCCGCGAATGAGCGAACTGTTGAGCGGCATACTCACATTGCCCACCTCTACTTTGCGCACAATTTCGTCCTCCTTGCCCTCGTACGAGAGTTTCAGCATCTGCTGGTCGAAGTCGAATGTCGCCTCGGTGTTGTAATTCATGGTAAAGTTGATTTTGTTGCCGACCTTACCATTGACATTCAGTTGTATTTTGGTGTCGAAATCGAAACTTGTGGTTTTGCGCAGCCGCTCCGACAGCGATGGATTGTCGATTTTGTTCGTTACAATGCCAAACACAAGTTCGGCCGAACCTTGCGTTTTGAGTTGTACGCCGCCCGGACCAAACACCTTTTCGGCAGGGCCAAGGCTGAATTTCATATCGGCCAAGTTGAATTTATCCTCGAAATTCGACTGCGCTTCGGCATTTTTTGCGCGGAAATAATTGCTCATTGCGCTGCGCTGCGTGTACTCTTTGTACTCGCTGTCCGACATCACAAAGGGCGTGGCGATGTCCATGTCGCCCACTTTGGTGTGGAAAATGTAGTTGCCCGTGTTGGGGTCGTACTCCACCGAGGTCTGCACATTGCTCGGCTGCAGATCCATCGGATATTGCTGTGTCAAATCATCGTAGGTCTGCTGCTGGGCGGGCTTCACCGTGTACGACGGCAGCGTGTCGGCTGGCACATCGTAGTCGGGTTCGTCGTCCACCGTCTTCGAGCGGTTGTTGCGCTGTGCCAACATTGTGCCAAACGGCAGCACCACAATGCCGCCTACAAACAGAAGTAGGGCTATTTTCCAGACACGATTCACGGGCTACGGAAAGCGTTAGAGCAGTTGCAACGATTTTTTTATCAGTTGTTCCACAGTCAGTTTCGGGTCGTCTTTCACCAGTTTGTCCACCGCTTTTTGCGAAGCACTCTGCTGAAAACCGAGCATCACAAGTGCAGCCACGGCTTCGGCTTTCACATCGCTGCCAGCAATCGACGGAATGCCGCCCGCCGCTGCCGACTTGCCCACTTTGTCGTGCAAATCGACCACAATGCGCTGCGCCGTTTTCAAACCGATGCCTTTCACATTTTTCAGCACCGACACATTTTCGGTGGCGATGGCCGCTTGCAGTTCGTCGACCGAAAGCGACGACATAATCATACGCGCTGTGTTCGCTCCCACGCCCGACACCGACAGCAACTGCAAAAAAAGTTCGCGTTCGCTCTGCGTCGAAAAGCCATAGAGCAGGTGCGCATCTTCGCGAATAGCCTCGTAGATGTAGAGTTTGCACGCCGTGGCGTTCGACAGTTCGGAGTAGGTAATCAGGCTGATATTCACCGCATAACCAACGCCATTCACATCGACTACGGCCAAAGTTGGAGTCAGTTCGGCCAATGTTCCGTTCAGATAGTCTATCATAAAAATTGCTTTTGAAAACGGTGCGAAGCGCGCACGCGTACAATATAAAACGGCGGCGGCGTGGCGTTTATTGTGTAACAGGCGGTTTATTTTTCGCTCTGGCAACGATTTTTGCGGCTTTTTCGCTATTTTCTTTCTGATTATCAGCAAAATAGAAGCAAACTATGCTCTTCGACAACAAATAAATATGCTGAAAAACATACATTTTTGCAAACAAGATAGATTCGTATCAAAAAAAAGAGTACCTTTGCAAATTGTTTTCTAGGGCTTCTATTAAGAGTGAGAAGTTAGTAGTTAGAAGTGAGAAGTGATGCGGCGAAGCCGCAATTTCAAATTTCAGAATTTCAAATTGTCGGTAACAGAAACGCCTTAATCTTCAAATTTTCAAATCTTCAAATCAATAACTAGAAACCAAAAACTAGAAATTTTGAAACCGCGCGTAGCGCAATTTGAAACTCTGAAACTCTGAAATTGTTTCCCTGCGACCAGCAAATTTGGCATCGACGGAGAAGGAGAAAATATGGTACAAACGACAGACAAAAACATTGCGCCCATCGACCAACTGAACCCGATGTGGGAAGTGATAACGCCCGAAGAGCGTATGTATCTGCGCGAAAATACACGCATGCGCCGCTACCGCAAAGGCGATGTCATCTACCACGAAGGCGACATTCCGCACTACATGATTTGCATCATCAGCGGTTGCGTAAAAATCTATTGCGACGGTCTTGGCGGACGAAGCCAGATAGTGCGTTTTGTAAAAAAGACCGAAAATTTCGGCTACTGCGCCGCATTTGCACAAGTGCCCTACACCACCACCGCTGCCGCCATCGAAGCCACCGAAGCCTATCTCGTGCCCGTTTCGGTGATGAAACAAATAGTGCAAGCCAACAACAAACTGGCCATTCACTTTGTGCGCACGCTGGCCAAAGAACTCTGCCTCGACGATACGCGCATTGTCAGCCTCACACAAAAACACATTCGCGGACGCTTGGCCGAATCGCTCATCGTGCTGCGCAACAACTACGGCTACGACGGCAACAGCCGCACGCTCAACTGCCGCCTGTCGCGCGAAGACCTTGCCAATTACTCGAATATGACCACAGCCAACGCCATACGCACGCTGTCGAGTTTTGCCAACGAAGGCATCATCAGCCTCAAAGGGCGATACATCACCATCAACGACGAAGAGGCACTGCAAAAAATCAGCAAAATGGGCTAACCACGCAAGAAAAACAAAAAAAAAGAACCATAAACAATGCTAAAAGAGAAAATTGCACAGATAGCCGAAACGATTAACACGCTCTCGGCCAAATCGCAGGACGAACTGGAAGCCCTGCGCATTCAGTATCTCAGCAAAAAAGGGCAAATTCCTGCGCTATTCAACGAGTTTCGCGATGTTCCAAACGACGAAAAACGCGAAATTGGGCAACTGCTCAACCAACTGCGCGACAAGGCACAAGAGAAACTCAACGAACTGAAAAGCACGCTGAACGACGGTCGCCAAAAGGCCGAACAGACCGACCTTACGCGCACGGCCGACCCCATTGCGCTCGGCACACGCCACCCGCTGTCGCTCGTCAAAGAGGAGATTATCGACATCTTTTCGCGCATCGGATTCACTGTGGCCGAAGGTCCCGAAATCGAAGACGACAAACATGTGTACGGACTGCTCAACTTTGCGCCCGAACACCCAGCACGCGACATGCAGGACACATTTTTCGTCGAAAAGGAGATTGGCGTACAAAAACCGACCGATATTCTGCTGCGCTCGCACACATCGAGCGTGCAAACACGCGTGATGACCACGCAACAGCCGCCCATTCGTGTGCTTTGTCCGGGGCGCGTCTATCGCAACGAGGCCATTTCGGCGCGCGCACACTGCTTTTTTCACCAAGTGGAAGGGCTCTACATCGACAAAAATGTATCGTTTGCCGACTTGAAACAGGCACTACTCTACTTCGCCAAAGAGATGTTCGGCGAAGAAACGCAAATTCGCCTACGCCCATCATTCTTCCCATTCACCGAGCCGAGCGCAGAGATGGACATCTCGTGCGACCTGTGCGGCGGCAAGGGCTGCTCGTTCTGCAAACACACAGGCTGGGTCGAGATTTTGGGCTGCGGCATGGTCGATCCCAATGTGCTCGAAGCGTGCGGCATCGACCCGAAAATCTACACAGGATACGCTTTCGGCATGGGTATCGAACGCATCGCCAACCTAAAATATCGCGTAAAAGACCTGCGTATGTTCTCCGAAAACGATGTGCGCTTCCTGCAACAATTTCAATAAGAGTGAAAAAGTATGAAAGTGTAAAAGTGAGAAAGTTTTAGTTGATTAGTTGATAAGTTGATGAGTTGATAAGTTTAACGCATTGATAAATTTTTCTGGTTTCTCAAAATTGCTGACGCAATTTTTGTTTCTATATTTCTAATTGTTGATTTGGTTATTTGAAAATTTATTATTCATTTTTCATTGTTAATTATTTATTTTCTTGGCAGTCGCCCCCTTTCTCGTTTCCCCCGATAGGGGGAAAGCCACGCATTCAAAAATGCTGCTAAAATTTTAATTAAATAATTGGAAATTAGATAATTGAATAATTAAAAAACTCCTCACTCCTAATTCCTAACTCCTAATTATCTCTACAATAAAAATGTTGGTAAACATACTGAAATCGAAAATACACCGCGTCAGGGTAACGGAGTCGTGCCTCGACTATATCGGCAGCATCACCATCGACGAGGACCTGATGGATGCCGCCGACATCATGGCCAACGAGCGCGTGCAGATAGTGGACAACAACAACGGCCAACGCTTCGAAACCTATGTCATCAAAGGCGAGCGCGGCTCTGGTGTCATCTGCCTGAACGGCGCAGCGGCGCACTTGGTAAGCGTCGGCGATGTGGTCATCATCATGGCCTACACATGGCTGGAACAGAGCGAAGCACGCACCTTCAAACCGCGCATTGTTTTCCCCGACGAAAACAATCGGCTGGTGAAATGATTGGCTTCAAGACGAAGACGAAAGATTTGAAGATTTGAAGATTTGAAAATTTGAAGATTTGAGGATTGCAGCATTGTTGAATGCGAACGATTCTTAATTCTAAATTCACAATTCTTAATTAGCCAAAAGCCTTTTCCCCTTTGGGGAAAATGGGGAAAGAGGCCACAAAAGCCCAATAACCACACAAAAACGGACGCACGCGGTGCGTCCCTACAAATTCTTCTCTAAACTATAACCTTTTCAAAACTTTTTGCTCAAAAATTTGGCGCAATGAAAAAAAAGCACTACTTTTGCACTACCTTTTTTTGAGGGTTAGTATGCAATACCCTTTTTAAGGGGTAGTACCTGTTGTTCTTGATTTGCTAGCTCAGTTGGTAGAGCATCACACTTTTAATGTGGGGGTCCTGGGTTCGAGCCCCAGGCAGATCACGGGAGAGGCTTGTCGCGAGACAAGCCTTTTTCGTATGCGCTCCGCAAAAAAAAATGCGCGTCTGTTAGTAACTTTTTGCGCCAAATTTTCGCCAACACCAAAAAATCTGCTACCTTTACAATCCAACCGCACGCGTCCAAAAGCCGCTGCTTCGCATTGATTTTCAACTATTTACTAAACGAAAGGCACACAAAATGAACTTCACGCACCTACATGTTCACTCGCACTACTCCATTCTCGACGGCATGTCGAAAGTTCCCGATTTGGTCGATAAATGTATGCGCACTGGCATGCACGCCATGGCACTGACCGACCACGGCAATATGTTCGGCATAAAAGAACTGCTCGACTACAGCAAAAAAGTGAACGGCGCGCCCAAAAAGAAGTTGAACGAGTGCAAAGAGAACATCAAACGCGCCAAAGAGCAAATCGAACAGATTCCGCGGATTGAAGAGGAGTTGAAAAACTGCACCGACGCTTTCGACAGCGAAAAACTGAAGCAAGCACTTGCCGACGCACACAAAGCCGAGGACGAACTGCCGAAACTCGAGGCGGAACTGCCAAAACTCGAGCAGAAACTGGCCGATTTTGTGCCTTTCAAACCGATTGTGGGCGTGGAAGCCTACTGCGCACGCCGCAGCCGCCTGCTGAAAGATGCCGCACTGAAAGAGATTGGCGGAAACGGGCGGGAACAAATTGTCGATTACAGCGGCTGGCACCTCATCGTTTTGGCAAAAAACAAAGTGGGCTACCACAATCTGTGCAAAATTGTGAGCCAAGCCTTTCTCGATGGCAAATACGGTCGCCCGCGCATCGACAAGGAGTTGCTGGCACAGTACCACGAGGGACTCATCGTGTCGTCGGCTTGCTTGGGCGGCGAACTGCCACAACTCATCATGCAGGGCAAAACCGACGAAGCCGAAGCGTCGATTCGCTGGTTCAAATCGGTGTTCGGCGACGACTACTACATCGAACTGCAACGCCACAAAACCGACAAGCCCGGCGGCGACCAAAATGTCTATCAGCGGCAAAAAGAGGTGAACCCTGTGCTGATAGAATTGGCACGAAAAACCGACACGAAAATAATCTGCACCAACGATGCGCACTTTGTAGAAGAGGAACACGCCGAGGCGCACGACCACCTTATCTGCGTATCGACTGGCACGCTGGTGGACGAGGTGCGCCGCATGCACTACACCAAGCAGGAGTGGCTGAAAACGCCCGAAGAGATGGCCGCCATATTCAGCGACCTGCCCGAAGCACTCGAAAATACGCAGGAAATTGTCGATAAAGTGGAGGTTTACAGCATCGATGCCGACCCGATTATGCCGAAATTCGACATTCCTGCCGACTTTGGCAGCGAAGAGGAATACCGCCAAAAATATACCGAACAAGACCTTTTCGACGAATTTACACGCAACGAAAAAGGCGAAGTGGTGATGTCGCAAGAGAAAGCCGAAGAGAAAATACGCAAACTCGGCGGCTACGACAAACTCTACCGCATCAAATTCGAGGCCGACTACTTGGCCAAACTTGCATGGGAGGGCGCGCACCAACGCTACGGCGAAAATCTGACCGACGAACAGGTGGAGCGCATCACATTCGAGTTGCACATTATGAAGACGATGGGCTTCCCCGGCTACTTCCTCATTGTGCGCGACTACATACGCGCCGCCCGCGAAGAACTCGGTATGTTTGTTGGCCCCGGCCGCGGCTCGGCAGCAGGATCGGTGGTGGCTTACTGCCTGAAAATCACCGATGTAGATCCGCTCAAATACGATTTGCTGTTCGAGCGTTTTCTGAATCCCGACCGCATTTCGCTGCCCGATATTGATGTCGATTTCGAAGACACGGGCAAAATTATCGAGTGGGTAACGCAGAAATATGGCGTTTCGCAAGTGGCGCGCATCATCACCTACGGCACAATGGCTGCCAAATCGGCCATTGCCGATGTGAGCCGCGTGAAGAGCATTCCGCTGGCTACCGTAGCCGAAATCAAGAGTTTCATTCCCGACAAACTCGACGATGTGCGCGACCCCGAAACGGGCAAGACATTCGGCCAACTGAAAGAGGCGAAAAAGATAAAAAAAGTGCCAAAATCGACGCTCGCCAACTGCTACAAATACATCGACGAACTGCGCACACGCCTCCATGGCGACAACCCAACCATCAGTTCGATGCTCACCACAGCCAGCGAATTGGAGGACACCATACGACAAATCGGCGTGCATGCGTGCGGCGTCATCATCGGTGCCGACGACCTGACAAACTTTGCACCGCTCGCCACCGTTTACGACAAAAATCTGAAAAAAGACATCGTTGTAACCGAATACGACGGCCATGTCATCGAATCGGTGGGGCTTATCAAGATGGACTTTCTCGGACTGCAAACGCTCACCATCATCAAAGAGACGCTGAACAACATCAGAAAATCGCAGGACAAAGAGATCGACATCGACCACATTCCGCTCGACGACGCGCTCACCTACAAGATGTTCCAAGAGGGGCGCACCACTGCTGTGTTCCAGTTCGAATCGGCGGGCATGCAAAAATATATGAAGGAACTGCGCCCGACGGTCTTCACCGACCTGATAGCCATGAACGCGCTCTATCGCCCGGGCCCAATCGAAAACATTCCGTCGTTCATCGCACGCAAGCAGGGCAAAGAGCCAATCACCTACGACCTGCCCTGCATGGAAAAATATCTGAAAGACACCTACGGCGTTACCGTCTATCAGGAGCAGGTCATGCTGCTGTCGCGCGAAATTGCGGGCTTCACACGCGGTCAGAGCGACCAACTGCGCAAGGCGATGGGCAAAAAAATTGCAACGCTGCTGGACGAACTCTACCCGAAATTCATCGAAGGCGGCAAGAAAAACGGCCACAAAGCATCGGTTTTGAACAAAATTTGGGAGACATGGCTCAAATTTGCCGAATATGCGTTCAACAAGTCGCACTCCACCTGCTACGCTTGGGTGGCCTACCAAACCGCCTACCTGAAAACCAATTTCCCTGCCGAATTTATGGCCGCCAACCTCACCGTCAGCAAGGACAATATCAAGGAGGTTACCAAACTGATGGACGAATGCAAAGCGATGCGGCTGGTGGTGCAAGGTCCCGATGTTAACGAGTCGGAACTGCATTTCACGGTGAACAAAAAAGGCGTGATTCGCTTCGGATTGGGCGGCATCAAAGGCGTGGGCGAAGGCGCTGTCGAAGCCATCGTCAAAGAGCGCAACGCCAACGGCGCATACCGCAGCGTGTTCGATTTTGTGGAGCGTGTAAATCTGTCGGCGTGCAACCGCAAAGCCATCGAAAGTATGGCGTTGGCTGGCTGTTTCGACGCACTCGGCGACATCACGCGCGAACAATTTTTTGCCACAAACACCAAAGGCGAGGCCTTTATCGATTCACTGATCGCCTATGGCAACCGCTATCAGCAAGACCAAGCCGCCAACCAAAACTCGCTCTTCGGCGGACTCGATGCTGTGGAGATAGCCAAACCCGCCATTCCGCAGGCTGCGCCGTGGCCGCCACTCGAACGGTTGAACAAAGAGAAAGAGTTGGTCGGCATCTACATATCGGCGCACCCGCTCGACCGCTACAAAACGGCCATTCGCTACGGCTGCTCGCACCAGATGGTCGAGTTGGAGCGTCTGCAAGCCGAAAAACGCAACACCAATTTCGTTGTTGGTGGCATTGTGGTTGGCGCACGCGAAGGCACCACACGCAACAACAAGCCCTACGGCGTGATGAGCGTGGAGGACTATTCGGGCATCAACGAGTTTGCACTCTTTGGCGACGACTATGTCAATTTCAGCAAATACATGAAAAAAGACCTTTTCGTGCTTGTGCGCGGAGCGGTTCAAGAGCGCACCAACAAGTGGGCAAAACCCAACGAACAAACGCCCGCCGTGTGGGAGACAAAGGTTACACGCATCGAACTGCTGGAGGACGCACACGACAAACTGATACGCAAAGTGAACATCACGCTGCCGCTCGCCAAAATCGACAAGATAACCGTGAACGAACTCACATCGCTCTTCGACAGCATGCCCGGCACGGTAGAACTCGGCTTCACCGTCCACGACGACGACGCCAATTTCGACGCACGGCTCTCGGCACGCAAGTGCCACATACGCGCCACCGACGACTTTTTCGCCACCCTCGAAGAGTTGCAAAACGCAGGCCGCATCACCGCCTTTGCCGCCCACTAAACGCCGCTACCATAAGTCTTTGACAAGTTTCGTCCAGCGTTTTGGGGTCGGGTAGGTTCATGCGCTCTACAGTTCCAACTTGGCGGGGAGATTGCCCATCATCCAAAGAATTTGGGCTTGACGGCGACGCATATAAGGGCCGGGATTTGTAACGCTATATTTGCGCGGACTGGGCAGTGCCGCCGCCAACAATGCCGACTGATTGGCCGAAAGTCGCACCGCCGAAATGCCGAAATAGCGGTTGGCGGCCGCCTCGATGCCGTAGATGCCATCGCCCCACTCGACCACATTCAAATAGACCTCTAGTATGCGCCGCTTACCCCAAAAAAGTTCTATCAGCACGGTGAAATAGCCCTCGACCGCCTTGCGAAAGTAGGTACGCGAGCCAAAAGTGAAGACATTTTTTGCCGTTTGCTGCGAAATGGAACTGCCGCCACGCAACCGCCCACCCTGCTGGTTCGAGGCGTAGGCTTCGCGAATATGCTCCCACACAAAACCGTTGTGCTGCAAAAACAGATCGTCCTCGGAAGCGATGACGGCACGCACAATCTGCGGCGACATCTGCTCCAGCGGCACCCAAGTGCGATCGAAATGCGCTGGGCGCGACTCGTGCCAAGCCTCGACCGCACGCACCAACATCAACGGCGTGAAATAGGCAGGCACAAACCGCAACAGCACCACCCAACCGATGGAGAGGCCGAAAAACAGAAGCACTATTTTCAGCAGAATTTTTTTCATCACGCAACAGAAATTGCGCGCACCAACGCATCGACTTGCGCCAAAAGGCTCTGTCGGCCGTCGTTTTCGATGACAAAATCGGCTTGCGCGCGCATCTCGTCCGACGATAGTTGCGCCGACATACGCCTCTCGATGGCAGATTCTGTCGCGCCATCGCGCTGGACGGCACGCGCTACACGCACATCGGCTGGCGCATCGACCACCACTACCCTATCGACCAGCGTGCGGAAATCGGTTTGGAGCAGTATGGCCGACTCGACAAACAACACCTGCTCGGAGTGCGCCGCACGCCAACGAGCGAAATCGCGAAAAACGGCGGGGTGAACCAACGCATCGAGTTGCGCAAGTTTGCCAGCATCGGCAAAAACAGTCGCCGCCAGCCTTTTTCTATCCAGACGACCATCGGCATAGATTTGCTCGCCAAAGAGCCGCACCATGTCGGCACGCAGCGTAGCATCTTCGTCGTAGAGCGATTTGGCACGCGTGTCAGAATCGTAAACAGGAAACCCATAAACGCGCAAAATGCTCGCTACCAGCGACTTACCGCTCCCAATGCCCCCTGTGATGCCGATAATCATTTTTTATTAGTGTGAAAAGTTTTGGTTGATTAGTTGATTGGTTGATTAGTTGATTAGTTTAACGCATTGAGGTTGGTTTTTGGTTATTTGTTGATTTGGTTATTTGGTTATTTGCAGTCGGTTGTGGTTACCGCCTAATTCTTAATTATTCATTCTTAATTCTTAATTTTTTTTGTGGCCCCCTTTCCCGTTTCCCCCGAATGGGGGAAAAGCCTTTGGTCTTTTGTCTTTATTCTTTACTCTTTATTCAAAAAATTCCTCACTCCTCATTTTTCTTGCTACTTGCGACTATTTCTACTTTTCGAGCAAAAATTCTACTTCGGTGGGGAAATAGCGCATAGTGCGAATGTGGGTGTTGCTGGCGACGACGGTAACGGGAACTTTGTAGGCGGTGTTTTTCTGAATGTCGGCAAAATCGACATAGGCAGCAAAGTCGGCTTCGGACAAGGCCTCGAAGCGGCTCACGCCGATGGAGCAAACCACCGTAACCGTGGCTGGAAAGGCGCGCAACGCCACGCCATCGGGAAAATTGCGCCCCTGCACCGAGAGTTCAAAAGTCTTTTCGGTGGACATTTCGACAGGCACACGCGCCTCGACATCGGCGACATCGAACTGCGCCCCAGCAATCGGTTTCAGCGGAAAACGGAAAGTTGCCGACTGCGTCAGCGGCGCAAGCGACTCATCGACCTGCGCCTCGACATATTGGAGCGTATCGAGCAGCGGGCGCGGCGCAAAAACCTCGACCACCGCTGGTTTCAGGCGCACCGAATCGAGCAACACATAAGGACTAGCAAGCGCAATCGGCTGCGACAGGCGCACAGGCAGCGTTTTCTGTTCCAGCAACACAAAATCGACCGTGGCCGATTCGGGTTTGATCGAAAGAATCTGCGAACTTGCAGGAAAATGGTGCTGCATGGCTGCACTCTGCGCCCGAAAATCGACCGTGAGCGGCGTGCCACCCACAAATTTGCCCGCCAAATCGATGATGAGCGTATCGTCGTCGGCAAGCAGTTTGTAGTTCATCAGCACTTGCCCTTCGTCTTTGACAACGACCGAAAGCGATTTCGGCAAATTGCGTTCGAACTGCACATTGCTGGGAATGCCCGTGTAGCGCACAGGAAACTCGACCGTGGTAGTGCGCCGCGCGCCAACATTGTACATCACCCAAAACAGCGTGGCGAGAAAGAGAAACGCCAAAAAAGTCGCCGTATCCTTGGTAAAAAGGAGACGCGCAACCTGTTTTGTTACTGCACGGAGACGCCCACCGACCGTTTTCCAATCGATTTTAGACATATTCCGTCGGTTTGCGGTGAAACTATTCGGCCTTTTCGGCTTTCTCGGTCTTTTCAGCCTTGACTACTTTGACGTCGGGCTGCGACTGTTGAGCATCTTCGGGCGATTCGAACACCATCGATTTATTCACTTTGATGCGCACATTGTCGGCAATTTCGAGGATAACGACATTGTCTTTCACCTCGCGAACTTTGCCGTAGATGCCGCCCGATGTTACCACGCGTTTGCCGCTCACGAGCGAATCTTGAAACTTGCGGAGTTCCTTTTGGCGTTTGCTCTGTGGGCGAATCAGGAAAAAGTAGAAGACAACGAAAATCAGCACCAGCATAACGATGCCGCTCCAACTGTTGCCTTGCGCTTGCGCCTGCTCTTGCAGTAAGATGGTCAGTAAGTTCATAATGTGAAAAAATTAAGGTTGAAAAATCGATTTTTAGGGGATTTCTATAATTTTATAGTTTTGCAAGTAAATTTGTTTCGTCGTGCGAGGAAAAAGAATTTCAGTGTTTCAGAGTTTAAGAGTTTAAGAGTTCGGTATCCGAAACGCCGCAATTTTCAAATCTTCAAATGAAAAAACTTTTCACTTTCAACTTTATAGACTTTCAAACTAATTCCGTCTTTTGTCTTTATTCCTTACTCTTTATCCAAAACTCTTGCTACTTGCTACTTGCTACTCACATCTTGCGACTAAAAAATTTGAAACTTTACAATTTGCCATCGGGTTTGACCAGTTTGCCAGAGGCTTTCAGGTCGGTTACTATCTTGTCGAGAATGCCATTGATGAACGGCGCGCTGCGTGGCGTGCTGTAGGCTTTGGCTATCTCGATATATTCGTTGAGTGTAACGCTGGTGGGTATGGTGGGGAACGCAAAAAGTTCGGCCAGCGCGGTCTTCATTATCAGTGTGTCCATAAAGGCGATGCGCTCCACTTCCCAGTTTTTCACCGTTGCGTCGATGAGTGCTTCGTACTTGTCGGATTTGGCAATGACGGTGCGGAAAAGCGTGCGTGCAAAGTCCAAATACTCCTTGTCCGCCTCTTCGTCGACCAAGGTCATTATCTCGTCGTCCGCCACCGAATCGACCGTAAAGTGTTTGATAGTTTTCTGCACAAAACTGAGCACCATGTCGAGGTCGTCGTTCCAATAGAGGCTCTGTTCTTCGAGATAAGTGTCGATTTCGGTACTCATCGGCACATCGTTTTTGAAGATTTTGCGCCAAATATCTCGGTCGGCTTCGTACGAGCGCACATCTTGCGACATATAATCGGCATAATGTTCGGTGCGCGTTATTTCGCGGTAGAAAGCGGGCAACACAGCGTCGTCGGCACTCCACGAAAAGGTCGCTTTCGAGATAAAATCGGTGAGTTTTTGACTTTCGGCCAACTGTTTCACCCAAATGTTGTCGGCAAAACGCATATTTGGGTTGCGTTCGGCATCGGTGGGCAGGTATTTGTTACGCTGATTGTCGAGATAGAGTTCGGCGTAGCGGGTGAGTTCCACAGGCAGCGCGAGCATAAAAAGGTAGAGGTCGTTTATCTGCCCGAGGCTTTTATTCAACTCCTTTTCGGCCGCCTTGGGTGTCATGTTTTCGTTTTGAAAGTAGGCGTACAACACCTGCACAACTTTTACTCTGAGGAGCGAACGGTTTATCATAGAACTCTGTCTGTTTTTTCGGATTGCAAAATTACAAAAAATTATTGATCCGACGAAAATTATTGTTGCAGGGGATTTCTATAAATTCCTTTGTAGTGATTTTTGAATTTTGGGCTAACAGATATTTGGCTTGAGCGAAAGCGCAATGCGGTGGCATTGTAATTGAGTGAAAGTCAAAGAGATGCAGTCCAAAAACAAAAAGCGCACAAAAGTATTTAGAAAACCATCATTTGTTATTTTTTTACAAGACGGGGAATTTATAGAAGTCCCCTATAACTCGTTGACCACCGTAACGATGTGGCACGCCACCACGCCCGCCGTTTCGGTGCGCAGCCGACTGGTGCCAAGCGTTACCGCCCGAAAGCCCTGATTCAGAGCCAGTTCCACCTCGTCGCGACTGAAATCGCCTTCGGGACCGACCATCACCAGCACATCGGTGTGCGGCGGACAGATGTGGAGCAAGTGCGGTTTTTCGCCCTCGTAGCAGTGCGCCACAAAACGCTGCGACGCTCGCACAGTACGCAGAAATTCGTCGCAATCAACCATCGGATTTAGGCGCGGCACGCAGGCTTTGTACGACTGTTTCGCCGCCGCCACAAGAATTTTTTCGATGCGCTCGGGCTTGATGATTTTTCGCTCCGAAAATCGGCAGCGCAGCGGCGTAATTTCGTCCACGCCAATTTCGGTCGCCTTCTCGACAAACCACTCGAAACGGTCGCTATTTTTGGTAGGAGCCACCGCCAAGTGCAGCCGAAACGGTCGCCGCCCGAAATCTTTTTGCACCGACACAATCGCCACTTCGGTGTGTTTGGCGTGCGGCGCAACAATGCGCACCTCGTAGAGATTGCCGATGCCATCGATGATGTGAGCCGTGTCGCCAACCTGCATGCGCAGCACCTTGGCGCAGTGTGCCGACTCCTCTTCGGGCAGAAAAGGGTTCGACAAAATATCGGGAGCGTAGAATAGGGTCATTTTTGGTTGATGAGTTGATGAGTTGATGAGTTGATTGGTTGATTAGTCGTTGAAAAGTTGATCAGTTGATAAGTTGATAAGTTAACGCATTGGTCAGGGGGGGCAGGTTTCAAGTTTTCGGTAGCCGAAATGCCTCAATTATTATTCATTTTTCATTGTTTATTTTTCTTTTAGCCCCCTTTCCCGTTTCCCCCAAAGGGGGAAAAGCCTTTTGTCTTGCGACTTGCTACTCACATCTTGCTACTAAAAACTTTGAAACTCTGAAACTTTGAAACTCTGAAACCGCGCGAAGCGCGCAAAACACACGCAAAAATACTTTTTTTTTGAAAAATGGTCAAGCATAAACAAATAATTCGTACTTTTGCCGAAAGAAGAGAAGGCCTTTTTATGAAACGCATAGCACTACCATTTTTGTTGGCTGCCACGCTGTTGGCAGGCTGCAATCGCAGCGAGCGACAGTACCGCGCCATCGTCGAAACACTCGATGTGTCGGCGCCGCTCGAACTCGAAAACATAGTCAAAGCGCACGATATGATAGCCGATGCCAGCGGGTTGGATTCGGAGCAGACGGAGCATTTGCAAGAGTTGTTTTTTCGCTACATGATAGCGTGCGCCGATGTGCAGACGAGCCTGATGGAAGAGGCTTATGGGGCTGCGCTCAACACGCCCGATGCCGAAGCCGCCGACCGCCAGATAGATTCGCTCGCCGCCGTTATGGACGATATGCGCCGCTACGGTCTGCTGATGTATGCGTCGGAAGGCGGTATCGAAACGGAAATTATGCCGATGTATATGGCCGAGGCGTTTGGGCGTTACCTGACGCCGTCGGAGCGCGCGCTGGCCGAACTGTCGGAACTCGAGGTGGAAGCGCCGTCGCTCAACGATGCCTCGGTGGCTGTGGAACTCGACGAGATTGCACACCGCCTGAAACGCTGCGACGATATGTTGGCCGCCTACCCCAACGACCAGCTGACACCGAAATTTGTAGAGTGCCAAAAATACTACTTGGCCATTCTGCTGGCTGGTGCCGACAATTCGCCCGTATTCGACTGGAAAACAGGACATTTGCTACCCGAAATAGAGCAGATAGCCGAAGCCTACATCGAGGCCTACCCCGATGCCGCCAGCACACCGCTGTTGCGCGAATTTCTCGAAATCGCCGCACAATCGGACTACAAAAAAAGCCCCACACTCCAACAATTTATCAGCAAAAAGGTGCTGAATTAGGCGCAAGATAAAGGTTATAGGTTATAGGTTATAGACAAAAGAATAAAGAGTAAGGAGTAAAGACAAAAGACAAAATAGTGTGAAAGTGTATAAAGTGGAAAGTGTATAAAGTGTATAAAGTGGAAAGTCCGAACGCTTCAACAAATTTTCAAATTTTCAAATCGACAAATAGAAACTAGAAATCTGAAATCAACACTAATGCATTAAACTTATCAACTTGTCAACTCATCAACAACCAATCAACCAATCAACCAATCAACTGATCAACCAATCAACCCAATCTGAAATAATATGTACACTTGGTTTACCGTGAAAGTTAAATTCGACCGCCAAGGCGAGGACAGCCTGATTACAAAAGTTACAGAACCTTTTTTGGTCGATGCGCTGTCGTTTACCGAAGCCGAAAGCCGCATTCTGAAAGAGGTGAAACTCTACGCCACATCGGGCGACATCGAGATTGCCGACATCAGGAAAACGAAAATATCCGAACTTTTCTACAACGAAGAGGGCGACAAATGGTATCGCTGCAAGATAAACTATCTGGCCGTGGACGAAAACAAAGGCGTGGAGAAAAAAGTGGCTCAAACGATGATGGTGCAGGCGTCGGATTTCAAAAAGGCCGTCGATACGCTGATTGAGCGGATGCGTGGCACGCTCGGCGACTACGAAATTGCCACTGTGGCCGAAACAAACATTCTCGATGTGTTCGGATTTGGGCAACCAAACGCCGAAAACGCACAATGAGCATCGCCGAAAACATCGCAAAGATACGCGCCACTCTGCCCGACGGCGTGCGGTTGGTCTGCGTGTCGAAATTTCACCCTGCCGAAGCCGTGCAAGCCGCCTACAACTGCGGTGAGCGGCTTTTTGGCGAGAGTCACGCACAGGAATTGCTGCAAAAACAGACCGCCCTGCCGCACGACATCAAGTGGCATTTCATCGGGTCGCTGCAAACCAACAAGGTGAAACTGGTGGTGCCGTGCGCTGCACTCATTCACAGCGTCGATTCGGAGCGACTGCTGGCCGCCATCGACCGCTGCGCCGAGCGCAACAATCTGATTTCCAACATATTGCTCGAAATACACATTGCCAAAGAGGCGACCAAGCACGGCTTCACGCCCGACGAGGCGCGCGCCTTTTTTGCCGAGCAACGCTGGCGAGCCTACCCCCACACACGCCTCTGCGGCCTGATGACGATGGGCACTGCCGATGCCACCAACGACGACACACGCCGCGAATTTCACCAAGTGCGCACGCTCTTCGACGAACTGAAAAGCCAATGCGCCCTGCCCCACTTTGCCGAACTCTCGATGGGCATGAGCCACGACTACCGCATCGCCATCGACGAAGGCAGCACCATGGTACGCATCGGCACCGCCATTTTCGGCGAGCGGCGATAGAGTGCGCTACGCGCTGGTTTCTGGTTTCTAGTTATCGATTTGAAAATTTGAAAATTGATTGACGGATTTTTCGATTCAACAAATCCACAAATAACCAAATCTGCAAATCCACAAAAACAAGTAGAAACCACCTTTTTCTTGATGATTTCTACTTATTTTATGGCGATGGCGGCTCGCCCATTCGCCTACCGCAGCGCGGCAAACAGGCTTTCTATTTGGGCAACAATGCGTTGCTGCTCGGGGAGTGGGGGAAGTGGGAAAAGTATCGATTTCATGTTTTCGTAGGTAAAGTGCTTAATTGTTTGTCCTTGTCCTTTAATATATCCGCTATAGCGGTAGAATTCAAAAATATATTTGTAGAATAACGGAGACAATTCACAATAAAAACGGACACGATGTAACGCATTTTGGTAATACATTTCTTCGTCTTTATCCCAAACGCAACAACGCCCATAATCTCCACCTTCACAAATCATAAGGTCGCCTTTGCATAATCTATATCGTGAGCGTTCGTCTTCACGGAGTTTGAATGTTTTGACTTTTGACAAATCTATTCTATCCCAGTAAACATTTATCGAACACAGATATGGAAAATCTAGACCGACATTCTTACCTTTGTCGAGGGTTTTTCCTAATTGTGAATTCGCAATGTCGTTTATCCTCACCCAACACCAAGAATCAGGTAATTCAAATGGAATTTCATCAGTAATATCGACACAAGTCTTACCTATCTGCTCATAATACCTGTTATCGTCACCACGGAAGATAACAGAAGAATCTAAGGCTGACTTCTTCAACTTACCCTCTTTAACCAGTTTCTGCTTCTCTGTCTTTATTTGTTCAAGCAGTTCTTGGGCTGTACCTTCTTCGGCTCTTTGAGGTACAAGTTTTCCTTGAATAGCCTCTTGAAGAATTGATTTTGGAAGGCGATTCATAAGATTATTGTCAAGTTCTATAGCTTCTTTAAGAAGTTGATTCAGATGCGTTCTTAATTGTTCCATATTATGCTGTTCTTTAATTGTTTGCCGTTCATTGTGAATCGGTTATATATCTGCATTCAATTCGTTTTCAATTTCTTCTATTGTTGGTAGCGATGATTTCCATTTGTCTGCAATTTCCGCCGTAATTTCCGTTTCCCATGAGGCAACGCCCATCGGTTTGTTGTATGATTCCAGCGAATATTTCACAATGGTTTCCGACTTGCTCTTTACCAACAATAGCCCAATTGTAGGTTCGTCCGTTTCATGCTTGAGCGAATGGTCAACAACAGTTTGATAGAACGCCAGTTGCCCCATCATTTCGGGAGTAAACGGCACCGCCTTCAATTCGATTACAATAAATCGTCTGAGGTGCAAATGGTAGAAAAGCATATCGATGTAGTAGTCATGCCCGCTCATTTCGAGGTGAACCTGATGCCCCACGAACGAAAATCCTTGTCCCAATTCCAACAAGAATTTGGTGATATGTGTTGTGAGTCCGTCTTCTATCTCCTTTTCTCTACTATTTTTGTCTGCTCCTGTAAAATCGAGCAAGTATGGGTCTTTGAACATTTGCTTGATCATATCGGACTCTGCATCAGGCATCATCTTGTCGAAATTGACGGGTAATTGTCCTTTTCTTTCTAATGTATAGTTTTCAAGATTCAGTTCAAGGATATTTTTGCTCCAACCGTTTTTGATGGCAGCGTTTGCATAGACAAGTCTTCGATTGGGTTCTTCCACCTTTTCCATCAGGCATATAATGTGTCTCCAAGGCAATTGTGCAACGCAGCGTTGCACAATTGCCTCGTCAGGCCATAATTTTGCAAATTTTTGCATATATTTCAAATTGCGAGGCGAGAATCCTTTCATTTCGGGATATGCTGCTTTTAGGTCTGCCGAGAGGCGGTCTATCACTCGTGCTCCCAACCTTCGGCTACGCTTTGTTGCAAAATGGTTTTGCCAATGTGGTAATACATCATTGTCATTATGGTATTTGCTTCCCACATCACACGCCGCCTTTCGCTCGCTACGAGTGTCTTTATCTGTTTCAGCATGCCATTATACCAAATCGGCATATTCTGTTTGCTGTCGGCTACAGGATAAAAAACTTCTTGGGCATTCGACTCTCGTCCTTTTCTTTCGTTATCCAAATTCATATTGTTTCCACTTTATCGTCTATATTGCCAGTTGGTTCAGTTATTTCGTTTGTCATCAGAAAATGTGGGACACTGTCCCACAAATTACAATTCGTCCACCTTCACATCTATACCCAAGATACGCTGTATCTCTGCCAGCGTCTTGTCTATCTCATGGTCGAGAGCCTTGCGCTTCTTGAAATAGTCTGCCAGAAGTTCGGCAGGAGGCAGGATTTCTTCATCGTCCTTGGGGAACTTACATTGGTCGAAGTTGCAGTCCATATCGATGAGCTGCTGCGCGGTGAACACACGACTCTTCTCACCAATCTCGTCACCTGTTATTTCTTTTCGGTCGCGCCACCATTCCTTAATCGGTGCGGTATGCTCCAGTTTCATAGGCTTGGTCTTGGAGAAATGTTTGTAACCCTCAGGCATATCCATGCGGTAGAACCAAGTTTCTTTCGTTCTGAATCCATCGGCGCAACCCTCTGCCGCCTCGTTATCGAAGAACAGAATGTTGGTGGCGATTGAAGTGTAAGGCGCAAAGATGCTGCCCGGCAAGCGAATGACGGTGTGGAGATTGAACTTGCGTAACAGGTTCTCTTTGAGTGCAAGTTTTGCTCCGTCCGTACCGAACAGGAAACCGTCGGGAATGATGACACCAGCACGTCCGCCAACCTTTAGGCGGTACATGATGAGAGCGATAAACAAATCGGCAGTCTCACTCGAACGGTATTGCAATGGGAAATTGCTCTTCACACTCTCTTCCGTACTACCGCCATAGGGAGGGTTCATGCCGATGACATCTACCTTGTCACTCTCCTTGAAGTCAGCAAGATTTGTGCCGAGTGAGTCGCAGTTGCGGATATTCGGTGCCTCAATGTCATGAAGTAAGAGGTTGGTGATGCTTAGAAGATATGGCAGAGGCTTCCATTCCTGACCGACAACGGCGCGTTGCAGTTTCTCTCCGTCTTCGGCGGAGCGTACATTCTTTGCCATGTGGTTGAGTGCAGAAGTAAGGAAGCCGCCCGTTCCACTTGTAAAGTCGCCGAACGTCTCGCCCAATTTGGGGTCGAGCATTTCCACGATGAAGTCTGTCAAGGCACGGGGAGTATAGAACTCTCCTGCATGGCCAGCCGACTGTAGGTCTTTCAGTATGCCCTCGTAGATGTCACCAAAGGTGTGGCGGTCTTCGGCATCGTCGAACTCTATCTCATTGACAATATTGATGACCTGGCGGAGCAAAGTACCATTCTTCATGTACTGGTTCAGGTCGGCAAATGTTTCCTGTACGATAGATTTTGCACGAGGAGTCGTGGCGTCTATCGGAAGGTTCTTCAATGTGGGGAAGAGTTTTTCATTGACGAACGAAAGCAATGCATCGCCAGTCATGGCTTCGCCGTCTTTCTCGTCAACGGCCCAGTTGCGCCAACGCATTTCCTCGGGGATGATGGACTTGTATTCCTTCTTTTCCTTATATGCTTTGTATTCCCATGTCTCTTCCTGTGTGTCATAGACTTTGAGGAAGAACATCCATGTCATCTGTTCTATACGTTGTGCATCGCCGTTGATACCTGCGTCCGAGCGCATAATGTTCTGTATTCGCTTGATAATGTTGTTTACTGCCATTGTTATGCTATTGTTTTGTAAATTTGTTCTTCAAGTTCCTTGATTGCCATTTCAAAACCTGCCGGACCTCCAAACAGTTTGATGATTTTTGACGGCTTTCCAATTTTATTGAACGGAGCTATTTCGAGGATGTTTGCCTTTTCAAA
>CAVBBP010000037.1:0-29417 GCA_963593685.1 Segatella copri
ATTCTCTCCCCCTGCTGCGCCAGCAGATAGGGGGAGTACCTGCCGAATGGCAGGGGTAGGGGTTTTGCTTTAATTAAGAATTTTGAATTTAGAATTATGAATTGTTTCGATAAGCGAGCGCATTGCTCAAACGCGTTTGGCACTGCTCTCGCTTGTCGAAAAAATTGATAAGTTTAACGCATTGGTGAAAGTCTGCACAGTTTATTTCTGGTTTCTGGTTTCTAATTTCTGGTTTTCGGTATCAACACCGACGCAATTATTATTCATTGTTCATTATTTATTCTTAATTTTTCTGGTTGTGGTCCCCTTTCCCGTTTCCCTTGATGTATCTATCGTAGGTAGATGTGCGTGTATAGTGATTACTACTAACTTGTGAATTTGAGCATTGGCTTTGCGACAAAGAAACTTTTACGATTTTACCTCCGTCCTTCAATATAACATTGAAATAACCAGTTCTTCCTGCCGTTGAGCTTGTATTCTTGTTTATTGTAACCCGAATTTGCGTATTGCTCATCTTTTTAACAGTATACCACGCATTGGAAGGACATCGTATTTCCCACTCTCCACTGCTGGATACTGTGATATTTTCTGTTGAGCCAGAACAAGTAGCATAAATAGAGGTTTTGCTTAGGGTGAGATATGATGAAGAGCTATTAAAGTATTGTTTTCCCGAACTGCACAAAAAATTTCCTTGTGTGTATTCCAATATCTTAACTTGAAAATATAAGTTTTGCCCACTGCCTGATATTGCACTGTTGGGTATAAAGAGTTTCAGATCAGAATAAGTGCTATTGACATAACTTGGTGTAAAAGTGGTCCATGTTCCCACACTATGTTCACTATTAACATATTTATCTGTAGAATAATTTTTCATGGGTGTTCCATCTGCATTATAAAACCATGCTACACACCACCCCTTAAAACTAAGCATATTATTGCAGTCAAAACTCACATGAATACGCATTCCTTTTTGTCCGTTTTCATACACATTATGATCAACCCATACCCGATTTATTTTTGCATTCATCTGGCTTATTTGGTATGAGGTGGGCGTTGATGAGGGCGTTGTAGAAGAACTCGAGGAGGAGTTTCTTGACGAACTTGTTGCTTTTGCACTCTGTTTAACATATATTCGTTTTGTGCGACTGCCATCGTTCGACACAATATCGAAATAACTGCTACGATCGGAGGTGTTTGGATTGGCGTAATACTTTATGGTGAGTGTGTTGCCATTTCGCGAAACCGAGAAAAATGATGTGCTGGAATTTTTTAACGACCATGTGCGGTTGCATGTTACAGTTATTGTGGTACTGCCTGCCGCTGCTCCTACCGAAACATTTGTGCGGCTCACACTAAGGGTTGTTGGCGCTAACGCCTCGTTACACTTGTTTATCCACGATTGGGCATTATCATAGTTGCTGCCGCACTCATTTTGGGCATACTCGAACAACTCTTTGGCTTTTTGATAATCGCCAGCGTTGTATTTTTGCTTGCCTTCGGCAATGGCGGCATCGCAAATTTCGTCGGCATACGCCGCTGGCATTGCACTAAAAAATAGCATAGCGCATGCCGCAAGGCATAAATGGAACTGTTTTGTTTTCATATCTTTTGGTGTATTTTGTTTATTTTTTCTGCTTTTTCCTTGGCTGCTCGTTCAGCTTTAGAGCCCACGGGGGCTCGCTGATACTTTCCGTGTGCTTCATTATATAGATAATTCGCTTTCTGTGTCAATGCATCTCGTTTTGCTCTATATACTTTTTCGCCTTCGAACTTCGAATCATCTTCGTACTCTTTGATCGAGGTTAGGTTTTCCGCCGCCTTTTCCAAGGATGCAATGTTGTCAATGCTAGCGTTTTGTATCTGTTCGTCAAATTCAGAAACGGCATCCCGATGATTGGTTGTGAGGCTTTCTGTGTATGTTTTTTCCCATTGGTAATCGTCGTATATCTTTATTCCAAAAGGAATACCAATAATCAGTGCTATCAGTAGCACCAAAACCCAAATCCAGGCTTTGGAACTCTTTTGGGGTGGGGTGGTGGTGTGCGGTGTGTTGTGCTGGGTGTGCTGTTCGAAAATCACGGTGTCGCGCTCTGCCGATAGGGGTGTGGTGGGGTGGTCGGTGGCTGTTTTTGGGGTATCGGTTACGCTCGAAAAGTGCAGAACCGCTGGGTTGGCAGCCCATGTGGCAAGGGTTTCGGCCGTTGGGCGATCCCATGCGTTGGGGGCAAGCATTTGGCAAACTACATGTGCCAGAGTGGGCGAAATTGCGCCTATTATTGGTTCTATGGTGGGAATCTCGGCACCGTTTTTCTGCAGTCCGCCGCCTATCTCGCCGAAAGGCACATCGCCTGTGATGAGTTCGTAAATCATCGCACCGAGCGACCAGACATCGCTCGCCTTGGTGGGGGCAGGGTTGGCCGAGAAACGCTCGGGTGCCATATAGGCGGTAGTGCCGCCCGACACCGAAGCACCACCAACGCTGCGGCGCAGTGTGGTGCGCGCCTTGGTGGAGATACCAAAGTCGGTTATGCGGTAGTCGCCGTTCTCGTCGCGCAAGATGTTGTCGGGCTTGATGTCTTGGTGCACTATCTCTTTGCTGTGCAAGTAGGCCAAGCCTGCCGCCACATCGTGCAGCACTTTCCAAATTTCCTGCTCGGTGAGTTTGCCCACCTGCTTGTTGAGCGCGCCCTTGGGGCAGTACTCCATAATCAGGTAGGGCATATTCAGCCACTGCCCCACATGGGTCGGCTTGAGCAAATTTGGGTGGTTGAGGTTGAACACACACGCCAGTTCCTTGCTGAAAATCTGCAAGCCGTTGGTGTCCATGCCCTGCCCGGGCGCATAGACTTTGATGGCGATATCGAGGTCGGTCCATGTGTCGTGGGCGAGCCACACCTCGCTGAAACCACCGCGCCCTATCAGCGTGCGGAGCATATAGCGGTTGTCGAAAAGACTGTTCTGTTGGAGTTGCATAGGTTAGTTGTTTGTTCTGTTTTGTGTTGTGTCTGGGTTTTGTACAAGTGGAATTTTCGTAGAATCAGAATCAGAAGCGGTTTGTAGACCTCCTCCCTCGGCTATCTGTTTCCGCTCTTCTTTCGCTCTCTTTTCTTTTTCTTCTTGCTCCCGTCTTAATTTTGCGTCCAATCGTTCCGCCTCTTCCATTTTTTGCTTTAGTTTGTCGTCTGCTTCTGTCGACTCATTAGGTTTGCTCGCGCTGGGTTTTTCAGCAGATTTTCCTGGCTTCGGCGGAGTAGTGGTGTCTTTAAGTTCAGTAGAATCCTTTGGGTCTGGCGTACATTCTGCACTATCAATGGGTTGTTCTACGGTGCAAGTATCGTTTAGTAGAAAATTTGAGTTTTGTCCGCCGCCATTGTCTTTTCCGTCAATCAGCACCACCGCCACCAGCACCACCGCCACTATGCCAACGCCGCCGCCCATCAACAGGCGTTTAAGGCGTCGGTTCTGTGCGAGGAGAATCTCTTTCGAGCGACTGATTTCATTCGGTTTCGGTTTCGCAGCAACGCCGCCGTTGGTAATTTGCGCCAATACGGTTGTAACATTGTCGTGCCAACCTGCCGCCTCGTCGGCTTGCCAAAGTGCATCGCGACACTCTGCCACTGTGGTGTGGTGCTGCTCTATGACCGACTGAATCTGTGTGTCTTGTAGGCAGCCGCAGAGTCCGTCGGAGCAGAGCAGATAGAGGTCGCCCTGCTGAATGTCGAACACTTTGGTGTCGGGTTGCGCAGCACCACGCGGGTCGCCCAGACTGCGGGTGATGATGTTGTTGTTCGGGTGGAAAAACGCCAGTTCCTCGGTAATGCTGCCAGCATCGACCAACTCCTGCACATAACTATGGTCGTGCGAGAGGCGTTCCAAGCCCGAAACGGCGTTGTAGCGGTAGGCACGCGAGTCGCCGCACCAGCCGATATACGCCTTGCCACGCAGCAGCCACGCCAGCACAATGGTGCTGCCCATGCCTTCGGTGTCGGGATTGCGCTTGCCCTCCTCTTTGATGGCTGCATCGGCTGCCTGAATGGCTTGAACGATGAACTTCTCGGGGTTGTCGAGTGCCTCTTTCGAGATACGCTCGGCAGCAAACGCCTCTTTGACCGTTTTGACCGCAATGGCCGATGCCACCTCGCCAGCGTTCATGCCGCCCATGCCGTCGCACACCACGAGCAGCGTGCCTTTGTCGCCCAGCGTGAGTTCGGCGTTTGCCGTAAAATCGTACCTATCCGCCGCAATGTCGGAGATGACTTGGTAGTTGTCCTCGTTGTTGTCGCGACCAGCCGCCTCGCAGCGTGCCGCCAGTGTGAAATGAATTTTATCTTGTGCCATAAGTTTTCTATTTTACTGCCGAAATTGGTACTACAAAACCTGTGGAACGCCCTGCACCAGCCGACACTATTCCGACTACATACAATTTGCCATTATTGAGCGTGGCAAACACTGGTCCGCCCGAATTGCCATGCTCGAATGTGGTGGCTGTGGTGAGAATAAACCCTCTGTCCAAGCCCTTTTTGGCTACCACCGCCTGCGAATAAATCGGCTGAATGTCGGTGGGCGAATTTGCTCCATACCCCAACGGATAGCCCAATATCTTCAGTTCAGCATTCACTATCAACTCGTTCGATAGCGTGTTGTTGCACACGAGTCCGCCTCTCTTGTTTGTGCGAAATGAAGCCCAATCTTTCGAATAGTCCTCTAGCACTACAAAGCGGAGACCATCTTCGAACCGAAATTCTTTGTCCGACGAGGTATCGACGCGCGCATCTGTCGAAACAAATGTCATTCTATCGCCCGTTGGCGAATAGGCATCGAGATAGAGTTTTACCGAACCACCATTGTGCGCAACTATGTTTGCTGCAATTTGTAGTTTATCGTCTTCATTCGATGGGAACATCCAAGGTTGCACCACATGGCGTGCCGTAATGAATCGGCCATCGTCGAGCAGGAAACCTGTGCCACTGCCGATGTTTTCGAATACTTTGGTTTCGCCTTGAAATGTCATTTCGAGTCGGCGCATAATGACATAATAGACATACGGCATACACGCATCGAGGTCGGTTTGCCCTGTGCTGCCTGTTTTTACCGAAGGCACAGCGGCAATCTCTGCCCCTTGAGACGGCAACTCTTCGAGGCTCTTTCTCAAATCGTTCAACTGCCGTTTCGACCTTGCCAAATCCTTTTCGAGTTTGTCCATCTGCGCAATATGCTCTGCGTTTTGTCGCTCGCTTTCCTGCTGTATTGAGTCTAATTGGTGTCGGGTAAGTTCCCCTTTTGCTGTTAAGTGCACATTCTCGCCATGTAAGTATATGCCGCCCCATGTGCCTCCGCCTATCAATAGCACGATGACGGCAGCCATAGCGGCCATTGCAGTTTTGTAGGGCTTCAGTGCTTGTTGGCGGAAGAGGCTCAAGCGGCGCGAGAGCGCAATGCTGCCCGTCTTGGCTTTTGCCCCCTGCGGAACGATGAAACCGAGTTTCGGCCCGTTTACCGAGAGTTGAATCTCGTCGCCATTTTGCAGATACCACTCCGTGGTGACAGGGTGTCCGTTCAGAAAGGTCTTGTTGGTCTGGCTCAGTTGCACCAGTTTCCAGTTGTCGCCATCGCGCACAATGGCGGCGTGGCGGCGACTGACTGTGGCAAACGACTCGTCGAACTGCACTTGGCATTTCGAGTCGCGCCCGATTTCTATTTGATCGACAATAATCTCTTGTGCCTCGCCCGCATGGTGGTATTTCGACGATACCTTGTGTTCGAGAATGTAGTAGTTTTTGCCACCAGCATTGAATATCGAGCCGATGCCTGCTCCTACCGAGCCGCTAAGTGTGCGTTTGTACGCTGTTGGTTGTGCCATAATTGTGTTTGGTTTAGTTATGTTAGATTTCCATTATTCCCAATATAATACCGATTGCAAAAGAGACTCCGATGATTATCCAGCCCCATTTGCTCCATGCGGCTTGTTTGCATTCAAACTCTTTTGCGGTGCCATTGAATTTTGCCCATGCCGAACGATTGCCTTTGACGCCCAACACAATGGCGACAACAAAACCAATGTACGGAATAAGACAGAGTAAGCCCCACCACACGCCGTTACCGATGCTCCATACCCAATTCAACAAAAATGCGCCCCAGTTGAAAGAATTCAGATTGTTCGGCTCTGTGCGCTCTACTTGCGGTTGGGGCTGCTCAAACGATGTTTCTCGCTCAACAAATATAGGCGTTTTATTCTGTAATGCACGCAACACGGCTGACATATCTAACCGATATTCACGCCCGAGAGTAATAGTATCGTTGGGACGAATAGCAACTTGTTGATTGTGGACAAATTTTCCATTCACATACGAGCCATTGGTGCTGTGGTCCTGCAAGTAGAGTTGTCCGTTGGCTTGCGTAATGGTAACATGATGTCCGCTGACGGTGGCATAGTTCGAACCGACGGAAATGGTGTTTTCGGGGCTGCGCCCGATGGTGATAGTATTCATACAATTTGATTTAAGAGAATTGATTGAAAAAGTAAATTGATTGTTTGGTTTTTTATTCTAATAATATCCTGATGTCATAAAATATATATAATAAACTAAAGGGGTAATCAAGATGAGACTCCAGCCACCAATAAAGATACTTCCCCATCTGCTGTCTGCCCATTTGTAGCACCAATTGAACCAACATTTAGCCCCCTCTAAACAGCCTTCCTTGGCCCAAAGATATTTTCCACCCAAGAAGAGTAGTAGCCCACCAAATGAAATAATATACGGAATACAATCGACGGGATAAGGATAAATAGAGTAACCATAACGAACAGGCCAATAAATCTGTTGATAAAGACAGTGCAGAGCGAATACAATACTAAGTATTAAGCCTATAAAAGGAATTAAAAAACAGAATAAACCACCTAAAATATCAAGAAAATCACTAAAGGAAAAAGACCTCGATTTGCGGCTATCAGTGGAGTTATTATTCACCGACACTTTTTCCCCATTTGCAATGGTTTCGGCCGTTGGGCGGTCCCAAGCGTTGGGGGCAAGCATTTGGCATATTGTGCGTTTTAGTGCGTCAGAAACCTGCGCTTTTATTTCTGGTATTTCTGCACCGTTTTTCTGCAGCAAACCAGCAGGAAGCGCACCATCGCCAAACGGCACATAACCTTCTATCAACTCAAATAGGGTTGCACCCAACGCCCAAATGTCGCTCGCAAAAGTCGGCGCGGGCTTAGAACCAAACCGCTCGGGCGCCATGTAGGCCGAAGTGCCTGCGCTTGTGTTGCTTATGGCTTGTGTCTTGGTGAGCGTGGTGCGGGTGCGTGCCGAAATGCCAAAATCGGTAATAAGATAGTGTCCATCGGCGGCTTGCAAGATATTGTCGGGCTTGATGTCTTGGTGCACGATGTGTTGCTCATGGAGATAGGCCAACCCTGTGGCTACATCGTGTAGCAGAGTCCATATTTCTGCCTCGCTCATCTTTCCGATTTGCTTTACTACAGAGCCGTTGGCGCAATACGGCATCACTATGTAGGGCATACCTTCGCACACGGCAAAATGTTGCGGCTTGAGCAGATTTGGGTGGCTCAAATTGTACACTCTGCGTATCTCGTCCGAAAAAATCGCAATGCTTGTGTCGTCCGTTCCGCCATTGGGTGCATATACTTTGAGCGCAAGTTCGAGTCCTGTATATTTGTCCGTTGCGAGCCAAACTTCGCTAAAACCACCACGCCCAATCAGGCGAACAAGCGTGTAGCGGTCGTGAAAAAGTGTTCCTTCGGTTAGTTGCATAAATAATTTTGTGTTATTGTTGTTTTTTTTAGGGGGATTTCTATAAATTGCTTTGTAGTTTCGCAAGTAAGTTTTTCTGTCGTGCGAATTAGGTTGATTAGTTGATCAGTTTAACGCATTGGTCAGAACCTGTGAGGTTTATTTCTAATTTCTAATTTCTAATTTCTGGTTTCTAGTTTCTCAAAATTGCTATCGCAATTTTTGTTTCTAAGTTTCTATGTTCCTAATTGTTGAATTTGAAATCTGAAATTTGAAATCTGAAATTGCGGCTCTGCCGCATCACTCCTCATTCCTCACTCCTAATTAAAAATTCACTTCTCACTTCTAACTATTCTCGTAATAAATAGAAGTCCCCTTTAGTTTTTTAATACGCCTCCATGCGCAGTTTGGTGTCGCCTATCGATATGATGTCGCCCACACGCAGCCAGTAGCCAAACGGACCTACTTCGGTGGAATTGACAAATGTGCCGTTCAGCGAGTATTTCCAGCCGTTCGAGGCGGCAGCATCTTGTTGTCCGTCGTATATCTGCCAACATTTTGCCGCTGGGTCGTAATTCAGTGTGCAGTGTTTGCGCGAGATGTAGCGGCTTTGTGCCTCTACTATCGGGAGCGTGTTTTGTACCGATCCGCTCTCGCGCCCCATCGTCAGTGTGTGGCTGTGCAGGGCAGTAAGGTTGTATATTTTTCCGTACTCTTCGCCTTGCATAATGCGCAAACGATAGCCAGCAATATGCGCTGGCGTTGCTGGTACGGAATTGTCTGCAGCCATCGGTTTCGAGGCGGGCAACATCTGCAAAACTGCATCTGTCGATTGCAGCCGCTGTTTGAAATCGGGACGCAGACACCCTTCTATAATAGGCAGAAATGTGGTGCCATACGCCGAGAGCGACAACGGACTGCGGTGCCAATCGCCTTCGCCAGCACGCTTGATATAGAGTGCCAAATCGGCTTCGGTATTGAGCGTGCCAAAGGGCAATTTCCCTGTGAGCAGTTGATACATCATCACACCAAACGAAAATATGTCGGTGGTGGGCAGCACTGTTGCATCGCCCCGTTTGGGCTGCACCTGCTCGGGCGGCATATAGGCGTATGTGCCAAATATCTGCATGGGTTTGCCCACAATGTTGCGCTCGGTCATGCGCTTGTTGCGGTCGCCCGAAATGCCAAAGTCGGTAAGCACCGCCGTGCCGTCTTGTTTTATCAGCACATTCTCTGGTTTCAGGTCGCGGTGCACTTTGCCGTGTGCGTGCAAGGCTTTAAGCCCAAGCAACACCTGACGGGCAATCGTAATCCAATCGGCATTGCGCCCACACTGCGTCAGGTCGCCATTGGGACAAAACTCCATGATGATGTATGGGTTGCCCTGCGCAAAACCGTGGTCGATAGAGTGCACCAAGTAGGGGCTGTCGATGCGCCCCGTTTGGTACTCCATCTCGAAACGGTCGGAGAGTTGCTGGCGAATGTCGGGCGACACCTCCCACAGTTTCAGCAGTTTCAGCGCATAGGTGCTGCCAGCGCTGTTGGTAACGCGGAACACTTTGCCAAAAGCCCCCTCGCCCAATGTGCCACGCACGGTGTATTTTCCACCAATGGCCTCACCGATACGAAAATCGCAGCGTTCGACCATAGATTATCTGTCGGAATGAAAGATAAACTGGCGGTTGCCCATGAGAATGATGTCGCCATCGTAAAGCGCCATACGCTCGGCCACATGAATGAATGTTGTGCCTTGCGCGCTACGATCCTGAATGTACCACTTGCCGTCTTGGCAGGTCAGTTCGGCCTGTACTTGCGAGGTGATGGTCGGATTCTCCGCGTCCAAATTGGCTCGATTGAGCGTGTGCTGCTCCCCTTTGAATACGATAGGAGCAGGCGCTGCGTCGTCGCCAGTTTGTGCCACTGGTGTCAGGCTGCATTGGCTCTTTGGTGTTACCTGAATCCACGGATTCACCGTTCCACGATAGGCGTCGGCGGCCACGGCTTGTGGTTCGGCAGCGACTTTGGGGCGCAGCGGCTCCATGCGCACTTCGTCGCGCTTGGGTGTAACCGCTGGCTGTACGCCTAAATCGGGAAACGCCTCCGCCTCCATTTGGGTTTTGTTCAGCGGACTGTCCGCCAAAGGCGCATTTCCGCCGCCTTTCAGATTCTCACTTTGTAGGATTGCCCCACATTTTTCACACTTTGTGTTGGTGTTGGGATTTTCCCAACCGCAATTGTTGCAACGCATAATAGTCTATTTTTATTTAGATTCGATATTGTACACAAACATGAAATTGTTATAGTCTACATACAACTGTACCTGTCCATCGCTTTGAACACGAAGACGCACATCGCAGCGCAAACCATCGGCATCAATACACTTGAATGTTGTTGTTTTTCCGCCGTCATTATCATACGACACATCGTGAGAATCATAAATGTCGTACTCTTGCGGAACGCTACTGTAGATATTGATTCTCTCTGCGCTTGAATTGATTACAACCAAAATGTTGCAATTTTCCCATTCCGACCATTCCGACCAATAGCCGTACTCGTTAAAATATTTGCTGGAGAGTGATGTCGCCTGAAATTTGAACACCTCGGCCGACACCATCACCGACACACAAAGTGCCATCAAAAGAAGTACTGATCTGTTCATATTACATAGGGTGTTTTAAGGGTTTGCCAATTAACCTTGTGCAACAAATTAATTTCCGCCTACGCGAAAATAGCCCACACAACAACAGCGGCCGAATGAATTTTCGTCCGAAAGTGCTGGCTACAAGCCGAGCAAAATGCCCGATACTTATGCTGCAAAAAGTGTATATATCCGCGAGGGGGGGGGTTAAAATGCTGATATTCAGCGAGTTATGTGCAAAATTTAGAGGCGCACCAAACGCCGTCTTTTGCACTGCAGTACTATCGCCAAAAATTGCATTCATCATATTTGCAAATATAACACTTTTTTTGCAAACTGCAAAATAGCCATTTTCAACCTTCGTCCGCAGAAACAAACCTCAAGATTTTCGTTGTTTTCATCGTGTCAAATTTTAATTCTACGACAAAAATAACGCCTTTGGGGTGTTCAAAGCCCATTTTTTGCAACGAATGTATGAAATACCCATTCTGTTGTATGAAATGCGCGCGCGCTGCCCATTTCGTACAATCGCCCTGCTTGTCGAAGCAGGGAAACAGAATCGCAAATTCAGATTTCAGATTTCAAATTTCAGATTTCAAATTTCAAATTTCAAATTGTCGGTAACAGAAACGCCTTAATCTTCAAATCTTCAAATTTTCAAATAACTAGAAACTAGAAATAATTGTCAATTATCAATTATCAATTATCAATTGTCTTGTCAGGCATTTGTCGTTTCCGTTTTTTTGTAGTACTTTTGCAGTGTCTTTGTGGTTCACTACTTTGTGGACCACTAAACAGTGAACTTATCTAATTAGTTATGGTACAGGGAATTAACCGCTCGTTTGTTTATGGCGTATCGGTGTCGGGCGACAACTTTACCGACCGCCAAAAAGAGACACAGCGTCTGAAAATGGACTTTGAAAACGGTCTCAATGTGGTGCTTATCTCTCCGCGGCGTATGGGGAAAACCTCGCTTGTGAAGCGCGTGCAGCAAGTGGTGAACCCTTCAATAATTCATACGGTGTATGTCGATATCTACGACTGCAAATCGGAGTACGACTTCTACAATAAGTTTGCCGAGGCGGTTCTCAAGCAGACCTCCAACAAGATGGAACTTTTTCTAGAAAAAGCCAAGAAGTTTCTTACGCGCTTGACGCCCAAAATCTCTTTTAGCCCCGACCCTACGACGGATTATTCGGTTTCGTTGGGCATCACGCCCAAGGAGTATTCGCCAGAAGAGATTCTCCAGTTGCCCGAACTCGTTGCGCAGCAACTGGGCAAACATATTGTGGTGTGCATCGATGAGTTTCAGCAAGTGGCCGAGTGGCCCGATTCGCTACAGGTGCAAAAGCGTATGCGTGGCGTATGGCAACACCAGCAGCAGGTGTCGTACTGTCTGTTTGGCGACCGCCAACACATGATGAACAAACTGTTTCAAAACAGGTCGATGCCGTTCTATCAGTTTGGTGAACCCAACTATCTGCAACCAATCCCGACGGAAGAGTGGATTCCCTTTATTCAGCAAAAATTCACCGAAAAAGGATTGACTATCGCCGAAAAACATATTCGTACCATCTGCGAAACAGTCGGGAATCAATCGTCGTATGTGCAGCAGTTGGCGTGGAATGTGATGATTAACACCGACACCGAAGTTACGGAGCAAACCATACAGGCGGGCATTGGCGACCTGCTTATTCAGTGTACGCCGCTATTTATGGAGCAAACAGGTGGCTTATCGAGTTACCAAATGAACTTTCTGAAAGCCATTGCTGCTGGGCAGCACAAGCGGTTTACCTCTGCTTCGGTGCTTCAAGAATACCAGTTGGGCAGCAAGTCGAATGTCGATCGCATGCAGCATGTTCTGCGCGAAAAGGACTACATTGTTGCCACGCCCGATGGCCTTTTCCTCTCCGACCCTGTGATGGCACTGTGGCTCAAGTCGAAACGGTGAGTGCCGCAGTACTCTGTCTGGCGATTGTTGTTTTTTTTGCATTTGTTGGGCTAAAAATTTTTTGAGCGACCCAATTTATGGAGTGCAAAAACGGCTTTCAAACACTGTTTGAAAGCCGTTCGTCTTTGTTATCCGCCGAAGTTATCGAAGCGAATCATGTCGTCTTCGACGCCGAGCGAGTGGAGCAGGTCGAGCACGGTTTTGGCCATCATCGGAGGACCGCACAGGTAGTATTCCACATCTTCGGGAGCTTCGTGCTGTTTCAGATAGGTGTCGCCCATCACAGGTGCGATGAATCCCGGTGTGTATTTCACGCCCAGCGAGTCGGCCTTCGGGTCGGGACGGTCGAGCGCCAAGTGGAAGTGGAAATTGGGGAATTCTTTCTCAAGTTCCAAGAAATCTTCCATAAAGAATACCTCGTCGATGGCGCGCGCACCGTAGAAATAGTGCATTTCGCGGTCGCGTGTGTTCAGCGTTTTGAGCATGTGCATGATTTGTGCGCGCAGTGGAGCCATACCAGCGCCGCCGCCTACCCAAATCATTTCGCGTTTGCTGTCGAACACAGGGTGGAAATCGCCATAAGGCCCCGACATCAGCACTTTGTCGCCCGGTTTGAGCGAGAAGATGTAGGTCGATGCGATGCCGCACGGCACATCTTGGAAGCCCACTTCGGGTTTCGGTTTGAATGGCGGCGTGGCAATACGCACCGTCAGGGTGATGATGTCGCCCTCGTCGGGATAGTTGGCCATGGAGTAGGCGCGTATGGTGGGTTCGGTGTTCTTTTGGTGCAAGCCAAACAGCCCGAATTTTTCCCACGCTGGCACATACAGGTCGCCAATGAGCGAGCGGTCGAAATCGTTGTAGTTGATGTCGTAGGTCGGAATTTTAATCTGCGCATACGAGCCGGGAATAAAGTCCATGTGTTCGCCTTTGGGCAGTGCCACTTTGAACTCTTTGATGAAGGTGGCGACATTTTTGTTGGAGATGACGGTGCATTCCCACTCTTTCACGCCGAGTACCGATTCGGGCACTTTTATGGCCATATCGCCTTTTACTTTCACTTGGCAACCGAGCCGCCAGTGGTCTTTCACCTGCTTGCGCGAGAAATGTACCGTTTCGGTAGGCAGAATTTCGCCGCCGCCTTCGAGCACTTGACATTTGCACTGTCCGCACGAGCCTTTGCCGCCGCACGCCGAAGGCAAGAACACGCCAGCGTTGGCCAGCGAGCCGAGCAGCGAGCCGCCCACAGGCACCTCTACATCTTTGTCGCCATTCATAGTGATTTTTACATTGCCCGATGCCACCAAGTAGCGTTTGGCAATGAGCAGTACAACGACCAGCAAGATGATAACGCCCAAAAAGACGATGAGGCTGGTGAGTATTGCCGCTGAATTTATTTCGAGTAACATAATCTATCTCTGTTTTTTAGATTTTGACAACAATTAAATTTTCAAGCCGCTGAAGCAGAGGAACGCCATGGCCATAAGGCCGACGGTGATGAATGTGATGCCCAAGCCACGCAGCGGCGCAGGCACATCGTTGTACTCCATTTTTTCGCGAATGGCGGCCAGTCCCACAATCGAGAGCGTCCAGCCCAAACCCGAACCGATGGCGTAGGCCAGCACGTCCCACATATTGGTCAGGGCTTTCGGGTCGGTGGGTTCCATGCCCACACGCTGCTGCATGAAGAGCGCGCAACCCATGATGGCGCAGTTCACAGCGATAAGCGGCAGGAAAATGCCGAGCGACGCATAGAGCGACGGCGAGAACTTCTCGACCACCATTTCGACCAACTGCGTGATGGCCGCAATAACGGCGATGAACAAGATGAAACTCAGGTAACTCAAATCGAGCGTAGCAAAACTATCGTCCAGCCAAGCCAGCGCACCAGCACTCAACACATAGCGTTCGAGCAGGTAGTTGACTGGCAGCGTGATGAGCAGCACAAATGTAACCGCCACACCCAATCCGAGCGATGTTTTGACATTTTTCGACACCGCAAGGTACGAACACATACCAAGGAAGTAGGCGAAAATCATATTGTCCACAAAAATGGACCGAACAAAAAGACTTAAAGCGTGTTCCATATCTCAGTTCCTTATTTTTCTTGTAACTCTTTGTTTACTGCGCGGTGTATCCAGATGACGCAGGCCAAAAGTATCAACGCCATCGAAGGCATCATCATCAAACCATTGTTTACATAGCCCGCTTCGAACCAACTTTGCGGAATTACTTGGTAGCCAAACAGCGTGCCAGAGCCAAACAGTTCGCGGACAAAAGCCACTGCTATCAGAATGACAGCGTAGCCCACGCCGTTGCCGATACCGTCGAGAAACGACTCCCACGGCTTGTTGCTCATGGCAAAGGCCTCGAGCCGTCCCATCAGTATGCAGTTGGTGATGATGAGTCCGATATAGACCGATAACTGTACGCTCACATCGTAAACATACGCTTTCAGAAATTCGCTCACCACGGTTACCAATGCGGCTACCACAACCAGTTGCACGATGATGCGCACGCTGCTTGGTATGGTGTTGCGAATGAGCGAGATAACGATGTTCGACAGGGCAACGATTATCGTAACCGACAAGCCCATGACGATGGCGGGTTTCAGTTCGACCGTTACAGCCAACGCCGAGCAGATGCCCAAAACTTGCACGGCTATCGGGTTGTTTTTGTTCAACGGGCCGAGCAGCGTATTCATCAAATTTTCGTTTTTCATAATTCTTCTCCTCCTTGTTCTTCGTTATCGGTGGCATTCAGAAATGCGGTGTAAGCGCCAATGCTGTTTTTCAACATCGTCTCTACGCCTTTCGAGGTGATGGTGCCGCCCGAGAGTGCATCTACTTGTTCCTGATTGTCGGCTTTTTGCCCAGCCTTCATCACGGCTATCGATACAAATTGACCGTTGTTTTTGATGTGTTTGCCCTCGAATTGGCTTTGGAATTTGGGCGTGGCGATGTTTGCACCAAGTCCCGGTGTTTCGCCTGCATGCGAGAAAAATACGCCATAAACGGTGTTCTTATCGTCGTTCAGGGCGATGTAGCCCCAAATTGCACCCCAAAGTCCTGCGCCATTCATCGGAATGATGTACTTGGTTGCGCCATCGACATTGGCCACATAGAGCGGCAGTTGTCCTTCGGCGGCTTTCACATCGAAATCTTCCACGGGGCGCAACTCTTTCGCCACTTTGCCGTCGGCATCGAGCAGTTGGTACGCCACGATGGTTTTTGCATAGATTTCGTTGGCATCGCCTTGTGTAAGGTCGATGGCGGGCAGCGAACTCAAAATCTGCTTTTTGGTGTCGAGTTTCACATTCTCGTTTTGGCGACCTTTGAGCGCGCCCGAAGTGATGGACAGCAGCAGTGCCACGATGATTACAATCGCACTGGTGTAGGTGAGAATGTAGGCGTTGCTGTTTTTGTTAATCCCTTTTTTGGCGAGTTTGCCCTCGTCGATTAGTTCAAATTCCGAGGCAGGTGCTTGGCAAGTGGGGCATTTTTCGGGAGCAGCGTCGCCCTCGTGAATGTAGCCGCACACTTTGCATCTATATTTTTTTGTTGCCATAGTTTGCTTCTCCTTTATTTATTCGATGTTACACGATTTAACCGTTTTTTGATGTTGGCTTGCACCACGCACCAGTCGATGAGGCAGCCAAACACATTCATCAGCAGAATGGAGAGCATCATGCCTTCGGGGTAGCCTGGGTTCAGCACACGAATGACGATAGCCATCATACCAATCAGCAGACCGTAAATCCATTTGCCCGTTTCGGTGCGTGCGGCTGTTACAGGGTCGGTTGCCATGAACACTGCACCAAAGGCGAATCCGCCCAGAACAAGATGTTCGTACCACGGCAGATGTGCAATGGCGGTGTCGGGCCCCCACAGGTTGAATGCCAACGCCGTGAGTGCGCCGCCAGCAAATACCGACACGATGATTTTCCAACTGGCTACGCCTGTGCAAATGAGTATGAGCGCACCGATGAGTATGGCCAATGTGGAGGTTTCGCCTACCGAGCCAGGAATCCAGCCAATGAATGCGTCCAAAAATCCGATGGGATTGCCCATGATGTCGGTGAATGCGGGTGTCGATGTGGTGGCAGTGCCAATCTGTCCGAGCGGCGTTGCGCCCGAAAAACCATCGACCGCGTTGCCTGCGCCCCACCAGAAGGCATCGCGCGTGCGCACCCAAACGGTGTCGCCGCTCATGGCCGTAGGATAGGCAAAAAAGAGGAAAGCGCGCGTTATCAACGCCACATTGAATATGTTGTAGCCTGTGCCGCCAAACACCTCTTTGGCAAAAATAACTGCAAATGCCGTGGCAATGGCAATCATCCAGAGCGGCGTGTCGATTGGCACAATAAGCGGAATGAGGAAGCCTGTAACGAAAAATCCTTCGGCCACCTCCTCTTTTTTGATTTGTGCCACAGCCACTTCGATGCCCAAACCTACGATGTACGAAACCAGAATGATGGGCAGCAGTGCCAGCAGACCGAACGCAAATTGCTGCCAAAAGCCAGCCTCTACGCCGATGGCAAGAAAATGCTGATAGCCCACGTTCCACATACCAAACAGCATGGCGGGCAGCAGCGCGATGACTACAGTAAACATCGTGCGCTTCGAATCGATGGCATCGTGAATGTGTACGCCGTTTTTGGCCGTTTCGTTCGGAACGCAGAAAAATGTCTCCATCGCATCGAACAGCGAGTGGAACGCCGACAGTTTTCCGCCCTTCGAAAAGGTCGGTGCCATCTTGTCAAGAGTTTTTTTGATGAATTTCATATCCTGTCAGAAATAAGTTTTACTCAAGTTCTTTTCTCATGTAATCCAAAGCCTCGCGCACGATGCGTTGGATTTCGATTTTCGATGTGCAGACAAATTCGCACAGCGCCAAATCCTCGGGGGCAATTTCGTATGCGCCGAGTTGCTCCATCTTGTCGATGTTGCGCGCAATCATGGCTTTCACCAGTTGCTCGGGCATGATGTCCATAGGCAGCACCTTCTCCATCTCGCCACTGACAATGAATGCACGGCGACCGCCAAGCAGACGCGCGTCGTAGTCGAAAGTCTTTTTCGGGCAGATTTTTTGCAGCAATTTGGTCAGATAGAGCGCATTGTTGCTGAATTTCGAGAAGCGCGGCATTATCCAACCGAACGCCTCGTCGGCGTGGTCGCCTTCGGCAATGGCCGATACAACACCAGCAAACGGACTCAACACTGCGTCTTTGTCGGCTTTGATGCCAGTGAGCAGATTGCCGTTCACCACACGCACATCGATGCCGTGGCTCAAGTTGCAATCGACAATGGCGGCGATGCTCACGCCAGCGTATGTGCGCACATAGGCAGGCTCGATCACTTCGGGACCAGCCACTGCTATGGTGCGCTCCAAGTCGAGTGTGCCTGTGGTGGCAAAGTGGCCAAGCATAGCCACATCTTGCACATTCATTGTCCAAACGACTTCGCCTTTGTTTATGGGATTCAGATGGTTCATCTGCACGCCCACATTGCCAGCGGGGTGCGCGCCCACAAATTCGGTAACTTCAACGCCTTTCATGGCGCGGAGATCGACCGATGTTTCGGGCGAAACGGAGTAATAGACTTTGCCATCGGTCAGTTTTGCCAGCACCGACAAACCTGCCTGCACATCGGCGGCGCGCCCTTTCAGCACAAAATTGTAGTCGGGTGCAAGCGGCGCAGAGTCGAATGCCGACACAAAAATGGCTTTTGTCTGCACCTCGGGATTCGCCACCACATCGTACGGACGCTGACGAATGAGTGCACCGAAACCAGCGTTCAATACGGCCTCTAGCACCTGCTCGCGCGGTGCGTTCAAGTCGATTTTGCCGAGCGTTTCGCAAGTCTGCTTGCCGTCGCGCTTGATGGCCACATAGAGCAGTTTGCGCTTGTCGCCACGCGCCACCTCGACCACCTGTCCGCTCACGGGCGAAACGATTTTGAGGCTCTGATGGCGTTTGTCGAACAGCAGCGTGGTGCCGACTTTCACAGAGTCGCCCTCTTTGACAGCAACCTTGGGCAAGAACCCGTGGTAGTCGTCGGGGACAACCGCCACGACTTCGGGCTGCGTCATCGATACGATACGGCACTCGGCGCGCCCCGCAATGGCGATATCCAGCCCTTTCTTCAGTTTGATTGTTTCCATCTATGAGAAATTTTTTAGAAAATTGCGTAAAACAGGCATTTTTTACCCGAAAATTTCAATTTGCAAAAATACTTTTTTTATTTATTTCACACAACGGATTTGCAATTTTCTCACGATTTTTTTGTACTTTTGCAATGGAAATCCCCTTCCTGCAACCGCCGTGAAAATAGCCGACATAGAATTTCGCCAATGGCCGCTCTTTCTTGCGCCGATGGAAGATGTTACCGACCCTGCGTTTCGCCTACTGTGCAAACGGTTTGGTGCCGATTTGGTCTATACCGAGTTTGTGAGTGCCGACGCACTGGTGCGCAGCGTGAAACGCACCGAACAGAAACTGACCATTCTGCCCGAAGAACGCCCTGTGGCGATACAAATCTACGGTCGCGACACCGCCACGATGGTCGAAGCGGCAAAAATTGTGGAGCAAGCGACCCCCGATATTTTGGACTTGAATTTCGGCTGCCCTGTGAAAAAAGTGGCGGGCAAAGGCGCTGGCTCGGGTATGTTGCGCGATGTGCCGAAACTGCTCGAAATCACGCGCGAGGTGGTCAAGGCAGTGCGTGTGCCAGTAACGGTGAAGACGCGCCTCGGCTGGGACGACAGTTCCAAAATCATCGTCGATTTGGCCGAAGCGTTGCAAGATTGCGGCATTCGGGCGTTGGCCATTCACGGCCGCACGCGCGCACAGATGTACAAAGGCGATGCCGACTGGACGCTCATCGGCGCAGTGAAAAACAATCCACGCATGCACATTCCCATCGTTGGCAATGGCGACATCACCACGGCGGAGCAGGCGCGCCAAGCGTTCGACCGCTACGGCGTCGATGCGGTGATGGTGGGGCGCGGCGCTATCGGGCAACCGTGGATTTTCGAGGAGATGCGCCATTTTCTCGACACAGGCGAACTATTGCCACGCAAAACCTACGCCGAACAGGCCGCCATCGTCAAAGAGTATATCGACCGCAGCATCGCTTGGACGGGCAACGAACACAGCGGCATTGTGCATAGTCGCCGCCATCTGGCCGCCACGCCGCTGTTCAAAGGCATCGACCACTTCCGCCCGACGCGCATCGCACTGCTGCAAGCCGAAACGCGCGACGCACTTTTTGCGCTCATCGACAACATTCCATCGCAATACAACCTGACATGGTAACCCACTCGCTACACATCGTTTGGCCGCTCTCGCCCGAAATTGGCGAAGCGTTTGGCATCACATTTCGTTGGTACGGCGTGCTTTTTGCGGTCGGACTATTTTTGGCGGGCTGGTATCTCTATGCCAATTTCAAAAAACTTGGCCACACGCAAAGTCAGTTCGAATCGCTGTTGATATATCTGTTTGTGGGCATTTTTGTGGGCGCGCGACTGGCGCACTGCCTTTTCTACGAACCGCAATACTACTGGGCGCATCCGCTGGAAGTGCTGCTGCCCATCACCGTGCAACCCGACGGCAGTTGGGAGTTTTCGGGCTACCATGGCTTGGCAAGTCATGGCGGAGCGGCTGGCGTGGCAGTGGCACTGTGGCTCTTTTGTCGGCGCTACAAGGTGCATTTTTGGCCACTCTCCGACATTTTGGCCATTGCCACCATGCTGGCAGGCGCATTCATCAGATTGGGAAATTTGTGCAATTCGGAGATTGTAGGCGCACCTACCGATGTGCCGTGGGCGTTCGTCTTTCCGCTCTACGACGCAGTTCCGCGCCACCCAGCGCAACTCTACGAGGCGGCGTTTTACCTTGCACTGTTTGTTGCGCTGGCCGTGTGGCGTGCCAAAACGGTCAAGCCAGCGGGCTTTTTTTTCGGTGTAGTGCTGCTTTTGGTCGGCATTTTCCGCTTCGCCGTCGAATTTTTGAAAGAGGTGCAATCGCCCTTCGAGCGCACCATGACCCTCGACATGGGGCAGTGGCTCAGCCTGCCGCTCATCGTCCTCGGTCTTGCACTGCTGCTGCTCCGCAAACGATAATGCGCTGCGCGCGGGGGTTCAAAATTTCAGTGTTTCAAAGTTTCAGAGTTTCAAATTGGGTTGATTAGTTGATTGGTTGATCAGTTGATGAGTTTAACGCATTAGTGTTGATTTCTGTTGAATTGTTGATTTGTTGATTTGCAGTTGGTTGTGGTTACCGCCTAATTCTTAATTATTCATTCTTAATTTTTCTGGTTGTGACCCCCTTTCCCGTTTCCCCCAAAGGGGGAAAAGCCTTTGGGTTAATTAAGAATTGTGAATTTAGAATTATTGCGTTCCAAAATGCTACTGAATTTTAATTAAGTAATTGGAAATTAGATAATTAGGTGATTAAAATCACTCCTCACTCCTCACTCCTAATTCCTAATTCCTAATTCTTCACTATCTATAACCTTTTGGACGCATGCGGTGCGTCAAAACAATCATTCTCTTCCGAAAACGGTAATAAAAAAGCAGCACAGAAAATTCCGTGCTGCTGTTAAGGGAATTTCTATAAAATCCTTTGCAACGATGGTTTTATTCAAAAAAACCAAGGCTTTAGCCTTTGTCGCCATTCTTTGAAAGGCAATCCTCTTGGTCAGAGGCCTTAACATGCTTTTTGGAGTTGATTTTGTAGGTGATTCCCAACTTTTCGTTAGTACTTTTGATGTCGTCGATGTATGTATCGCGCTGATCTTTCGTACCCCAATAGTAGATAGTGCTTTCAACAGAAATTCCACCCGTGGTTGTTGTACTCTTAATTTCCCAACATTTCTCTTTGTTGCTGCACGAAGTTGTGCCCAGTACAGCGGCGGCCACTACGGCCATTGTCAAAAATAATTTTTTCATTTTTTTTGTTTTGATTAAAAATAGAATGTCTTTACATTTATCAAGATGCGGCTTGGGGCAGAAATGTTGCACCTGCGGATAAAAAAAATACTATTTTTTTGCCCGCAGTTTTTTTGCCCTAATCGGGAAAGCGAAATAATCAGATTTTTTCGCCGAAGCAGAGGTCGCCTGCGTCGCCAAGGCCAGGGACGATGTACGAATGTTCGTTCAGTTCTGGGTCGATGGCGGCAATCCAAATGGTGGTTTTTTCGGCAGGAAAAATTTTTTGAATATGCTCCACGGCTTGCTTGCTGGCGATGACGCTGGCAATGTGAATTTTGGCGGGCGTGCCTTTCGATTTCAGTGCTTCGAAAGCCAACTCCATCGAGCCGCCTGTGGCCAACATTGGGTCGCAGAGAATGAGCGTTTTGCCCTCGATGCTTGGCGATGCCAAATACTCCACATGCACACGAAAAGCGTCGTGCCGCTCGTCGGTGTATTCGCGATAGGCCGATATGAAGGCGTTTTCGGCCGTGTCGAAATAGTTGAGCATGCCGTTGTGAAAGGGTAGAGCAGCACGCATGATGCACGCCAGCACCACTTGGTCGGCCACCGCATTGGTAGGCGCAATGCCCAGCGGCGTGCGCACTTGTTCGGTGGTGTAGGTCAAATCACGACTAATCTCGTAGGCCATCACCTCGCCGATGCGCTCGATATTACGGCGAAAACGCATCGAATCTTTCTGAATCTCGACATCGCGCAACTCCTTCATAAAGTTGTTCAACAGCGAATTTTGGTCGGCAAAATTTACGATTTTCATGTCAGTATAGTGTGTAAAGTGTAAAGTCCATAAAGTGTATAAAGTGGAAAGTTTATAAAGTGTGAAAGTAATTTTTAATTTCAGGTTTCAAGTTTCAAGTTTCAAGTTGTTTTGGTCTTTGTCATAGTCATCGTCTTTTGTCTATATTCTTTATTCTATAAACGATAACCTCTCACCTATAAACTATTATTCATTATTCATTGTTCATTTTTCATTGCGAAAAAAAATGCCGCTCCGCCGAAGCGAAACAGCATTCACAAAACAAACTATGAAACGATTTTCTTAAATAAATTTTTCATGTTCACGGCATCGCCAATCATTTTGTGTAGCGAGTCGATGGGAACGCGCTGTTGCTGCATTGTGTCGCGGAAACGCACTGTAACGCAGTTGTCGGTGAGCGTGTCGTGATCGACCGTGATGCAGAACGGCGTGCCGATGGCATCTTGTCGGCGGTAGCGCTTGCCGATGGAGTCCTTCTCGTCGTAGGCGCACTTGAAATCGAATTTGAGTTCGTTCATTATTTCGCGCGCTTTTTCGGGCAGTCCGTCTTTTTTCACCAGCGGCATTACGCAGGCTTTGATGGGCGCAAGTACCTCTGGCAGCCGCAAAACAACGCGTGTGTCGCCGCCTTCGAGCGCCTCTTCGCAGTAGGCCGCCGACATTATCGAGAGGAACATACGATCGACACCGATTGATGTTTCGATGACATACGGCGTGTACGATTGATTGGTTTCGGGGTCGAAATACTCGATTTTTTTGCCCGAAAATTTGGCGTGCTGACTCAAATCGAAATTGGTGCGGCTGTGAATGCCTTCCACCTCTTTGAATCCAAACGGCATTTCGAACTCGATGTCGGTGGCGGCGTTGGCGTAGTGCGCCAGTTTCTCGTGGTCGTGATAGCGGTATTTGTGGTCGCCGAGACCGAGTGCTTTGTGCCATTTCAGGCGGAATGCTTTCCAGTGTTCGAACCACTCCATTTCGGTGCCGGGTTTTACAAAAAATTGCATCTCCATCTGCTCAAATTCGCGCATACGGAATATGAATTGTCGCGCAACTATCTCATTTCTAAAGGCTTTGCCGATTTGCGCAATGCCAAATGGGATTTTCATGCGTCCCGTTTTCTGCACATTCAGATAATTGACAAAAATGCCTTGCGCCGTTTCGGGGCGGAGGTAGATTTTCATCGCGCCGTCGGCGGTGGAGCCCATTTCGGTGGTGAACATCAGGTTGAATTGGCGCACATCTGTCCAGTTTTTGGTGCCGCTTACGGGGCAGACAATCTCCTCATCGACAATGATTTGCTTCAATTCTGCCAAGTCCATGGCGTTCATGGCTTGGGAGTAGCGCTCGTGCAAGGCATCGCGTTTGCGCTGATGCTCAAGCACATTGGCACTGGTGGCGCGGTATTTCTCTTCGTCGAACTGCTCGCCGAAACGCTTGCGCGCTTTTGCCACCTCTTTCTCTATTTTTTCGTCGTATTTGGCAATCTGGTCTTCGATCAGCACATCGGCGCGGTAGCGTTTTTTGCTGTCGCGATTGTCGATGAGCGGGTCGTTGAAGGCATCGACATGGCCCGAGGCTTTCCAAGTGGTTGGGTGCATAAAAATGGCAGCATCGATGCCCACAATGTTTTCGTGCAGCAAAATCATGCTGTCCCACCAATAGCGTTTGATGTTGTTTTTCAGTTCTACGCCGTTTTGCCCGTAGTCGTACACAGCGGCCAGTCCGTCGTAGATTTCGCTCGATGGGAACACAAAACCGTATTCCTTGCAGTGGGCGACCAATTTTTTAAAAACCTCTTCTTGTGAAGCCATAAATTAGTGTGAAAGTTTGAAAGTGTAAAAGTGTAAAAGTATCAGAGTTTGAAAAATGCTTTCAACCTGCAAAGTTACGACAAAAATTTGAAAGATGCAAATCGCCTTTTTTTGCCCTGTCCAACAACAAATGCAATTTGACCTATTGAAACATAGTATGCTAAAAAAACACGCAATTCGACCTATACGCTCGTTATTTTTGCTGATTTCGTGGGTGTTTGTCGAGAATTTCGGTGCGCAAAAAGGTCATGTCCATGTGCGTGTAGATTTCGGTGGTGATGATGCTTTCGTGACCGAGCATCTCCTGAATGGCGCGCAGGTTGGCGCCGCCTTCGAGCAGGTGCGTGGCAAACGAGTGGCGAAAGGTGTGCGGCGAAATGGTTTTCTGAATGTCCGCCTCGGCTGCCAACTGTTTGGTGATGATGAAAATCATCTCGCGCGTGAGTTTGTGGCCACGCCGATTCAGAAAGACAAAATCCTCCTGACCGCGCTTGATTTCCAGCAGGTTACGGTCGTACAACCACAGTTTGATGGCCTTTTCGGCGGGCTCCGACAGCGGCACGAGGCGTTGTTTGCTGCCCTTGCCTTCGACGCGCATAAAGTGTTGGTCGAAATCGATGTTCGACAGTTTCAGATTGACCAGTTCCGACACGCGCAAGCCCGATCCATAAAGCGTTTCGACGATGGCGCGGTTGCGCTGACCTTCGGGTTTCGACAGGTCGATAACGGCCAAAATGCGCTCAATCTCCTCCACCGAAAGTACTTCGGGCAGGTGGCGCGGCAGCGTGGGCATTTGCAGCAGTTCGGTGGGGTCGGCTTTCAGCTCGTTGCTGTAAATCAGGAACTTATAAAATGCCTTGATGCCCGAAACGACGCGCGCTTGCGACCGTGCTTGCAGTCCAAGACTGTTTAGCAATTCTACAAATTCCTCGAAATCAGCAAGTTGCGCTTGTCGGTAGTCGATTTGTCGCTCGTCGAAAAAGTCGAACAGTAGCCGCACATCGCGCATATAGGCCTCGACGGTGTTGGTCGCCAGCGAGCGCTCCAACGCCAAATAGGCTCTGAAATGCCTGATGGCTGGGATTTGACTGTTGTCGTCCAATGTGGTTTTTGTGGGCTTTTATAAATTCCTTGTTTCGTAAAGAGACTCAAGTTTTGCAAGTAAAGTTTCTAATTTCTAGTTTCTAATTTCTGGTTGTAGCCCCCTTTCTCGTTTCCCCCGAAGGGGGAAAAGCTTCGCGTCTAATTAAGAATTTTGAATTATGAATTTTCACGCACAACAAAGCCGCAATTTTCAAATTTTCAAATGAAAAAACTTTTTACTTTCAACTTTATAGACTTTCAAACTAATTTTGTCTTTACTCTTTCGTCCTTACTCTTTATTCTTGAGAAAATCACCACAAGACAATTCGTAGAAGTCTTTTTTAGTTTACACGGAAGCGGTCGATGCCCTCTTTCAGGTAGCCGATGGCTTGACTGGCGGCTGCTAAACCTGCATTGATATTGGCTTCGGCGGTCTCTGCGCCCATCTTTTTGGGCGTGGCAAAGATGCGTGCGCCGAATTTTTCGCGCAGTTCGGCATACGATTCGGGCGCAACATCGGCCACATATTTCAGATCGGGACGCTCGTCGAGAATGCGCGCCAAATCAGCTTCGTCGATAACCTCCTTGCGCGCCGTGTTCACCAAGCAAGCACCCTTTGGCAGCAGGCTCATCAGTGCGTGGTTAATCGACTTTTTCGTCTGGTCGTTGGCGGGAATGTGCAGCGAAACATAGTCGGACTGGCGGTAGAGTTCGGCTATTTCGGTAACGGGCGTAACGCCTTCGGCTGTCATCTTTTCGGCCGCCACAAAGGGGTCGAACGCCAGCACACGCATGCCGAAACCTTGTGCCAATTTGGCGACGAGCCGCCCCACATTGCCGTAGGCCTGTATGCCGAGCGTTTTGCCTTTCAGTTCGGTGCCTGTGCCAGGTTGGAAATTGTTGCGCGCCATATAGACCATCAGTCCAAGAGCGAGTTCCGCCACCGCATTCGAGTTTTGGCCGGGCGTGTTCATCGCCACGATGCCTTGTGCCGTGCAGGCTGCCAAGTCGATGTTGTCGTAGCCAGCACCAGCGCGTACCACGATTTTCAGTTTCGGTGCGTGTGCCACCACCTCGGCGGTAACCTTATCAGAACGCACGATAAGTCCGTCGGCATCGGCCACGGCGGACAGCAGTTGCGCCTTGTCGGTGTATTTTTCGAGCAGAGCCAATTCGCAGCCCGCCTTTTCCACAATGGTTCGCATGCCCTCTACAGCGGCCTTTGCGAACGGTTTTTCAGTAGCGATTAGGATTTTCATATCTTTTGTAATTTCAGATTGCGCTTCGCGCAGTTTCAAAATTTCTGGTTTCTAGTTTCTAATTTCTGGTTTCTCAAAATTGCTGTCGCAATTTTTGTTTCTGAGTTTCTAAATTTCTATTGTCCCTAATGATTAAATTTGAAATTGCGGCTCTGCCGCACCACTCCTCACTCCTAATTCCTAACTCCTAACTCCTAACTCCTAACTCCTAACTCCTCATTCGACTTGCTACTTGCTACTATTGTTCCTACGCCATTGTCGGTAGGCGCGGTGGTATTTTTGGGCGTTGCGGTTGTGTTCGGCGAGTGTGGCGGCAAAGTTGTGCGAACCGTCCATCTTGTCGGAGGCACACATGTAGATGTAGTTGCTGTGTGTGTAGTTCAGCACGGCATCGATGGCGGCGATGCTGGCCACGCGAATGGGACCGGGCGGCAATCCGCGGTGTTTGTAGGTGTTGTAGGGCGAATCGATTTTGGTGTGTTCGTCGAGCACGCGCGTGATGGTGAAATCGCCGAGTGCGTATCGGGCTGTGGGACAGGCTTGTAGCGGTATGCCACGCCGCAAACGGTTGATGTAAAGCCCCGCAATGATGGGTTTGTCGGCAGCGACATTCGTCTCCTCATCGACAATCGAAGCCAAAATCATCACTTCGGTGGGCGTGAGGTGCGTAGCGGCGGCTTTGGAGCGGCGTTCGTCGTTCCAAAAATGGTCGTATTCGCGCTTCATGCGACCGAAAAGTTGGCTCGCCGTCATGTCCCAATAGACCTCGTAGGTGTTGGGAATGAAGAGCGTGAGCGCGGTGGCGGGCGTTACACCGTAAACCGACAAAAACGCTACACTATCGAGGCATTGAGCGATGGTGGCAGAGTCGAGCAGCAGTTGTTTGTCGAGCCGTGCCGCCAACTCCGACTTCAGTCGTATGTTGTTGAATTTCAGTCTGATAGGCTCTTGCATGCCGAAAATGAGATGTTGCGCCAGCGTGCGGTTTGTCATGCCATCGGCAATGCGGTAGCAGCCCACTTTGATGCGTCCGTCGTACTGTTTGCGCCGCATATAGCGTTTGAATGGCGTGGCATCGGCCGTAAAATGCGCCTGTTCGAGCGCGCGGCACACATCGTCTAGCGTCATATTCGGATAGACATAGAGGCGTGCGTTTTGCCCTTCGCTCACCGAAAAAGTGGGTCGTCGCTCGCTTGCCCAGAGCCACACCACCGCCGCAATGCCGACAGCGACAAGAGTTAAAACGGTGTAAATCAGTATGTTTTTCCGAGTTTTCAGCATATTGCGTTGGTGCATTCCATTCACAGCGTAAAGGTATAGATTTTTTTTCGATTTTGTGGCACGCCGCCCGAAAATCGTGCATTTGTTTTGCGTAAAAGGCTCGTTATCAGTGTTTTTTACTAATTTGGTGCAAGTTTCGTGCCAAAAATTTGGTGCGGCCAAAATTTTGTATTACCTTTGCACCGCATTTTTGGTAGCAGCATACGCTCTGCTTTTGGAAGGTTGGGTGAGTGGCTGAAACCAGCAGTTTGCTAAACTGCCGTACGGGTTACCGTACCGGGGGTTCGAATCCCCCACCTTCCGCAAGAGAGCGGTCAATTCCGAAGAATTGATCGCTCTTTTGTATTTTAAGGGGATTTCTATAAATTCCCCGTTTTGTGAAAATTTTAATAAATGTGGAACTCGAAAATAGTCAATTTGAAAAACTAAATAATATGATTACCATTAAAAAGAAAGCCCACAAACTTCCCGAAAATTTGAGCGACATTGCCCTTGCCAACCTAAACGATGGTCCCGATAACGAGCCCGCTCGTATCACTCCTTTTCATATTGACGAGTTAGAAGAAAACGAGGTGTTTGTCTTTGGTAGTAATATCCATGGTGCGCATGGTGGAGGAGCAGCGCGTTTCGCTTATGAGCATTTGGGTGCCCAATGGGGTGTGGGCGAAGGTTTGACGGGCAAGTGCTATGCTTTGCCAACCATGGAGGGAGAGGAGTCTTTCCGACAGGCTGTAGAGCACTTTTTGACCTGCGCCAAGCAACACCCCCAAAAGACTTTTCTTGTTACGCCGGTGGGTTGTGGTATCGCAGGCTATACGCCTCAACAGGTTGCCCCTTGGTTCAAAGAAGCCATAGATATATACAACATTTATTTGCCTAAAAGTTTTTGGAAAGTATTGCGTTAGATTAAGGGGGCTTCTATAAATTGCCTTGTAGCGATTTTTGATTTTTGTGGAAAACGCTTGTGTTTTTGCAGAAAAATCACTACCTTTGTCCGCAGAATAACATAGAAAAATGCAGATTTACTGCCCTCCTCCCAGAAAATGGGGGGGGGCAAGTTCTTGATAATCAGCGACTTGCGCGAATGTAAATGGATTGAATTGGGGGAAGAAAAGAAGGGAATTGAAGTTGAATTTTACTCAAAAAAACTTTTGAGTGGGGTCTGATATCAGGCATGTGAATTGCTAAAAGTATATGAATCAAGGAAAATTTACACTGTTTACGATAATTCTGTTTTTGCTTTCGGTCATAAATTTGAGAGCCGAATGCTCTGATTGGTCTGTTGCAATCGATGCGCAATCGTCCCCTATTTGCTCTGCGCAAACATTAAACTTGAGTGTATCTGTACAGAGTAATCTTTCTGAACCACTTTCTTCGTGCCTCTACCGATGGGAAATCAAGTTGCCATCGGCAACCGATTTCAATGAAATTGCTACAACGGCAAGTACCTCATACACATTTGATGAGGTCGGTACTTATACCGTTCGTGCTTTTGTCATGCCTAATGAATGTGCCCAGTATTGCGAATCTGCACCGATTACAATCACGGTTCGTGAAGATTTGGTTGCGCCAGTCATCTCTGGCGATACAACAATTTGCTACAATACCGCTCCAAATGAATTGGAAATCAAGACTGATGCCACAGGTGGCGCAAAAAATTACACTTACCAATGGCAACAGTCGGAAGATGGCGTGAACTTTACGAACATTTCAAGTGCGACATCAAAGGATTTCCAGCCGAACAATTTGACGAAGACGACACACTATAAGTTAGTCGTAACCGATGATTGTGGCACAGTTGAATCGAATTCTGTAACAATCACGGTTTGTGAAAATTTGGTCGCGCCCGTCATCTCTGGCGATACAACAATTTGCTACAATACCGCTCC
>CAVBBP010000038.1:0-28316 GCA_963593685.1 Segatella copri
TATACCACCAAAAAGTTTTCACCGTGTGCGCAGACGAGTTCGCTGATATGGCGAATACTTAAAATACGTTTCTACGAAATTCGGGAATACGTCCGGAAACTATGTATGCCCCATTTCTGTTTATGAAATCATCGCGTTCAACGTGAGAGACTTCTTTTTCGACAGTCTCTTCTTTCTCTGAATCTTCTGTTGTTTGATTGTTTTCAACAACGGTGGAGACGTGAGGTTTGAACGTGCTTCTTTCTTGCCAGTGGAGAAGGACGTCGAGCAGTTGAAGCTTGCTCCAACGCTTGTGCTTCTTGTGCGTTTCTTTCGCTCGGTCGGCAGAGGTAATTATTGGCTCAACACCGAGACGTTCCATAAGCGGCTCAAAAACGCTACGCTCAATTCCAAGGAAAGATACGGCTTGCGTCGTAGAAATAATCATCGGAATCGAATCCGGATTATAGGATTTAACTTTTTTGTCTGTCATATGTATGTGCTGTTTATTGTTGAAAGGATTGCGCGTGTCGGAATATCCGACTACGAATAGAGGTCTTAGTTGCTATCCGCTCTCGAAACGAGAGACGCGCATTTGAAAGAACAAGAAATTGGATGCGGAGGTAGGACTCGAACCTACGACTTAATCCTTATGAGGGATTCTCGCTACCTCTGCGACACTCCGCGATAATGGCGCACTGAATGTTGAAGAATAAAAAAAAAGACACTCAGTGCGCCAGACAAAGAACAGGTGCAAACCTCATAAACACTCGTGAATCGCTCAACACTTGTGTTCTGTTTGATTTACGAGTTCAAAGAATAATCACTAATCAATGCGTGTCAACTGTTTTTTTTAATTTTTTTAATTTTTTTCATCTTGCATAGCAAAGCCGACTTGCGGTCTTTTTCGGAGAAACAACTCTCCTCATAATTCCCTCTCGTATTAGCTTTCTTACTGCGTGCGCAGGTATTGGCTTGGCGCATTCTTCATACGCAATACACGTTAGGCGTAAGTTTATTTCGGGCGTTATTCTAACGCAGAGACAGATAGATTTAGTTTCCTTTAAGAGCATAAAAGAATCTTTAAGGATAAAACAGAGATTTTGCTCAGTAAATAAGAATGAGGGAAATGATTACGTTTCAGCTTCCGCAGTCGTTGGATTCGCGGTTAAAAATGTAGTATTCAAGCGTGAACTGGCGCAAATCGCACTTTGATTACAATTGCGTTATTGCTATTGCGTTGCGTGTTTTTGTCGGCGAATATGCGCACTATGTCGGGGCAATTACGCAACGACGAAAAAAAGGAGAATATAATGGAATACGAAAAAGAATATGCGTCGAAGGGCGTTGCTGGTGCTGGTCTTGGTCTCGGCATTGCTGGAACTGCTCTTTGGCTTTTGAACGGCGGTCTCGGCGGCTTCGGTCTTGGTGGAAATCAAGCGGCGGCGGCAGGTGCTGTCGGGCTTTCCGCTCTTGCGGAAAAGGACGCGGAGATTGCACGTCTGCGTTCTGAAAAATACACGAACGACACTGTCAAGGATTTGTATTCTTACATTGTCGGTCAGAGCGAAAAGCTTGCTAACGAGCTTGCGCTCAATCGTCAACGTCTTGCGGTTATGGAATACCAGATGTCGCAGGTTGACGGGCTTACCGTTACGCGGATTCCGAACACTGCGCTTTGTCCGGGAGTTCCGTCCGTTGCTGTCGTTAATCAGACGGCTACAACTACGGCGAGTGCCTAACGGCTACCCTGCGGAGATTCAAACCGTTACAAGATGTAACCGTTTGAATTTCTGCGGGGATTTTTCTTTCACTTAAAACTGTATATAAAATGAAAATACAAACTGATAAATTCAAAGAAACACTCCAAAAGTATGTGTTTGAGCACGTTATTCCTACGGTTGACGGAGGAGGAGCGAGATTCTTTCTCGGTGCTGGCTACGGCATTATGGAAAGCAAGCTCGGCGAGAAGCTCGCTATGGCTGGGCTTTTATGCGACGATGGAAAGTCCGTCGATGTAGACGCATTGGAGCGTGCTATTACGCATGGATTCAAGGCTTCCGACGGAAAGGCTTCGTTCAGCGTGTTTGGGCATAAATTTACGTTCCGCGAGAGCGACTGGAATACGTTCAAGCATATGCTCTAACGCGAAACAATAAAAGTTTGCGAAAGTTTGCGAAAGTTTGCGAAAAAAGTTCTATCTTTTTATCTTGATTTTATAGAAAATACAGTCGTTCCGAAAAGAACGTCGTGAACGCGAGGACACGCGAAAGCCCCTTGTTAGCGGCGTGTAGCCCGCTCGGATAGCGGATAACTACGTCGGCAAAAACAATAAACAAGGTAAAAATTTAACATAGGAGAAAATATTAGCAATGGCTACTACTACACTTGATTCGTTCGATTTCTTTGAACACGACGAACGCGGGGCAACGGCGGCGCAGATGTCTTTTGTGCGCGGCATTAAAGACGTGCAGGGAAACTTCCGTGCGCTCAACCTTCTTAAACGAGACGCTTCTTATCGTCGCGGCTCTGGGCATTCGGAAATTTACGATTTCCGCTTTGTGCCGATTACTGCGTATGAGCTGAACAACAAGTCTGTTGACTTGGCGAAGCTCGAACGCGACTACATCAACAACGGTCGCAAAACCGAAGATTTGGCGAAATACCTTTCGCTTATCACTCAGCTTAAAACGCGTCGCTATTCGATGCAGATGTTCCCGAAGAGCGCGATTATTGAATCCGAAGCGGTTTCCCGCACGGAAGCTATGCTCTGCGGCGGCGGCGACGCTGACCGTGGTCTTGTTTCCCGTATGGGCTCGCAGGACTTCGCGCAAGCGGCGGTTGCGTCTGAAACGAATGAAAACAACCTCACGTTCCTCAATGCTCTTCGCACGAAGAAAATCACGATGAAGAAACGTCGTTGGGATGGTGGTGTTTCTGATGACACGCAGGACGAAACTGTTGATTTGCCGCTTTACACGCAATATACGTGCCCGAAAGCGTATATGCAGATTTCCGACTTTGGTCGCATTCGTGCTCAGTTGCAGAACAACCTTGCGGACACGCCCGAGCTCGTTCGTCCGTTCAAGATTCTTGTTTCGCCGACGCAGTATGAAAACCTTATCGAAAACAACGAAAAGCTCCAAGATTCGGACTTTGTCCGTTCCTCCGGGCTTATCGAAACGGGACGTCTTCCTGTTCTGCGCGGCTTTATGATTGAAGCCCATCCGCAGGTGAATGACAACGAAGCGTTTGCGTATATTCCGAAGGTTACGATTGCTGTTTCCGACTGGGGAACTTACACGGACGTTAAAGCTGATTCCAACATTTGGACGGTTTCTACGGCGCGTCGTCAGTATAACTACGACTGCAAGCTCGTTGAACCGCTTTCTCTTGTTCAGATTAGCTTCACGGGCGCGACGGCTAACACGCCGATTGGCACGAAGGGTAGCAAGACTGGCGACGAAATGTTCGACAAGGTTCGCGACCCGAAAGAAGTTCTTAAATAAGCCCAATTTTCTGGAAATAAGGATATTGGAGAGTAAGTGCTGTTATGGGCGGAGCAGGAGAGTATCCTCTCCGCCCTTTTTCTTAAAACTCAATTAGAAAGGGAAACAAAATGAAATTCGGAGCTAAGTATATTGGATTTATTGCGTGTGTTGCGGCGGTTGCTTTTTTGAGCGGTTGCACGACGAACGCTGAAACAGGCGCGGTTGAGTTGTTTGGTATTATTCCTGTTGATTCTGCGGTTGACGTTGCTGATGCGGCGGCGGGAACGGCGGCTAAGTCGGGAGGAGTTGTCGGGCTTATCGGAGTTGCGGCAGGTGCTCTTATCGGCATTTGGCGGCGTTCAAAGGAAAAGAATGCGGTTAAGACTGCGCAAGCGGTTGTCGAGGGCACGAGTGCTGTTCTTGGAAAGATTGACGAAGCGAATGCGAACGGCGGACTTACGTTTTCGCGCGAAGATGCCGTCGAGCTTTTGAAGAATATCCAAGAAGATGCGGGAGTCCGCGACGCGGTGAAGAAAATCCTTGAAAAAGAAAAGGTGTGATGATGAATGAGCCGAACCTTTACAAGATTCAAGCCGACGTTGAGCACTTGGGCAAGCAAGTCGCTTCGATTGATGACAAGATTGTAGCGATGGAGGAGAAAACGGAAGCTCACCGCGAGCGTCAGATTGAGGTATTGACAAAGCTTACGGCGGTTACGGAGCGTTTGGCGGCGAGCAACGATGCGAATGAGCGTCGCGACAAGGATTTTGAGCGTATGAACAAGGAGCTTCGCTCTATGCGCTCGGATGTTGACCATTTGAAAACGAGTGCCGTCCGTATTACGACGTTTGCGAGTGCCGCGTCGGGAGCGGGAGGAATCGGAGTTGCTGAAATCGTAAAACTTATTATCGGATAATGAGAAAGCCCATTTTACGCAGAAGTTTTAACGGCGGGGAGATTTCTCCTACGCTGTATTTGCGCGAAGACGTTGACAAGGTTATGCAAGGTTGTCGCGTTCTTAAAAACTTTTTAGTCCATCCTCACGGGGCTGTTGCTCGTCGGAATGGATTTCTGCGTTGGGCTGACGTTACAGACAAGGTTTTGAAGAATAAAACAGAGACGAACACTGAAACAGAAACGGGGGATTGATATGGCGGGTAATTTTCCATTGTGGCTGACAGGCGGGAACGTAGGTGGAGGAAAGTTCGGAGATTATTCGATTGGTTCTTCACAGACGTTTGACGGTATGGGATTTCAGTATTCAAACGGCTCTCTGACAGCTACTACGCCATTGAGCGGAGCGGCACAATCTTCTTCCGCTGGAAGCGGCGGTGGCACGAATTGGGCGGCGTATGCCCCTCTTGCGTCAATGAGTATTGAGCTTGGCGCGGGAATCGGGAACGCAATCGGCAGTTATTTTACGGGAAAGGCTCAGCAAGGCGCGTATGAGCTTCAAGGGCAGTTAGAGTGGCAGAATGCCGCCGCACAAGCTGCAACGATGCAGTTTAACGCACAGCAAATTCAAGCTTCCGCTGGCAAGCAAGAATACGCGCTGTATAGACAGCAGAAATCACACTTGGAGACGATGAAGGCGCAGACTTCGGCAAACGGCGTTGCAATTGAGGGCTCGGCGGCGCACGTTATCGCTTCGCAAGCCGCAGTTGACGCTAAAAACCGAGAAGCACTTATTGAGGAGTCGAGCAAGCAACAATATGCACAGCTTCTTGGTGCGCAACAGTCGTTGCAACAAGGAAGAAACGCAGTTGCATACTACAACGCAATGGGCAAGGCGGCGAGAAAGAACGCAAGGATTTCCGGCTATGTCGGGCTTATGCAGAGCGCGGCAAGCGTTATAAAAATGGGCGGTCAAAACTATAAAGACACAGGCAGTTTCTGGGGGATTGGATAATCAATGAAAATCGGATACGACGGAACACTCAAACCTGCCGCTAATCCTGCAATGGTTAGCGCGGGAGGAACGCATGTAAATTCTCGCATCGTTCGCGACATTGCAAACGCGACGCCAGAAACTCAAAAGCTTGTTTCTGGATTTTATGAAATCGGCAAGGCTATTGCTGAGACTGGAAAGCAAATTCGCGACGCTGACTACGCAGTGGATTCTCAAAGGCTTAGGCAACAATATGCCGGGGCTATGGAGATGGTTCGGCAAGAGCTTTCTACGAGGAATTTCAAAGACTTTGACGAATATCGCGCGGCGTTTTCTGCAAAAGAGCAAGCGGCGCGAGAGTCTGTTATTCAGAGTGCAACTGGCGAGAACGGATATTTTAGGAACTACAACTCGGTGTGGAAAACACGAGTAGGTCAAGATTTGGATTTTTTGCGCGGAAACGCAGAGTTGAACGCTATGAAAACGTGGAATCAGCTCCAAATCAAGAATCACTACGACGGGATAGACCAACTTTACAAAGATGCCATTTCTATTGGTGCTTCCGGAGGTGGTATTGAGCTTCTTAAAACAGCGGTAGAATCAGACAATCGCATTAACGAAAAAGACAAGCCGACATTTGTTGCGCGAAACCTTGTTATTATGAACGCGTCAGACGCGCGAAAGCGTGCTGAAAGTTTTATGCGAAAAACATACAATCCGCAGATTCGGTCTGAATGGATGCAAAGGCTTACCACAGAAAGAAACGGAGAGGAAAATTTGAAATTGTGGTATGACTGGTCAGATGGAGAAATCGATAGGGAATGGTCAGAAATCAAAGAACAAGCGGAAAAGCTAAAAGAAGAATACACCAAGCAAATACCAGACGAAAATCAGCGAAAGGCTATTGAGAGCTTGATTGACGGAGAACGAGACAAACTAAACAAAGACTTTTATGAAAACGCTAAGATTGGGCTTAGACAAGAGTATGGCTCAATGCTGAGTGAAAGCAGAGCACTTGATTCTCGCGAGGTTTCTGATTACAAGAACACTGGCGTTGCTCCTACTCGCGCTCGTGCAAGGGCATACCTTGCGTGGGAGCAAGCGAAAGAAGCGGCAAAGGCGCGTGCGGAAGCCAACAAAGAAGCTGCGAAACTCAAAGAAAAACAAAAGCAAGAAGCCGCAAAACTCGCATTAGAGCAAGCAAAAGAATCCGCCAAGCTCGAAGAAAAGAAAGCAAAGGCAACCGAAGCGATAACAAACGAGAGTTTGGAGATTGCGATTCTGAAAGCAAAGGACGATGGAGATGACGCGCTTGCTTTATCGCTTGAAACAGAGCTTGAAGTTCGTAAAAAAGCGGCAAGCTTGGAAAAGGAAGGTGTCCCGAAGGACGTTGCAAGAGAGTTGGCAGAGGAACGCATTAGAATCGAGGGTGTTAACATCAAAGATAAAAACGCGGGAAAGTCTTCTGGGGCTGGAAAAAAAGATAAAAGCCTACTTGAATTGGCACAAGACGTCGTGGCTGGAAACATTCAAGATACAACCGACGAGAATATTGTGCGTTTTATTGATGCATACAACCTTGGTAGCGATAGCAAATACGGTTATTTGCTTGACGATGTCGATGGTAGATTAACGGCGATTACATTCCCGGACGGCTCGGTTTTTTCGCAAAGCGAATTTGCTTCCAAACAGGCGTTTATGAATGCTTCGCAAGACAAGCTTTATACACAACTGTTGTGGGATGTGTCCGGAATTGATTTCAAGAAGCAAGACAATGTAAGCGCACTGAATCAGTGTTCTAAAATTTTAAGTGTCGCAGACGGACTTCTTGATAAAGAGCGTGCCGACAATGTGAGAACGCTCGTTGATGCAAAAATTCGAGGAATTGGAGCAGACAATACTCCTAAGGAAGTATATGATGTTATTGTGTCTGGTCTTAAAAACGACGTTGCAAAGACGTTTGGATACAAGAAGTATTCTGATTTTGAAAAAGAAAATCAAAAAGTCGCAGAAATTGTTGCAGGTGTTGCTTATCGCATTGGAAACTGTTCTTCTGGCGAACAGGCTCGTCTGATTGCGGATAACTTCAAATCCACAGAGCTTGGAGGTCTTAAAGAGGAAGCTACTCGAAATCGAACGGTAGTGCAACTTACGAACTCGATTGCTGGATGGGCGATTACACAGGACGCAAACGACTATGTTATGCGCCTTGACAAGGTTGGCACAGAAGGGCGTGCGCCAGACGATAATTCCGAACAAGATAACAAGCAGAAAGAACGCGTATATGAATACGGTGTTCGTGAAAGCGACATTGACAAAGCGATGGAAAAATACGAAGCGAGAGTTTCCCTTGTTGGAGACAAAGCCGAATTAAATGCACTCGAAGACGGATACGATGTTAATTCGGCAAAAGTTGTTCGCAAAAAAGCAGAGCGAGACGAATGGAAAAGGATTGAGGATGAAAAACTTACCAATGGGTTTTCATTTGTATTTAGAGGTAAAAATGAAAATTTAGGCAAAAAATCTTCGTCAGAGCCATCATTACACGTTGGCGATTTTGACAACGCTGAGCACGATGTATCAGCACTGAGAGCTTTTGAAAAACATAGACTTATAAATTCGGCGAAAAAGGAACACGAAAAGAAAGAATCAGACCGTTATGTAAATATTGCGACACTTAAAGATAAGTATAGCAATTACAAAAATGTCAAAATAGAAGTGCCGAAAACTGCTCCGAAGAGTGAATACGACGTTTCAACGCTTATTGATGGATACAGGGAAGCTGTTGATGTCGCGGGAGGTCTTGCAGAGTTGGACGCACACAAAGCAAGGAAAGATCCCGGACGCGCTCGCAAAAATGCAGAGAGCGACAAGTGGCGCGAAATATTTATTTCGGTTGTCAATGGAAATGGAAAGACTGAGGATGCAATACATAGATTAGATAAAAACATAGAATTGGTGTCGTCCAGAAATGTTAAGCCTACGGGAGGTGTATATACAGAGCGTGAAGTTTTGAAGATTCTCAAAATATGGGCTAACAACGAGAAAATTCTTGGCGAGGTTAGGGCACGCACAACATTTAACAGAAAGAAACAGCTTAAAGATAGAATTTCTGCTGGCGACAAAAAATAAACACAACGTAGGATTTTATTATGTCAAAAGGAACTGAGCGCGAAATATCTCCGCTGGAAGCTGAAAAGATGTATTCCGAGAATCCGGAAAGCTTACAGGGAATTAAGACTGAAAAACCATCGAGAGATTCGACAGAAAGCGCGGGAAGGGCACTCTCAGAGCAGACGCAAACGGAAAATGTTCGTTTTCAAGCTTTGCCTTCGTTTGGATTGCCGTCAGGTCTTGTTGCGAAACATTCTAACGAAGCGTTGAGTCCGCTTGAAGAGATTGGCAAAAAAATTGACAAATCCTCGTCTGGATTTAATGCGTTTGTGTCAGAGTATGAGATTGATGAAGAAAACAGTCGGTTGGAAAGGCAGAAAAAAATGCGAAATGGTGTTTTCTTCCTACATCGCATTTCGTCTGGAAGCCGCGATGGATTTGAAAATATTGGAGAAGACTTCGCAGAGCTTGTGTTGACAGCCTTTGGCAACGCATACGATATGCCAGTGTATTGGAACGATAGCGCGTGGCTTGAAAGGACGTTTGGAGCATCTAACAAGATTGATTCGGCAAAGAATGTTTTGAATCACTGGAAGACGCTTGGAGAAGAAGCATCAAGAACAGACAGTATTCTTATCGGCAAAGTTCCTATTAAAAACGGAAAATACGACGAAGACCATCTTAAAAAGCGAGTTGAGACCGCGAATAAGGTGCTTTACGGCGATGACACAACAAAGTATAAGCCAGCGTTTTCAGAGCAAGAATACAAAAACGCCGCAGAGATTGCGGACAAGCGAAGATTGTTTTTGCGTGAGGTTTCAAAAGGTGTTGAAGTCGATGTTTTGCGTGTAGCTTCTATTATTTCATCGGACGCGCTATCTACTGCGCAACGCGAGGAGTGTTTGAATGGGCTTCCTCCTCACAAAATAGAACAAGCGACTTATTACGCGTCGATGATGCGTGCGCAGACAGATAATCTTTATGCGTATGATGTTCTCAGAGAATTTGGAAATGGTCTTTATTTCGCTGGGCGAGCTATTGAAAATGCGTATAAAGCATTTTCGGAAGACTCTTCTGCAAGAGATGCGTATATGTATGGTGTTCAATACGCGCTTATGAACGGCGCGAATCCCGGTGAAGAATATGAGTTTTTGAAAAATTGCTCATACCAAGAACTTAGAAGGATTCGCGGATTTACTTCTTCGGAGGAATTTTTTAAGAAATTTGAATCCGGTCGAGAAATTTATAGAAAAGCTCTTGCGAGCACTAATGCACAAGAACTTGGTCATAGCAACTATGCAGATGTCGAAGGTGTGTGGGGGTATGTTAGAAAACACTCTTTGGTCGCCGCAGAAAGCCTTGGAGAGATGGCTCCCGCTCTTGCTCTTACTGTCGCCGCAGATGCTCTTGCCGCTGGAACTGGCGGTGCGGCAACGCCTGTTGCTGTTGCTGTTAATGTCGGCGTTTGGGGGGCACGAGCGGCGAGTGTTGCTACGCTATGGTCGCAAGGTGTTTCTGAATTTTATATGCAAGCAAATAGCGAGGGTTGGAGAACAGACACTGGTTATATGAAATCGGCGGCGGTTCTTTATGGTGCTTGGTTTGCCGCGTTGAACAAGCTTGAAATCTCTGCGCTTGTTTCTCGTGGCGGGCGTGCTTTTGTTGGAAACGCTCTCGGAAAGTTGACACCCGCACAAAGGATTGCTCGTGCTCGCGCGAAGTCTGCGAGTGCGCGATTTGCCGTCGGTTTTGTCAAACAAGGGATTCCGGGGCTTATTGGTGCAAGCGCGTTTGAAGGAATCGAGGAGGGGCTTGAAGCTCTCGGAATGGGAGTCGCGGCAAATATGCTCAATCCTACCGACGAGCTTGGGAACGAGATTTATTCCGGAGATAGACTTATTAGAGACATTTGGGAAAACACCGTTGAGGGATGGAAGGTTGCTCCGTTTATGATTGTTCCTATGAACGCAGTTGGGCATATAAGCACGATGACGCATCGCAATCTTAAAGGGAAAGACGGAAAAAAATACAGCCTTTTAGACGCAGAGAGCGAGATTGTTTCCCGCAGAGCGTATGCCGAGTCGCTTGTTGGTCTTCGAGGTAGTGGAGTTTCGTATTCTGACTTTTTGAATGTTCCGACCGAGGAGTCTGAACGGAAGAAATACTATAATGAAAAAAAATTTAACAAGAAGCAGATTAAGGCGATTGAACGCGCAGTAGGCTTTGCAGAGATTTTGAACGAAGAAATTGAAGCAAATCGAGAATCAGAGTCAGGAAGCAGAGCCGAGCAAGAAGCTGAGACGGAAGCGCGAATCAACGATGCCGAAAAAGAAATGTTCGGCGAGAAAGAGCCGCAAGAAACTCCGCGTAGAGAAGAGCAAGCGCAAGAGCAAGAGGTTGTTCCGCAGGAACAGAAACCGCAGACGGACGAGCAGGCGGAAGCTCAAACTGACGAGCAAAAGCCCACTGAAACAGAGCCTGCCAAACAAGATGTTGAAAATGTAGGTGAAGAACAGTCTTCGTCGCAGGAAATCAAGACTCCCGATGATGAAGTTGCTCCCGAGCAAGAGGTTGAGACTCCGTCTGAAACGAAAGAGCAAGAGGTTGTAGAGGAAGAAAAGCCAGAGATTAAGAAGGTTGAGGTTAGCGCAAGAAACACGCACAGAATCGGCACTCTTAATGGAACGGCTTATAGCATTGCAGAGGAAGTTGCGTTTGTAGAAAATGCTTTCGAGGAATACAGGAACGCGAAAAATCGCGGAGAGAAAGTCCCGACCATCACGAATTTCATTAAGGAAAAGATGGAGTCTATGGTTGTTCGCAACGAAGATGGCTCAATCGACAGGATGAATACGACTATTTCTCCGGGCGTTGTAGAGAATCTCATTCGTGCCATTGATAGCGATTCGCGAGGTGTGACCGCAGGATTTTTCAATAACCTTATTGAGAACTACATCGACCTTGCAAAAGAGCAAGGAGAATACGGTATTAGCAAAGAAACAATTGCAGACCGTGCACGCGTAAATGTTCACAAGAAGTCTTACGATAATGCGAATCGGTCTCAAAAAGTAGTTCCTGTTAATGCGGAGGTTGATGTCGATGTTCCACGTGGAACACAAGAGCAAGCGCAAGGAGAGCCGGCGCGAGATGGCGGCGAAAAGAAAAAACAGGCTAAGAAGCCGACTAAAAAGCCTACAAAGAAGAAGTCTGACAAGTGGGAAGCTCTTACTCCGAGCGCAGAGAATCCTGTTCGCGTAAAGGGTAGCTACCGAATTGTTGACGCGAGCGAGCTTAAATTTGTAGACACGACAGACAAGGCGCAACAAGACGAGCAAGAGCGGAATCGGCAAGGGCACAGAACGGCTGTCCAGATTTTGCAAATGATTAAGTCTTTCATTAGCGAAAGACTTGCAGACGATAGGCACACAGACCGTGGTGCTCCGATTTATCGCGTTCTTGAAGACGGAACGCTTCGCTCTGTTTCTGGCGAAGGGCGTTCGCGCTTGCTTAAAGAAGCATACAGCCAGAACGGAGAAGCGGCTAAGGCGTATCGCAAGCTTGTAGAGGAGTTTGCGAAAGAGCACGGTCTTAAAATTCCGAAAGGTGTTAAAAATCCTGTTCTTTTGCGCGTAGCAGAGGATACGGGAGGGCTTTCTTGGGCTGAGCTTGCAAAGGCTTCAAACGCCGATATGAAAAGCTCTTATTCCGAGTCTGAGGAAGCTCACGCAGACGCTCGCGAGCTTCCGAGAATTATCGACTTGCTCAATGCCCGTAGCGACCAAAACATCCTTGACGATGTTGACTTTGTATTGGCATTTGCGGAAGCCGTAGGTGCTGGAACTAAATACACGCAAGACAGGAAGCAAGGATTCAAGGAAACGCTTGGTGCGAGAATTGAAAACGCTCTTGTTGCGTTTGTTATTGGAGACAGAGACGTTGCTACGGAGCTTTTCGACTCTCCGCTGTCTCTCGGGAGTGTTCTTAACACGTTGCGAAAGGTTTCTGTCGATTTGGTTCGCTTGCGTGAAAACGCGAAATACAACATTGCTCCCGAGCTTCAAGCCGCTCTTAAAGCAGTGATTTACGTAAGAAATCAAAAGGCAAACGGAAGTAAGCTCTCAACGCAAGATTTGGTTGAACAGTTTATTGTTCAGCAAACGCTTTCGTTTGAGCAAGACCCGACGGACGGAATCGACAAAAAGGCGGCATCGATTCTTGCAAACCTTATGCTCGACAAGAAACGCTCTCTGTTTGGAAAGGCTCTTGTCGGGTATGTGTATGAGGTTGAGAAAGAGAATGGAATCAATGGAACGGAAGCTTCTCTGTTTGGAGACACTGGGAGTGCTTCAAAGGCTGAGCTTCTTGAACGTGCTGAGCAAGAGCCCGTGAGTGTAAAAAATCCCGCCGAGGATGTTGTCTACGAAGAAAATAAAAACGCTGGCGAAGAAAAGAAAGACACCAACGAAGAAAAGAAGGTTAAGACGGTTGGAGACTATGATTCTGCTGTTCTTGAAGAGGTCGTTCATAGTTGGCTTCCCGAGGTTCACGTTAGCGTAGTTGATGACGTTGAGGAAGAAATTGAAAATACCGTTGAGAAAGACGCAGAGAAAGCCGAAGAAAACAACGAGCCGTTCCCGCTTGCTCCTAAGAGCGACAGTAAAAAGGTTAAGATTACGCTTCCCGTTCCGTTTGCGGGTAGCAAGCGTATGATTATCGAAGCACACTCAGAGTTGTTTTCTCTTATCGGGAAGCTTGCTGAAAGAAACGGTGGGCGTGTAATTGACGCTTTTGCGGGGGCGGGAGCATACACGTCTGGTCTTGGTGCGCTCGGTGTGCTTCCTAAGGGTAGTGTTATTAACGAATATGCCGTAAGTCGATATGTGATGCATAAGATGTTGGCAGAAAACCCAGAGGGCGTTGCGAAAGCCGCAGAGGATATTATTAAGCGTCTTTCAGAGTCCAACGAGATTAAGGAGTTTAGAAAGCGTCTCGAAGAAGCTAAAAAGGGCGGTTCAAAGGAAAAGCTCACGCAGGTTCTTGTCGACTGGTTCTATGCAGAGTATCGTGGCGAACACGGCGTAAAATACATAAAGGGCAAGGAAAACTCAAAGTTTGGAGACGTTGATGTTGAGGTAAATGAGAAGACAGCCGCATTCTACGTTGTGTTGCAGTCTTTGATGACGAGCTCTCACCCTGTTAATTTCACAATCGGAAAAGACGGAAAGCCGAGGATTGAAGTTGCGGGAGAGAATTTTAGAACTGGGCATTTGAGCGTAATCCTTATCAATAGTGGATATAAGTTTAACGAGAACGCTCTGAAACCCGAAAAATACACCAAGAAAATCCTTGAAACGGGCAAGCTCTACAAGGAAAGAGGAGTAAAAGTCCTTAGAGGTGATGGATGGGAACTTGTCGGAAATGCGAAAAAGGGAGATGTCGTATTTGTCGACCCTGCGTATTTCGGAGTCCAAAGCTATGGCGGGAAAAAGAACGTAGACGTAAAAGATGCGAAAAACAGGGAGAATGTAATTAAAAGCCTTGCAAAGCTTATTCGCGATTCTGAGGAAAAAGGTTATAGCGTCATATACACAAACGAATACTCTGACAAAAGCTCTAAGGGAGGCATGTCCCGTGCTGAATATACCGAGCTGTGGAAAGAAGCCGTTAAGGAAGCGGGCAAGGGCGTTCGCGTAAGTGTAAATTACTTTGACCGAGGTTCTCGCGGCTTCAAAGAAAGCGCAGGGCGTTCAGACATTGTTTTTGCTACGGGAGACGCGGCACATCTTCTTAAAAACAACAACGAGGAGCTTGACGAAATTGTCGCGAGCGGAGAAGCTAAGACGCGCGAAGAAGCGGACAAAATAGCGTGGGAGCGAAAGACGGCTGGGCTTTCTGATGAGCAAAAGAAAGAAGCTGAGCGTTGGAAAAATGCTCGCTACCAGTATTCTTCTGATGTGAAATACATCAACGAGGGAAGCCAAGTTAAGGGCGCGTATCTGCCTAACAAGAATCAAGTGATTGTTTCGAGAGGGGCGAATGCGGATACTATAATGCACGAGCTCGGATGGCACGCTACGTTTGATTGGGCGCGTGAAAACTCTCCCGAGCTGTATCAGAAAATGAAAGACTACGCAGAGTCTGCTCCCGAGGAAGTGAAAGCGCGTGTGCGCAAGCTCTATGGAGAAAATATTTCTGCCGAGGTGTTTATGGACGAAGTCGGTGCTATGCTTTTCACGCAAGAGCACGCAGGGAAGCTCGACGAGGTTCTTAAAACGAAAGAAGCCAAGACTTGGTGGGGCAAGGTTAAGGCGTTGTTCTCGCGCCTGTGGAAGTCGATGTTGACTGCGCTCGGGAAAGACAACAACTTCGACATCAAGTCTATTGCGCAAATGTCTCCGAAAGAAGCAATGAATGCGATTGCGGAAGCGTTTGTTAACGGAAAGAAGCTCGGTGAAACGTATCGCAAAAAGATTTCGACAGAATCTGAGGTTCTTTACGAAAAGGCTGAAAAAGAAGCGCAAGACAGGGATATCAAAAACAACGAGATTCCTAAGGAGCTTACTCCCGCACAGCGTGCTCGAAAGAATCTTGCGGCACGAGCTCGCGAGCGTTGGGAACGCTCTGGGGCAGACCAGAGCTACTCTGGCGTTGTCGAGCACGGAGCGGAAGTCATTCTCGCAGGGATGATGAAGCACGGCGACAAGATGAACAACTTCAAAAAGGACGAACCCGACAGAACAATGGAATATGCCAAAAAGCTGTTCCCTTGGGAAGACGAGGAGATTCTTAACGATATGATTGAGGTTGCGAAAAACTCATACGAAGATATGAAGTATGCTCGCAGTTTTGCTGAAAACGAATTTGTCGGAGAGACCGTTGACATTTGGAAAAAGCTTCGCAAGAGCAGACTTGAAGAAAATGTTTATGCGACAGCTCGACGTTCTATTCGAAAGATGTTGCGTGCGTATGACAAAGCAAACTATTCGCCTAAGCATTTTGCACGAGCTGAGCGTTTTATGGAGCGTCGTAGGGAGCTTGCGAAACAAGGGCGGCTCAATAACGGTGCGTTGCAACTGCCTAACGCTGAGTTTGAAAAGCTTGGGATTCCAAAATTTGCAGACTTTGTAAAGGGCAAGTTTGAAACGTGGGTAGACAACGTATTCGCCGCAATTTCAGAAAAACACGCAGACAATGAGCCGCTTATGCTCGGTGTTCTCCGCAAGACGCTTTATGGAAAGCTCCGCGATGTCGCTCGCGGCATTCACAACTCTGTTGCGGCTGTTCGGGCAATGCGGATTCTTGACGATATGCTCTATCGCGGAAACACCGCAGAGCAAATTGTTAAAATGGCTAAGGAAGCAGAAGCAGTTATTAGGGATGGTTCGAGCAAGCATAAGGCGTTTGAGCTTCGAGAAAAAATCCTTAATATCACAGCTCCGTTTGCTAAATTTTCGCCGAAAAAGGTAGAGAAAGATAGAACTACGGAAGGCTTGACGGAGATGTTTATGCATTACTTCCGCGAAGCTACGTATAAGTCTGCAAGCGAAATTGAATCGCGTATTGAAGAGCTTAATTCGCATATTAACTCAAATGGCGGCGAAGGTGGAGATACGTTTGTTGGAGAAGCTGTCGATAAACGCATCCTCGCGCTTGTCCAAGAAAGAGGTGCTCTTGTCCTTGCTCTTAAATATCGTGAAGGTGTTGACGGGAAGAACGCAGAAATCCTCGAATATGTTCACTCCGTTCTCGAAGCTCGGCGCGAGTCTGGCGACAAGGTTTTTGAAGACACGATTAGCAAAGCGGAAGAGCGAGCGAAAAACATCGCAGAAACTATTGCTGATGCCATAGTTCTGGGCAGAAAGAACCGAGCAGGTGAAAGCAAACACAACATTAAGCACGCAGTAGGAGCTGTGTTCACTGGTTCGATGTCGTTAAAGCAACAGCTTATGGACGCAATACGATACTGCCCGCCTGGAAAGGTTCGCGATGCGGCTATTGAGATGATTGAGCGACTCGACAAGAGGATTGCAAGAGCAGACCTGAAAAAGGCTGAGCTCGAAGAAAATGCGCATAAGTGGTTCTGCAATAAGATTTGCGAAATCTTCGGCAAGGAAGACGAAGTAAAGAAGCTTAAAAGCGATAAGCAAAGGGGGGCAAAGGCTACTAAGATTATCGCAAAGCTTGCTTTGCCGAATAATGAATACAAGAAATTCTCTGCTGACGGAACTGCGCTTTCCTATGCGCAAGTTCTTCAAATCTATTCGTCAGTGCGTCAGAAAGATGTGCAGGTTGCGTTTGAGGGAATGACTCCCGAGGAGATTGATTCTCTCCCGCCATCCGCTAAGGCTCTTTATAATCGTATTCAGCAATTGCCAGAGCTCGAAAAGGCTGTCGGGGAAAAAGGTATTCGATTTTTGGACGAATGCGCAGACAAGTTTAATCAAGAAGCAGTAGAAATCGACCGCGTTGCGTTTGACATCGCAGGCGTTCCTCTTACTGTTCGCAACAAAGATTACTATCCTATCGCGCGAAACTTTAAGAAGATGATGGTCAATCAAGCTGTCGGCGCGTTGTCGTATCTGCCGAATGTTATGACTCCGCGAACGACAAATAGAATTGACATCGACGAGTCTGCGGATGCGTTCTCGGTATTTATTAGCCGAAATGTGAATATTGCTCATTTCATCGCGTTCGGAAACCTTCATATGGATATGGGGCGCGTAATGGCTAATGATAAACTTTCTCAAAACATACTGAAAACGTCTGGGCAAGGTATGCGAGATATGTTGCTGAAACACGTCCGCGACATTCTTTCGCCAAAAATCATTGGTGGTGATGAATACGAAGTTTCGCCAGCTACGCGACTTCTTCTCCGCACGGTGGCGACAAGTGCTCTCGGTGGAAGCGGTCTTATTGGTCTTCGGCAGACGAGCGGTATTCCTGCTGTCGTAAATGAAATTGGATGGCGGCGAGCGTTCTTGGCTTGTTTGAATCTTTTCACAGATCCTGTTGGTGCTATCGGGAGAATAAAGGCTATTCACGATTCAGCTGGATGGAAAGAACGCTACGGAAACGACGAGCTTTCTACGCAAATTGAAGTTCTTCGCAATCGCGGTAATGGTCGTTTGCTTAAAAAGTTTTTGCGGTTCTATATGATTAACAACAAGCTCGGAGACTCAGTCCCTGTCTTGTTAATCGGGCAAGGATTGTATGGTGCTACAAAGGCAGAGCTTACTGGAAAGATGAATCCCGAAACTGGGCGCATCTATACAGCAGAGGAAATCGAGGTGGAAGCATTAAATAGTGTATGGTCGACGGCAGACAAGACTCAGCAAGCGTCGAGAACGGCTAATGCTCCATCGTGGAATCGTATTAACAGTCCCGCTATCCGTCTGCTTACGCAGTTTCAGTCTTCTACTGCTCAATTCCTTGGATACGAGGTTAATGCGCTTCGAGCTGTTATGGCTCAGCCTAAGAGCAAAAAGGCGTGGCAAAAGCTCGGAACGACATTGCTTATTAATCACTTGCTGTTGCCTGGGATGTATTCGTTGATTGGTTCTTTCTGGAAAGCCATCTTCGGAGATGACGATGACGATGAGTTTTACGAAGCGGCAAAACACGACTTCATTGTTTCGTGCATAATCGGACCTGCGTCTGGTATCTTCGTCTTGGGCGCGATTATAACTGCTATCGCGTCGAGCTCTAAGGGGTATTTGCAAGGAATGGCTGTTCCCGCGTATTCGTGGTTTAACCGACTCATTGCTAAGGGAGCGAAAACGTATAGAAAAACAGAAGGATACTTCGCAGATGACAACGATGGAGGCGAAGTTGGCGAAGCGTGGGATGGACTTCTCGGTGCTATTTGCGCTCCGTATCGTGAGGTTAAGCAATTCTTCGGACTGGTTGCCGATGAAGATTGATTCGCTATCTTCGCTTTTAACTTGCAAACACTGCCATCTTCGCTCCTAATTTAGTTGTCGATATTCTGGTTTTGTAAATAATCCGACTATTGGTTGTTATTAGGAAAAGCAAAAGGGAACGCCGAATTTATAACTCGGCGTTCCCGTATTTTTGCTTTCCCTAACACTAAACGATGACGCAAAAAGTATATACTCGGTATTAGGGAGTTATTTGCGATTTTTTGCAATTATATTTTGTCGTTCGGTTTCGGTATCGTCGCTATATTCGATTTTGTGTCCGAAATATTCAGCTTCGAGATTGTCCATTCCTATATTTCCTAAAATGATTGCTGAATCGTATACGTGCGTGAATCCTTTTACTATTGCGTTGTTTTTTACAACCGCTCCGTCTTCAATAAGTGAAAATCCATAAACGTTAGAGTTTCCGCAAATCTTTGCTCTCCCGATAACGTATGCGTTTCCAGAAACCGTTGCAGAATCAAAAACGGTTGCTCGCTCTCCGATTTTTGCGTATTCGCAAACTTTTGCTCTTCCATAGACTTTTGCGTGTCCATCGATTGTTGTTCCATCTTTAATCGTTGCAAATCCGTAGACCGATGCGTATTCGCAAATTATAGCACAATCGCATACAATTGCGTTTCCGTAGACAAGCGCGTGTCCGTAAATCTGCGCATTGTTTTTTACTTTTGCATTCCCGCATACGAATCCTCCTTCGCATACCGATGCATCATCGTAAATCCAGCATCTACCATCTTGCGAAAGGTTGTTTCCGTATTCGACGAATCCTCCGATGTCTCCAGATTTAACGTCTGCAAAGTCTTTTACTGCCATAATTCGGTGTAGCTCTCTCCCGCCATCATATCTTGTATATTTATCTTCTTTTAGGATTATATATTTCTTGCTCATCGCCTAAATCTGCGTGTTATGCGTTTAGCCTTTTAATCCCGCGAGTATTATACAATACTCGCGGAGTTTCAAATAATAGGTTATGCAAATCGTCTTTCCCGATTTCTTTTCCGATTCAGCGCAATTCTAATTTATTCTGCGTTGTCCATATTGTTAAATCTCCGTGCAAAGTGTTAAAAGAAATCGATAATTGCTACTCCGTTCGTATTTTTGGAGTTTCTGACGCATTCGAGTAGAAACTCTTGCGTATCTTCAATCCATTCGTCCGCTTCCTCGCGCGTATCGAATGGCAAATCGTCTCCATCGATAAGGTTTTTGAGCGTTTCAATACTCAAATTTTCCGCAAGTTCTTTGAGCTTTTCAATATCGGAAATTTCAATCGTTCCAGTTCCAGACGATTCGCAATACATAACTCCTGCGCATAGCTCGCTCGCGCATCCCTCAATCAAATCAATAAAGAATTGGTCGTAGCGCAAGCAAGTATCGCTGTATTCAATTTTAGAAACTTTGCGTGAATTTAGGTATGTTCCCATAGTATTTGCCTTTCGTTTAGTGTTTAGTGTTAAGCGTTGTCTTTGAGAAGCAAAAACAGCGCGACAAAGAATGTAGCAATACTTGCTACGCTTACGATGGCGATAAACGCCTTAATCGTCGCGTCTATAAGCTCAGCAATTGCAATAGTAAGTGAGTAGTCCATTATATTTTAACAATAGTTTTTCCTTTTTTGTCGAAAAATTCGTGTTTTAGAAAATTGAAATTGTCTTCTCTACAAAACGGTCGCTTTTGCTCATCGTGAATGAGTTTTCGCAAGCGCGTAGAGACTCCATCCTCGCCATCCTCGCCGATTACTTGCTCACCGTAAATTTCGCGGTCTGCGCAAATATTTTCTTTGCCTTTTACGCTTGCGTAATCGAATACCTTTGCAAAAGCGTAAATTTGCGCTTCTCCCTCGATAATTGCGTAATCTCCAATCTCTGCGTTTTCAAAAACTCTTGCGTCATTGCGAATGTATGAATGTCCGCTTATGAACGCATTCCCGTAGATGTGCGCATTGTCTCTAACTCGCGCATAGTCTTTTATTGTCGCGCCGCCGTAAATCCTCGCGTCTCCGTAGACTTTCGCCTTGTCGATAACGTTTGCGTGTCCGTCTACAACCGCTTTTCCGAAAACGTTCGCCTTATCCGCAATTTGCGAATACCCGCGAACGACCGCTTGCTCCGAAACAACCGCTTTATCTCTAATTTCTGCGTATTCGTCTACAACGGCGAAATGACATACTTGCGCCGAATCAATAACGCGAGCTTCTCGCATAACCTTTGCGTTCCAAAAAATCCAACATTTACCATCTTGCGAAAGGTTTTTCTCGCTTTCTACGTATCCGCCGAATTCGCCTTTCCTTACAACGCCGAAATCCTTTAACGCAACGATTCGATGAAGCGTTCTGCCGTTAAATTCAATCGTGTTTTTCTTGCTGTTGCTGATTCTGTATTTCTTTGTCATCGCTATCCTCGCTATTAGGTTGTTATTTCATCGTTGTTTTATGCGTTTTCCCATCCGTCTCCAAATTCGTATTGAGCGGATTCTAACGCTTGCATAATCGCTTCATCTTCATCTCGATACCCGCCGATTCCGTCAGCGCAATCGTATTGTCTGCGCTCATCGTCAAATTCGTAGATTGCAAAGCGGTATTCGGCTTCATTCATGCAGTGATTCCACTCGCGGATGTATGAGCTTGCATAATCTGACTTTTTGAATTTTTTCGTGAATCTTACAAAATCCCGCGCCTTTTCTGCGTCCAAAATCAAAAAGCCTAAAATTCCAGAATCCCATTTGCAAGGCGTGTATTCGCCTAAATAAAGATGAACGCTTCCGTGAATCACTGCCGAAACTAAGAAAACATTTCCTTTCCCGAACATCCGTTCTAATTTTCGGAAATCTTTGTCGTTATCGCGACCGTCGATGTAGTCTTCTAACGGTTCTGTGCAACCTTGCGGATTGAAATACCGTTGCCGTCGAGGAATTAAAAACTTAAACGGCGAGAAATAGTCCGTCGATTCGTTCGGAGTCAAACGGTCTTCCCATTCTTCCATAATCTCAATTTTGTATTTTCGATTTGCGGAGAAAAATTCTCCGCCATCGAAATCGTCTTTCAAACGCTCGAAAAGCTTTTTTGTCATGTTTTCTGCGTTCGCGTTCTGCGTGTTGTCTTTATCAATCGTCATCATCGTTTTTAACTTTCTATTTTTTTTGAGTGTTATCCTTTGAAATCAAAAACCTTATCTAAAACTTTTGATTTGTATTTTTGTGCAAATCCATCAAATTTCCTAAATGCGGTTATCCAAAATCCGCGCTGAAACGTGATAATTAGCTCGCGCTCATCGTCGGACTTATCGACGCAGTCTGCGGGTATCCCGTATTTTTCGATTTCGGCGCAAAACGCATCGAAATTATCTGCGGGAAGAATTTCCTCGCCATCATCGTCAATTTCTGCGGTCGGGAAGAATCGAACACCGCCGATCACTGAATCCCAATCGCTCGCGCCTGTATCGACGAATGCAGGTTCGCCGCCCTCATAAATGTAGGCTTGCAATCGTGCTTTTTCTGCGCAATCGTTTATGATTCGCATGAGGATTTCTTCCGCATCGTCGATTGTTTTTTTTGTATCAATTTCCAAAAAGGCGCGGATGAACGACTTTACTTGTTTTTTGCTCATTTTTTTTGCCTTTCGTTTAGTGTTTTTAGTGTTTGCGTTTAAGAATTTCGTTTAAGAATTTTTGAAAATGGAACATAGCGGTCGGCGTTTTCGTCGATTTCAGCGACTATCCAACATTGACCGATTTTCGCGCCATCAAAGTCCGCATCGAAAGCTCGAATCCCGCGCTTTCGGAAAACTTTTTCGATTGTCTCCAAAATTTCAATCCGTTTTTCGTCGAAAAATTTGCTATCGCTCGACGAAAAATTGATTTCAAAGAATCCAAAGCCGCAATCCTTTACTTTCTCGAAATAAAGGATGAGTTTCCTTTCGTGAAAAGCTTCAATGACTTCTTTTTCCGCTTCATCGAGCGCGGAAAGAATCTTTTTTGCATCTTTTTTGCCCATTTTCAAATCATTTCAGTTTTTTTTGATTAAATCTTTCGCCAAAATCTCCGACAAATTGTTTAGCATCAAACACGCCTGGAAAATCGCTCGCGTTTGAACATCAATCCAGCTTTCAAACGCATTCGGCTTCCCGAGCTTTCCATTTTTGCGTGTTTGTCTCTTTTTTTCGCTCGCCGTTGAGAGTCTGTCGCAAATGTCGTCGTCGTAAATGAGGGAGCATCCTCCCTCGCTGTATTCTTTGCAGGCGTTAATTAGCTTGTCATTCGGGAAAATTCCGTTTCTCGCACAGCTAAAAGCACCGTTCAAGAGGCGGTCGAAAAAATCTTTCCCGTCTTGCGAACATCGCAAATTTTCCGCGAGCTCGATAGCGTATTGATAAACTCCGCGATTCCATTTTGATAGGCGTTTAGTTTTGAGTATGTTTTGAATCTTCTCGCTCAAAGCATACGCAAGCACATTGCGCAATTTCTCGTCGTCGAGGATTTCTTTCATTTCGGTCGCTATCATCGTTTTTAACTTTCTATTTTTTTGAGCTTTAATCGTGTTTTTTTAAATTTCGGCGTTTTCGGCGCAATTTTCCCGCCACTCTTTAAAGGCGTTCTCGGCGTCGACTCGCAAAAACGCCGCATCGCCGACTCGCTCCTTAAAATCGTCGGACGTATGATCCTCGATCCATCGTAGCGCATCGCAAACAAAGTTGTATCCAGCTACGATGTCGTGCTCGCCGCAGTCATCAAACAGCGCAATCATCTCATCCGTGCTATTATTGTTAACCTCAAATTTGTCGCCGCAGATATCCAAAATAATATAGAGTGATTCGCCTCTCATCGCGCAGATGAGATGCATTCGCGTTTCGGTTGGACATCTCCAAATGTTAAGCGGTATTGCTCCGTTTTGCAGGATCTCAAATTTGTCGTTGTTTGTATTCATTTTTTTTGTGCCTTTCGTTTAGTGTTTTTTTTTAGTGTTTTTGTTTTTTGAGTTTATTTTGTAAAGATGTGAGCGTTGTCCTTAAATCTGTCAAAGACAGTATCGATCTCAATCCATTCATCGCTCGCGCCGTCAACGCTTTTGTTTTTTGCGTGATTTTTAAAAACAAAATCCCGCATCATATCGATGTTGTTTGCAACGATCTGCGAGTCAGTCGTTGCTCGGAAAATAAACCATCCGACCGTCCCGATCGTGATCATAACGGCGATCTGCCACTTGCCACGTTTCTCCTTCCGCACAACCGTCCCGTCAATTTTCATAAACTCTTCTCGCGTCAAATACAGCTCCTTAATCCATTCCGACTTGACTTCCGATTTCGCCTTGCCCGTTTTCTCAAAAAAAGCTTCCTCCGATACTTGTTTCAAAGGTTCGGTCGGTTCGAGCTTGGCGCAATCCGCAACGTCAAAGACCGCTTCCTTGCATTCCGCCAGATTTGCGATTCCATACTCTACTTTCATTTTCATTCTCTTGTGCCTTTCGTTTAGTGTTTTGTTTTAGTGTTTTGTTTTATTTTATGCGCATAATAGTATGTCCAGCCTCGCACATTGTCAATCACTTTTTTTAATTTTTTTTAATTTTTTTTATTTTTTTTTCATAACTCCCGCCCACGCCGTCAAACTCCTTTTTCCCGTTTGTCAATCTTTTTTTTTCAATCCACCGCATTTTTTTTCAGCTATGTTCTACGTGGAACATCGCAAAAAAAAACATTCCCGCCAACATCCCGCTCAGACCGCATCCAGCTACATCTCCGCTCACGATTCCAGTCTCATCTAATTCTCATTCTCATTTCGGTCTCATTCTCATTTAATTCTCATCTTCCCGAGGGAAATCCTTTTCTCCTCTCCCGCACTTTTCAAATCCACAAATCCACAAATCCACAAATCCACAAATCCCAAAATTCACAAACCGCCCACCGACCGTTCACCGCCACCGCTCCGCCCGCACATTCCAACCACCAATTCCGCGCTCCCGCCACTCACCGCTTGTTGAGACCGAATCCCATATTCCCGAGGGAAAATCCTTTTCTCCTCTCCCGCACTTTTTATTCACAGCCCACGCACCGAATCCACCTCCCACCACCGCCGCGCCAGCTCCACAACTCGCCAAATCAAATGTCAATAACTTGTGAATAACTCCGGGGAGAAATCCCTTTTCTCCTCTCCCGCACTTTTTTTCAGTAGCTCCCAGACTCCCAAAAATCCAGAGATTGTCGTTCGTTCGCCTTGCGCTTGCGCGAGCTTGCGAGCGCATTTGAATCCCTTTGCAGTGTTTTTTTTTGATACCCCCACCCGGTCGATTTTCTTGCCACCCGGCACGGGGGGCAAGAATATGAGGTCAGCTCGATACACATATACTGTTTCTTCTGCCAGACAAGGGGTAAAAGTTTTGGATGAGATGAGTAGGCGTAGTGAGCCCTTTTCAAGGGCTTTTTAAGGACTTAAAAAGATTAACAGTCCGATACCGCTACACGTCTAACGCCTTTTAATGAACGGCGTTATCCGTATTATACAGTTGTGTGGATTTAAGTCGAGGACAAATTTCGCAATTTTTCGCAATTTTTTTATAGTGGTGGAATTTTGTTGTAATGGAGAGGATTGTGAGGGTATTTTGAGTGTGATGAAACGAGAAACGGGAAAAGATAAGAAGGTATTGGAGTGTTCTGGTGTGAGTTCTGATGTTGCGGTTAAGCGCAAGAGTGGTCTTGTGAAGGATGGGAAAGGAGGAGCGAGTGGAGGGACGAGCTTGATGGAGTGGTCGAGTGGGAGTCAGCCGTTGATGGATGCTCGGAAGGAGCGGTTTTCGCAATATTATGCTGGTGGGAGTGATGGATTGACGGCGTATTTTAGGGCGTTCAAGGATGATGAGGGATTGCCGAGGGGGAAGAAGAGCACGGCGAAGAGCACTGCGCACAAGGTTAGGAAGCAGAAAGAGGTTATTGAGCGTATTTTGTATTTGCAGAGGGAGAATGCGGGAGTTGCGAGGATTGATAGGGAAGCTAAGTTGAAGATTACGGAGGAGGTTATTTCTGGTCTTAGGGAGGATTTTAGGAAAGGTGAGAGGGGGAAGACGGTGAATGACTTGATGTCGGCATTGCAACGGCACGATTTGATGACGGGAGAGGGGGAGAAGCCGAGTTTGGAGATTAAGTTGAATTTTGGGGGATTGATTAGTGGAATTGAGAAGATGGTGGAGTCGAGATTAGGGATTGTTGGGAATGGGAAGTCGATAGATTTGCCTGTTGCGAGGGAAGGGGAGGTTGTCGATGTGAGAGATGGAGGAGACGGAGAGGAAGAAAATGGAGAAAAAGAATCGGGGGAATGAGTTATGGGCGTGATGAAAGTTTTTAGCGGGAATGTAGCGAAGAGCGGAGAAGAGTCGCGTCAGCATTTGATTGAGCCTAAGACTACGATAAACTTTGCGTATGTGAGCTATGCGTTTTTGAAAGGGTATAGGTATTGTTGTTTGGAGGGGAGTTCTCGTAGTGGGAAGACGTGGGCTATATTGCAGTGGATAGTATTTGCGTGTTTAGAGCCGAAGACGTTTTTACCGAAGTTTCCGCGTAATTTTTTGGAGGTTAGGTGTATGCGTCACGATGCTACGACGGCGCGAGGGACGATTTGGGATGACTTGATAAAGATTTTAGGGACGTTGGGCTTGGAAAATGGGAGTGGCTATAAATTGAATCAGCGCGACTTGGTGGTGGAGTTTCCGAATGGGAGTAAAGTTACGTTTGGCGGGGCGAGTGATCCTGGGAAGTTGCACGGTTTAGGGAGCGACATTGTATTTTTCAATGAAGCGATGATGATTTCGAGGTCGGCGGTTGACCAGATGGAGATGCGCACGAGGGTAGGCTTTATTTTGGACTGGAATCCGTCGTTGAATGAGCATTGGATTTTCAAGCAAGGATTTGACAAGATTTCTGTGTATGCGGAGGATGAGAAGATGGCGGGAGAGCCGAAGTGTTTTTATGCGCATTCTACGTATAAGGACAACATTGAGAATTTGACTTCTGGGCAGATTTCGTCGATTGAGCAGTATGAGCCTACTCCTGGGAATGTTGAGCGCGGAACGGCGAACAAGCATATGTGGGAGATTTACGGGCTTGGGAAGCGCGGGTATTTGGAGGGGCGCATTATTCCTCCCGAAAAGATTACATTTGTTGAGCCTGATGCGTTCCCGAATGAGAAGCAGTGGGAATGTCACGGATATGGACTGGACTTTGGTTTTGCTATTGACCCTACGGCGTTGGTGGAGTGTGCGATTTGGGATAAGCGTTTGTATGTTAGGGAGCTGATTTACGAAAAGAAGCTGAATGTGAATCCGAGTCCGACGTTGTCTGACAACGACAGTTTGATTGAGCGGTTAAAGGAGTTGGACATTAAGCCGTATGACGTGATTGTTGCGGACTGTTCTCGACCGGAGACGATTTCTGCGTTAAAGCAGGCTGGATATTGTGTGCGGGAATCGTATAAATCGTATGGAGGGAGCATTGTTCCTGGGATTAACTTGATGAATGAGCGGCGGTGGTGCGTGACGGACAACTCGCCGAATGTGAAATTTGAGTTGGAAAACTGGTGTTGGCAGACAGACAGGTATGGGAATCAGCTTGGGGAGCCTGGGAAGAAGCACAATCACGCTATGGATGCGATTCGATACTGGCTTACGCTGTTTGTGGACAACGCTAACATTGTAAAGCCTGGGTATTCTACGTCGAAAAGCAAGATTCGGCGGTATTGTTGCTCGTTGGATTTGTGGTGATTTGTTGTTTGCGGCTGAAAGTTTGCGAAAGTTTGTTAAAGTTTGCGAAAAAAAAGCTGTTTTTTATATTGTTTTTAATGGAAAAATATTTCTATGCAAGATGTAGCGAAAAACATTTCCCCATTTCAGAGCAGAGAGAGCTACGAGCGAGCAGTCAGTTCTGTTGAGGAGGTTGTTTCTAAGCGGATTGCGATTAAAGAGAAGGTTCGCAACGTTTTTGGCACGAACGAAGGGCAAGAAGTGCTTAACTGGATTTGCGAACAGCTCTGTGGGGAGCGTAGAAGCTGTTTTTCTGATAATTCTTTGGAAATGGCTCGGCGTTGTGGGCGATTTGAGGTTGCTGAAACGCTTAGGGGCATAATTGAAAACGAAGACGAGAAGAATTTTTAAGCAATAACGTATGGAAGACACAAACAACAGTGGAGAAGCCGTCGTGGATGCGGCGCAAAATGATTCTGGTGTGGAAAAGACAACGGAAGTTGTTGTTGATAAGCACGAGGAAGGTGAGGTCGTTGATGTTAAGCCAACTGAGAGCTGGATTGATGGCTTGGCTGACGAGGGGCTTCGCGGGAATCCGAACATTAAGAAGTTTGGGAGTGTTGATGCGCTTGCGAAGGGCTATGTTGAAGCTGTGAAGATGCTTGGGAAGAAGGGCTTTGAGCCGCTTCCAAAGGATGCTACGCCAGAGATGGCGGAAGCGCGTCGTGCGATTCGCCGAGGAGAGAACATTAAGACTACGAATGACTACTCGTGGAAGATGAGTGACGAGGATAAGAGCCTTCTTTCTCCCGGTCAGAGCGAAAAGGGCTTGGCAGATGCGCTTTTCAAGTCTGGTGCTGATGACCAGCAGTTTGGCGAGGTTATGGATGCTTGGGTTGAAAGTGTCCGAGAGCAAGCAGTTGAGCGTGCGAGTGCATTGCAAAAGTGCGATGAGCTGTTGCGCGATGAATGGAATGAAGATTATGATGTGAATATGAAGGCGAACGAGCTTTTTGTGTCTCGTCGATTCCCAGAGGTTCACGAAGAGCTTTTGCGAATGGGTGGATATCACGTTCCCGCTATTGCGAAGATGTTCAAACAGCTTAGTGAGTTGGCGGCAGATGGGGAAATCCGAGTCCAAAAGGCGGCGGCGATGACGTTTGACGAGGAACTCAAAAAGATTGAGGAGTC
>CAVBBP010000039.1:0-26553 GCA_963593685.1 Segatella copri
TATACCACCAAAAAGTTTTCACCGTGTGCGCAGACGAGTTCGCTGATATGGCGAAACACTAACTATCGTTAATCCTTGCTTTCTTCGCTGATTTGCGAAAATGCGTTCTTCACGTCTTCCTGTCGGAACATCCGCTGACGTGTGAAATTCATAACCGGCTTTTCTTGGCGTTCCCAGTTTGACAGGCGATCGAGCACCTGCGGGAGCGACCAACGCTTATAGTCGCGTTTGGAAGCGGTCGTGCGCGTGCGGTTAAGCATTGTGATGAGCGGAGAAACTCCGAGCCGTTGCATAAGGGCGGGGACTTCTACCACGTCGATACCGAGAACGACGGAAAGTTCACGTGTGGAAACGGTGAGCTTTGAGGATTTAAGAATGTCGAGTGCGAATGTCATACTGTGCTGTTTTTGATTGTTGAAAGGATTGCGCGTGTCGGAATATCCGACTCCGAATAGAGGTCTTAGTTGCTATCCGCTCTCGAAACGAGAGACGCGCATTTGAAAGAACAAGAAATTGGTTGCGGAGGTAGGAATTGAACCTACGACTTAGTCCTTATGAGGGACTCACGCTACCACTGCGCTACTCCGCGATAATGGCGCACGGGGTTATGAAAACTTGGCTTTCCCCGTGCGCCCGACAAAGAACAGGTGTAAACCGCATAAACACTCGTGTTCTGTTTGATTTACAAGATTGAATAAACACCGACGGTTTAATCTTGTAAAGGTTTTTTTACGTTTTCTAAAAAAAAGTTTTGTCTTTTAATTGAAAGCCTATGAGAACTTGGCAAAAAATATTAGCCACGCTTGGCGTGATGGTTGTCGTCGTCGTTATAGACGTAATCCGTAAAGAATGTGGAATCGTCCTTGGCGGGATTCCGTATATGTTGGTTTATGGGATTCTTATTTGCGTTCCCGTATCTTTGATTTGGAGGAAGCGCGGCATCTCTTCTACAAAAGAGGGCAAGAACGAAGAATGCGAGGGCGTTTCTACAAATGTAATAGCAAACGTAATTATTGCGATTTCGCTTGCTGTTCTTTTTGGGTTGTTCTGTTTAATCGTGTATTCATTGGTTAATGGCAACTGAAAATATTGGAGCAACTCTTCCAAAAGAAGTAGTCAATATTGCCAAGGAAGAAGCCAAGGCAAGGGGGATAACGTTTTCTGCGCTTGTTAATCTTAGCCTTTGTTCTTTCCTTGGTTTGGACGTCTCTCAACAGAAATGGGGCGGAGACCGTTCGAAATACAAATCCGCAGAGACGCACGCGCGTGTATGTGAGCGTATGCGTGAAGCGAAAGAAGCGAAGCGCACCGGTGTTTCTCTTTCTAAGACGGAAGAAGAGCGCATAAAACGTCTTGCAGTTGCAGAAGCGGAGAAGATTATCCTTGAACGCAAGCGCGATGAGCTTTCTCCCGAAAAGAAATCTAAAATCTACTGGGAAGTGCGCAAATTCGCGGAATCGCAAAAGCAGAGTATCAATAAAAAAGCGCACGATGGACGAGCGTCGCACTAATCGTGAAACGCTTCATCGTCATTATTCTTTGCTTGTTGAATCCTCGCGCTTACGTCAGAAATCCTCAACGGATAGCCGACGAAGCCGAATCCATTCTTCTCGTGACGGAAAAGGTTCTGCGCAAATTCCGGCGTCATCCAAAATAAGCGCGAGCCGTTCCGTTTCGTTAGCGAGCAACATAGCGGTTGCGAAAAGCTCCGCACGCGTCATATCTACGCAGAAAATCAATCGCCTCCATTGACTGGGGGCGATTGATTCTTTCTCAACTATTGTAGGCAGATCCATTTGCGCTTTGACTTAGTTGGGGAAAGCATTCGCCGTGTAATACCCTCGGTTATTAGTTTTCTTACAGCGTGAGCGGGAAGCGGCTTTGCGCACTCTTCATAGGCGATTCCCACGAGATGAGCGTTCATTGCTGGCGTTATTCTTACGCAGAGACAGATAGATTTGTTTTCCTTAAAGGACATAAAAGAACTTCTAAGGTTAAAATGTAGATTTTGAGCAGTAAATCAGAATGAACGAAATGATTACGTTTCTGCGTTTGTAGCGGTTAAAATCGTCGTTAAAAATGTAGTATTCAAGCGGGAACGAGCGTAAATCGTGCTTTGATTACAATTGCGTTATTGCTATTGCGAAGCGTTTTTTGCTCGGCGAATATGCGCGTAAGTCGGGGCAATTACGCAACGACGAAAAAAAGGAGAATATAATGGAATACGAAAAAGAATATGCGTCGAAGGGCGTTGCTGGTGCTGGTCTTGGTCTCGGCATTGCTGGAACTGCTCTTTGGCTTTTGAACGGCGGTCTCGGCGGCTTCGGTCTTGGTGGAAATCAAGCGGCGGCGGCAGGTGCTGTCGGGCTTTCCGCTCTTGCGGAAAAGGACGCGGAGATTGCACGTCTGCGTTCTGAAAAATACACGAACGACACTGTCAAGGATTTGTATTCTTACATTGTCGGTCAGAGCGAAAAGCTTGCTAACGAGCTTGCGCTCAATCGTCAACGTCTTGCGGTTATGGAATACCAGATGTCGCAGGTTGACGGGCTTACCGTTACGCGGATTCCGAACACTGCGCTTTGTCCGGGAGTTCCGTCCGTTGCTGTCGTTAATCAGACGGCTACAACTACGGCGAGTGCCTAACGGCTACCCTGCGGAGATTCAAACCGTTACAAGATGTAACCGTTTGAATTTCTGCGGGGATTTTTCTTTCACTTAAAACTGTATATAAAATGAAAATACAAACTGATAAATTCAAAGAAACACTCCAAAAGTATGTGTTTGAGCACGTTATTCCTACGGTTGAGGGAGGAGGAGCGAGATTCTTTCTTGGTGCGGGCTACGGCATTATGGAGAGCAAGCTCGGCGAGAAGCTCGCTATGGCGGGGCTTTTGTGCGACGATGGAAAGTCCGTCGATGTAGACGCATTGGAGCGTGCAATTACGCACGGATTCAAGGCTTCCGACGGAAAGGCTTCGTTCAGCGTGTTCGGGCATAAATTTACGTTCCGCGAGAGCGACTGGAATACTTTCAAGCGTATGCTCTAACGAGTTAGTGATAGTTTGCGAGTGTTTGCTCCTGTTTGTGCAAAATGCATTGAACGGGGGCTTGTTTTTTCAAAAATGAGGTCATCTCGAAAAGGAACGAGATGCGAGAGGACAAGCGTTAGCCCCATATCGTTTGAGTTCCGCCGCCCGCAAGTGCGGACACCGGCTAAGAGGAAACAAACAAAACAAAATTTTCAAAAATAGGAGAAAAAATTAGCAATGTCTACTACTACACTTGATTCGTTCGATTTCTTTGAACACGACGAACGCGGGGCAACGGCGGCGCAGATGTCTTTTGTGCGCGGCATTAAAGACGTGCAGGGAAACTTCCGTGCGCTCAACCTTCTTAAACGAGACGCTTCTTATCGTCGCGGCTCTGGGCATTCGGAAATTTACGATTTCCGCTTTGTGCCGATTACTGCGTATGAGCTGAACAACAAGTCTGTTGACTTGGCGAAGCTCGAACGCGACTACATCAACAACGGTCGCAAAACCGAAGATTTGGCGAAATACCTTTCGCTTATCACTCAGCTTAAAACGCGTCGCTATTCGATGCAGATGTTCCCGAAGAGCGCGATTATTGAATCCGAAGCGGTTTCCCGCACGGAAGCTATGCTCTGCGGCGGCGGCGACGCTGACCGTGGTCTTGTTTCCCGTATGGGCTCGCAGGACTTCGCGCAAGCGGCGGTTGCGTCTGAAACGAATGAAAACAACCTCACGTTCCTCAATGCTCTTCGCACGAAGAAAATCACGATGAAGAAACGTCGTTGGGATGGTGGTGTTTCTGATGACACGCAGGACGAAACTGTTGATTTGCCGCTTTACACGCAATATACGTGCCCGAAAGCGTATATGCAGATTTCCGACTTTGGTCGCATTCGTGCTCAGTTGCAGAACAACCTTGCGGACACGCCCGAGCTCGTTCGTCCGTTCAAGATTCTTGTTTCGCCGACGCAGTATGAAAACCTTATCGAAAACAACGAAAAGCTCCAAGATTCGGACTTTGTCCGTTCCTCCGGGCTTATCGAAACGGGACGGCTTCCTGTTCTGCGCGGCTTTATGATTGAAGCTCATCCGCAGGTGAACGACAACGAAGCGTTTGCGTATATTCCTAAGGTCACGATTGCTGTTTCCGACTGGGGAACTTACACGGACGTTAAGGCTGATTCCAACATTTGGACGGTTTCTACGGCGCGTCGTCAGTATAACTACGATTGCAAGCTCGTTGAACCGCTTTCTCTTGTTCAGATTAGCTTCACGGGTGCGACGGCTAACACGCCGATTGGCACTAAGGGTAGCAAGACCGGCGACGAAATGTTCGACAAGGTTCGCGACCCGAAAGAAGTTCTTAAAGCCTAATTTTCTGGAAAAAGGGATATTAGAGAGTAAGTGCTGTTATGGGCGGAGCAGGAGAGTATCCTCTCCGCCCTTTTTCTTAAAACTCAATTAGAAAGGGAAACAAAATGAAATTCGGAGCTAAGTATATTGGATTTATTGCGTGTGTTGCGGCGGTTGCTTTTTTGAGCGGTTGCACGACGAACGCTGAAACAGGCGCGGTTGAGTTGTTTGGTATTATTCCTGTTGATTCTGCGGTTGACGTTGCTGATGCGGCGGCGGGAACGGCGGCTAAGTCGGGAGGAGTTGTCGGGCTTATCGGAGTTGCGGCAGGTGCTCTTATCGGCATTTGGCGGCGTTCAAAGGAAAAGAATGCGGTTAAGACTGCGCAAGCGGTTGTCGAGGGCACGAGTGCTGTTCTTGGAAAGATTGACGAAGCGAATGCGAACGGCGGACTTACGTTTTCGCGCGAAGATGCCGTCGAGCTTTTGAAGAATATCCAAGAAGATGCGGGAGTCCGCGACGCGGTGAAGAAAATCCTTGAAAAAGAAAAGGTGTGATGATGAATGAGCCGAACCTTTACAAGATTCAAGCCGACGTTGAGCACTTGGGCAAGCAAGTCGCTTCGATTGATGACAAGATTGTAGCGATGGAGGAGAAAACGGAAGCTCACCGCGAGCGTCAGATTGAGGTATTGACAAAGCTTACGGCGGTTACGGAGCGTTTGGCGGCGAGCAACGATGCGAATGAGCGTCGCGACAAGGATTTTGAGCGTATGAACAAGGAGCTTCGCTCTATGCGCTCGGATGTTGACCATTTGAAAACGAGTGCCGTCCGTATTACGACGTTTGCGAGTGCCGCGTCGGGAGCGGGAGGAATCGGAGTTGCTGAAATCGTAAAACTTATTATCGGATAATGAGAAAGCCCATTTTACGCAGAAGTTTTAACGGCGGGGAAGTTGCTCCGACTGTTTGGCAACGTGAAGACGTGAAAGCCGTTCAGACGGGTTGCCGTGTGATGAAGAACTTTATGGTTCACCCTCACGGCGCGGCTGTTCGCCGTCGGGGCTTCGTGCGTTGGGCTGATGTAACGAGTAATGTTTTGGTGACGAAAACGGAAACGGATACCGAAACAGAAACGGAAACTAACACGGAAACTGAAACGGGAACAACGGAGGAATCGTAATGGCAGACATTACCGGAGGATTTACAGGGCTTTCTACGATAGGGTTTAATCCGTCGTATGCTAATGCGAAGTTTGACTACGCTGACGGCGGTAAGCTCAGTATGTCTGATTCGCAGGGAGGAACAGGCGAGACGTTTGCCGGTGCAACGGAAGCGAACAAAGACAAGAGTTGGGACTCCGGATTAGGCGGTGCGGCGGGAGGTGCTACTTTCGGTCTTGGGATTGGCGCGATTGTCAACGGTTTTACCGAGGGTGCGACTTCAAAGAAAGCGTATAATCTTTCGGGCAATATGGCTTGGCTCAATGCTACGGGTCAAGCGGCGGCGTTGAAGCAGAATGCGCAACGGGTTTCGGAAGCGGCGGGAAATCAAGAGTATGCGTTGTATAAGGAGCAGAAACGCAGACTGGCTTCGATGGAAGCGAAGACTGCGGCGAACGGCGTAGCTCTTGAAGGCAGTGCGGCGCACGTTCTTGTAAAACAGGCGGGAACGGACGCAAAGAATCGCGATGCGTTGATTGAATCTTCAAAGAATCAGCAATTTACGCTGTTGCTGAAAGCTCAGCAGACGTTGCAAGCGGGGCGCAATGCCTTGGCGTATAGCCGAGCGATGGGCAAGGCGGCAGAGAAAGCGGCGATAATCAACGGCTTTATGACCGGTATGAAATACTTTATTTCGATGGCTTCGATGGCGAGTGCCGCCAACGGCGCGGGAACGGGCGATGCGGAGGGCGGAGCTGACGCGGGAGCGAGCGGAGGAGACGGCGGAGGAGGAAGCTCCGGCGGTGGCAGTGGCTCTTGATGATAAAAACTTTTTAGAGGAATAAAGACAATGAATGTAGGATTTGACGGAACACTTCACCCGAACGGAAGCACGGCGCAATCGACATATTCGCCGGTTGACGAGAATATTGCACACAAGATTCGTCAAACATCTCCCGATGTTAAGGGGTTGCTTGATTCTATTTCCGGCGTTGCCGCGATGATTGGGGAGTTTGAAGAGAAATCACGCGAACGAAACTACAACGTGGATTCTCAAAAGCTACGGTTGGACTATGCGCAGGCGATGTCGGGCGAGATGAACGCTATGGCGATGAAGCAGTATGCGGACAAGGATGCGTTTATGCGCGACTACGAGCAACGCGAAGCGAATGTCCGCGAGGGTGTTCTTTCGCGAGCGCGAGGGGATGGAGAAAATGCGGGATATTTCAGAAACTGGTCGCGCTACGGGAATCTTGTCAGTCAAGACTTATCACTTCTCGGCGGGAAGTCTCGTCTTAATGCTCTTACCACCTACGGGAATCGTCAGCTCAACGACTACTACAAGGAAATTGATTCGCAATACGAGCAAGCGAGCGTGCTCGGCGTGAACGGATTCCCGATTATTGACACGATGGTGGATAACGATGTTCGCATTCCGAAAGCGAACAAGGAGTTTGCGAAATCAAAGATGAAATCTACGCTTGTTGCGAAGACTTCGCGAGACAATCACGAACAGAATATGCGTTCGCAAGTGTTTAATGACAGGTTCAAGACAATCGTTATCCAAGACACAGCGGGAATGAAGCAGTCCGAATACAATGCGTATTTTGACAACTACTATCAAAACTTTTATAACGCCTATGAGCTTTCCGTAGCTGATAACGTAGCCCTTATTGAAGCGCAGAGGGACGCGGCTGTTAAGAATCTTAGCGGAGAGCAAAAGGAAATCGTTATCGCCGCGTATGATGAGCAAATCAAGGAATTTAAGAAAGCGGCGGAATTGGACAAGGCGAAGATTCGCGCGCAAGTGGAAAGTCTGCGCTCAACAGCCGAGAAAGAAGATTTGCGAGAATTTCGGCTATGGAAACACGAACCCGGTTCGGTTCAGCTTACACGTGCGGGTGCTTTGGTTTTCAAAGAGCTTTCAGACGAGAAAACGAAGTCCAAGGCGCAAACCGCAAAGGAAAAAAAGCCTGAGGAAGTTCTATCCGCTATTAAGGACTACTTTGGCGGGAACACGAATAGAGAGTTCACAAATGAAGAAGCGTTGGAGTTTGTGAATACTGCTGAAGCAGAGGGAGTAGATTTTGGGGCGAATCTCCAGCTGAAAGAAACAGAATCGTTCGTTATGGCGAACGGTATTCCGATGATGATTCCCGACGGTGTTTCGTATGGAAGTCTAAGCGCGGAAGAACAGCAAAAAGTTTTGACGCACAGTATTAGTTCGTCTCTTTGCGAAGACCTTGCGAAGTGCGACCCGTCGAAAAACCTGTCTACGATTCAAGATATTTTGAAGAAAGGGCAAGAGTGGTTGACGCAAGAAGAATACGACAAGCTGAAAAATTTTGCGATAGCTATTGTTATGAATGACTCTCCGACGAAGCCGAGCAAGGAAGCGATGGCTCAATACCAAGCGGATCTCGAGTCGTTTGCGATTTCTACTGTCGGCGTGAAGAAGAAAGAGGAGTTGCGCGAATATCCCGAAGCGTCGAGGTATTTAGCGGAAGCAAAGGCAATTATGGCGGCTATTCCCAACGATGGTGCCGCACAGATGTTTTTGACCAATTTCAAGATTGAGTTTGCGAAGATTCAAAAGCAGGAAGCGAGCGAGATTGGATTTAGGAACAGTTATAATCGTTTGTCGAACAGGGAGACATACAAGGACATCCACCGTGTCGGCGTTCCGAAGAACGAAGCCTTGCCGAAGCCGGCGGGCGAAACGAACGAATACAGTGATCCCTATTTAGAACGGTGGAAAGAAAATATTAAAAACTGGAAAGAATATGAATCTTACAAAGCCGCAGATACACCAGAAGAAGAAAAAAAGCGCTTGGATAAGCGTGCGGAAGAAGAACGTTTATATGCAGAACTTCACGCGCTTGAACTTGGAAAAACAGAAGCCGAGGCACGTTTAGCGGGTGCAAAAGCATATGAGAATTTTTGGGAAGATCTTGCACAACAACACGGTCTTGTTGTCGCGAATGGTGTTCATCGTGGATATCAAGGATATCGTTATGAAAACGCTGTTTTGTCCAACCTTGACAAACTCGTAGAAACAGGGAGGGAGTGGAGGAAAGATGTTGCAGACAAAGAAAAAGAAATTGAAGAAGAAGAGAAAGCAAGGATTCCGATTTATAAAAAACTTAAAGAGCTTGGGCTTCCGCTTGTTCGTAAAGAATATAATTCTTGGCTTGGAATTGGTGGATACCCGATAAACGACACTGATGAAATAGAGCTTGGAATGGACAATCGTAGGGCATCAGACCGCTTTGTTACAAAAGAAGAGGGCGAAGAAATTCTGCGACAATACGAATATTACACGAGCCGTGTTAATAAAAGAAAAGAATCTTCTGCGAAACGTGCAGAAGAAATAAGGGAGCGTCTAAAACAACTCGAAAAATCGAACTGACGGGATAATTTTATGGCAACGGGAACGGAGCGCGAAATATCTACACAGGAAGCTACGGAAGCCTATTCGGAGAATCCGGGTAGCTTGCAAGAGAACAAGACGGGCAAGCCGTCGATGGATTCTTTTGAGCAGACTTCAAGTCAGCAGGATGGCGGCGGTAGTGGCTACACAATCGGCGGTGATGAGCTGAACGAGATTACTACAAATTCGTCCAACGGAGCGGAAGTGCCTACGCTTGGCGATATTGCCGCTTCTGAATGGCAAGCGGGGCGCGACGCGGAAGCGCAAGAAAAACTCAATGCGCAGGTTAGCTATGCGCTCGGCGAGGTTGAGCGAGAGAAAAAGGCTCGCGAGGAGATGATTAAGCGCGAACGAATGTCGGAGGTGTTTTCAAACTTTATCGGCACGGATAAAGAAGCTTGGGAAGATGCGGATATGTCCGAAGACACGGCGAACCTTATTGTCGGTATGTGGGCGGGTATTCGCGGAATGGGGGTTAAATATGATGACCCGGAATGGATGGAAGCGAATTTCGGAGTTAAAGACAAAAAGGAAGCGGCGCGGTTGATTGCCGTTCAGCAAGCTGACTTGGGCAGACAGTCGGTGCTTTCCGAATCGAAGCTTAGCCGTATTCCGCGAAACGATGAAGAAGCAAAGGAACGTGTAGAAGCGGCGAACAAGATTACGGGGGAATCCCGTGCGTTCTATACGGAAGAAGAATACAAGCATATCGGCAAGCTTGCGGACAATCGTAGGAAGCTTGCGAGTGCGGTTGCTTCCGGAATGAGCGATGAAGCGATTGCGGCGGCTTCCGTATTGTCGTTGGACAGTTTAAGCACGAGTCAACGCGAGGTGGTGCTTGCTCGGCTTCGTCCGAATGAGCAACGCGACGCGGTAACGTTAGCGCAAGCGATGCGAGCGCAGACGGACAATCTTTATGCGTGGGATGTTTTAAGAGAGTTCGGAAACGGGCTTTATTCTGCGGGTCGCTCGATTGGGAATATGGCAGAACTTCTTTCACAGGATTCCGAAGCGCGAGATGCGTATATGTATGGAACGCAATACGCGCTTATGAACGGAGCAAGACCGGGCGAAGAATATGAGTTTTTGAAAAATCTTTCGGATGAGGAGCTTCGCAAAATTCGCGGATTTACTACGCGCAAACATTTTTTTGCGAAATTTGAAGACGGATTCGACGTTGTGCGCGAATCACTTGCGAGCACGTATGCGCAAGATCTCGGAGAAAGCAATTACGGCGAAAGCGAGGGTGTATGGGGCTTCATAAGGGAAAATTCTTTGAAAGCTACACGAAGCGTCGGAGAAATGGCACCGACAATTGCTCTTACTCTTTTGGCAGATGCGGCGGCGGCGGCTACGGGAGGTGCGGCGGCTCCGGCGGCTATTGCGGTTAATGCGGCGGTTTGGGGGATGCGAGGTGCGAGTGTGGCGATGTTGTGGTCGCAAGGCGTGTCTGAATTTTATACGCAAGCGAACCGCGAGGGTTGGAGAACAGACACGGGGGATATGAAAGCGGCGGCGGTGGCTTATGGTTGTTGGTTTGCCGCGCTTAACAAGCTTGAAATCTCTGCGCTTGTTTCTCGCGGTGGGCGTGCGGTTGTCGGTAAGACATTCGGTGGGCTGACGCTTGCTCAAAAGCTTGCGCTCTCGAATGCGAAATCTGCGAGTGCGCGATTTGCGGTTGGAATTACTCGCGGTGTTCCGGGCTTTCTTGGTGCGAGTGCGTTTGAGGGTATCGAGGAGGGATTGGAAGCTCTCGGTATGGGTATTGCGGCGAATGCGCTCAATCCTACCGACGAACACGGGAACGAGCTTTATTCCGGCGACAGGCTTGTTAGTGATATTTGGGAAAACACGGTTGAGGGTTGGAAAGTTGCGCCGTTTATGATTCTCCCGATGAATGCCGTAGGCTATACGAACTCGATGACTCACCGAAATCTTGTGGGTAAAGACGGCAAGAAATACAGTCTTTTGAATGCGGAGCGCGAGATTATTGCGCGTCGTGCGTATGCGGAATCGCTTGTCGAGCTTCGCGGGAAAGAGCTTTCTTTGTCTGACCTTTTGAATGTTCCTGCTGAGGAATCGGAGCGAAAGAAATACTATGAGGAAAAGGGATTCAGCAAGAAGCAGATTGCGGCGATTGAGCGTGCTTCGGAGTTTCAAGAAATTTTGAATAGAGAAGCATCCGAGAGCAGTGCGCAAGATGCGGCGATGGATGAGGAAACTGCGGCACGAATTGACGCGGCGGAAGAAGAAACGTTCGGGGATTCGCAAGACGGGAATGCCAAACCCAAGCCGAGAAAGATTATCGGCGAACACGCAATCTACGATGAGGATGTTGTTCCCGAGGTTGAGCCGGAGACTACTCCCGAAAAAGAAGCGAATGTTGTTCCCGAGGAAGAAAACGGCGAGCAACCCGTCGAGCCTAAGAAGCCGTCCGTGTTGTTTGAGGAAGTGAGTGCGAGAAACACTCACAGAATCGGCGTTTTGCGAGGGAGTGCGTTTTCAATCGATGGCGAATTGGAGTTTGCGCAAAAAGCCTACGAAGAATTTGCAAAAATCAGCGAGGAAGCGAAAAAGAACGGCAAGCCCGAGCCGAATTTCGTAGAATTTTTCGAGAATAAGCTCGAAGAGCTTACCGTTCGCGATAAAGACGGAGCGATTGACAGCATTAACGGAAATCTTTCACCCGAGGTTATTCAAACGCTTGCGAATGCGATTGATTACGAATCGCGAGGTGGGCGGCGCGGGTCGCTGAACGCGGTTCTCAGCGCGTATCTTGATGAAGCGAATAATGATTCGTTGGATATTTCTCGCGGCAAGGAAGAGCTTGTTCGCGATGCGTGGCAAACGGCGTTCGGCGGTCGTTTTGAAGAAGAAGCGTCAACGGAGCAATCAAACACGCAAGGACGAGCCGTTGCCGACGAGGAAACGGCGCAAGGGGGCGAGGAAGCCGCGAATCCGAGTCAACAGTCGGGCGAGCAACGAGAAGCCGAAAAAACGCCAAAATCGGACACGTGGGAAGCGATGACTCCGAGTGTTGACAAACCTATCGTTGTCAAAGGGCATTACCAAGTTGTTGATTTGAGCGAGCTTAAATTCGTTGATGTGAACGACAAGGCACAGCAGGACGAGCAGGAACGCAACCGTTCGGGTCGCAGAACGCTTGTCCAAGTTGCGCAAATGCTTTCTGCGTTTGTCAGTGAGCGTCTTACGGATGACAAGCATACGGACAGAGGTGCGCCTATTTACCGCGTTCTTGAAGACGGGACTCTCCGTTCGGTTTCGGGCGAGGGGCGTTCTCGGCTTTTACGCGAAGTTTATGACAGCAAGGGTGAAGCGGCGAAGCTTTATCGCGAGCAGGTAGAAAAATTTGCGGCTGAGCACGGGATTAAGATTCCCGAGGGGGTGAAAAATCCTGTTCTTTTGCGCATTGCCGATGATACGGGCGGGCTTTCGTGGGCGGAGCTTGCGAAAGCTTCTAACGCCGATATGAAGAGCGCGTATTCGGAGGTTGAAGAAGCGCACGCTGATGCTCGCGAGCTTCCTAAGATTATTCATCTTTTGAACTCTCGCTCGGGTGAAAACATTCTTGAAGATGTTGATTTTTGCTTGGCGTTTGCGGAGATTGTCGGCGCGGGAACGAAATACACGCAAGACAGGAAGCAAGGATTTAAGGAAACGCTCGGATCGCGTATTGAAAATGCGCTTGTTGCGTTTATTCTCAATGACCGAGAAACTGCGACGGAGCTGTTTGATTCTCCGTTGTCGTTCGGTAGCGTGTTAAACACGTTGCGCAAGGTTTCGGTTGACTTGGTTCGGCTGAAAGATAATGAGAAATACAATATTTCCGGCGAGATTTCTACGGCTCTTAAAGCGGCGGTTTATGCGCGAAATCAAAAGTCGTTGGGAAGCAAGCTTACACCTACTCAATTGATTGAGCAGTTCTTTATGCAAGAAACGCTCGGCTTTGAAAAGAGTCCGAAAGCCGGCGTTGATGTTAAGGTTGCGGAGCGGCTTGCGAATCTGATGGTTGACAAGAAGCGTTCGTTGCTCGGCAAGGCTCTTATCGGCTATGTTGCGGAGGTTGAGCGCGAGAACGGCATTGACGGCAGTGCGCAATCGCTTTTTGGAGAAGCGGGCAATATTTCTAAGGCTGAAATGCTTTCTCGCGGTGAACGCGAGCAAGCGAAAGTTGTCAATGACGGCGATGTTTTGTTCCAACGTGAGGAAAGCTCTCGCGGAAGCAAGGAAGCGCAGAGAGAAGCGGCGGAGATTGAGCGCAAGGCGAAAGAAAACGGCACGTGGATGAAAGCTCCGAACGGGAAGCCGACGAAGCTTTCGGAAAAGCAGTGGGTGCAGGTGCGCACGAAAGCGTTCAAGAAGTGGTTCGGAGACTGGGAGCACGACGCGGAGAACGCGAGCAAGGTCGTCGATGAGAACGGCGAACCGTTGGTGGTGTATCACGGGACGAATTGGAAAGCTCTTAAAGAAAAGACAGGCGATGCGGCTTTCAAAAACTCTTTTGTCAAAAACACTTCCGAGGGGGCAGGATTTTATTTCACGAAAGACAAAAGTCTTGCAAGCGGATACGGCGAACCTGTCGCGTGTTTCTTGAATTTGAAGAATCCGAAATCTGCGAAAGGCGATTTGCTGTTGGTTTCGGAAGAAGAAATTAAAAGCGGGAAAGTCAAAAATGTTGTCGAAGAAAACAAGGCTCGAATAGTTAAGGCGGTTCGCAATTGGAAGCGCGAAATGGAGTCTAAGGGTTGGGAGTTCTACGATGAAATTGATTCTGACTTGCTAAACGGACTGAACGGAGGGACGGTTGAGCGAGTGCTTGACAACCTTTTGTCCACTGACGGATTTATTAAACAGGAAGAATACGATTCTGACAAGTTTGCCGCAGATGTGCGTTCCGTTGCGTCAAAGGTATTCGGGATTGACGGATATGTTTCTGAAAAATACGGAGACGGTGCGGGTGTGTATGTTGCGTTCCGTTCCGAGCAAATCAAATCTGCGACGGATAACACGGGCGCGTTTGACGCGAGCAATCCGGATATTCGGTTTTCTGCGGGTGAGGAAGCGCAGAAAGTGAATGCGGGCGATTGGCGTTCGCTTTTGGATGTGTTTAAGAGTTGGCTTCCCGGGGTAAAGGTTCGTGTTGTCGATGATGTCGAAGCGGAGCTGAAAGGTGCGCAGGAGCGAAAGACGGCTGGGCTTTCTGAGGAGCAAAAGAAAGAAGCGAGCCGTTGGCGAAATTCAAGATTTCAGATTGTAAATGTTTATCACGGGAGTCCGCACCGTTTCACGGAAGAGCCGAATGCGCCGATTGGTCGTTTTCGCGATGACAAGATGGGAACAGGCGAGGGGGCGCAGTCTTTCGGTTGGGGGCACTATCTTACTGCGAAATATGGTATTGCAAAAGGATATGCACAACGTTTGGCGCGTCGTAGTAAAAACCTTTCTGTATCCGAAATGCTTGAAATTCCAGCCGTTTCGCGCATTAATTCTGTGGTGAAGGGAAAAATTGACGAAGTTGTCGATAGGCTTTCAAGAGACGGTGTTTATGAGCGCGAAGAATTGGAAAAAGCGGCTGATCATTTGTTGAGCGAGTTTCATATGTTTTTACGTAGCTCGGAATCTGCAAATGTGTATAACAATAGGATTTCATCGTGGATTTCAAGAGAATTAGCCGAAGCGAAAGAACGCGCGGAAAAATACAAGGCTGAGTTAGATGACGCTAAAAAAGATATAGTAGAAGCTGAGGAGTTTATTGCAAAACATAAATCGGATTTGAGATTTGCAAAAGCTGTGCGCAATAAAGAATCGAGCCTTGAATTGATAAAAGAAATAATTCCGGACTATTCTAAGAAGTTTAAGCTTGCTTACGATTACGAAAAATATTTTGAGGGCATGGAAAGGATTCTAAAAGATGCCCTTGATGGTGCGTTGGTATCGGAAGAGTTTGCGACTGCATCGAGGAGTCTCGACGAGCTTAGAAATATTTACACAGTCGAATTTGATGATTCCAAGCTGCTTGACTGGAAGTCTGGTATACCGAAAGACGTGTTTGAGTCGTTTTTGAGTGAGCTTCGGAGTGTGGGTGAGGAGAAGTTGGCGAGAGACGTTGAGGAGAAGATTATACCAGAAAAGACTCCGCTTTCTGAGCTTCACGATATGGTTCCCAACGCCAAGAAGGTTGTCGTGAGTAAGGCGTTGTGGCGAACTGGTGTTGTCGGGCATAGGTTTCCTGCTCAAAGCTTTGGGAGCGGTGATTATTCCAAGGGAACGAATTACGTGATTTACAGCGGAGACGACCTCAAAATCGTTGACGCGAAGCGTTGGATGAAAACAGACGAGAATAGCAAGGTGTTAGGTTGGTATGACTCTAACAATCGCGAGGTTGTTGTTGGAAAGGGTGCGAATGCAGGAACGATTATTCACGAATTGGGTTGGCACGCTACGTTTGATTGGGCGCGGGAAAACTCTCCCGAGCTTTATCAAAAGATGAAAGACTACGCCGAATCTGCTCCCGAGGAAGTGAAAGCGCGTGTGCGTGAGCTTTACGGCGAAGATTTATCTGCCGAGGTGTTTATGGACGAAGTCGGTGCTATGCTTTTCACGCAAGAGCACGCGGGGAAGCTCGACGAGGTTCTTAAAACGAAAGAAGCTAAAACGTGGTGGGCGAAAGTTAAGCGGTTGTTCTCGCGTATTTGGAAGTCGATGATTTCTGCGATTGGCGGAAATAACGTCGATATAAATGCGTTGGCGAAAATGACACCGCAGAAAGCGATGAATGCGCTTGCCGAAGCTTTTGTTGACGGGAAAACGCTCGGCAACGTAGGCAATACCAAGCTTTCTCACTCTGCCGAATTGCTTTATCAGCGTGCGGCAAGAGAGCAAGAAGCGCGTGGGCGCGAGCAGGAAGCTCGAAATAATGCTCGGCGCGAGCTTACTCCGGGACAGCAAGCTCGAAAGAACCTTGCCGAACGTGCGCGTAAGCGTTGGCAACGAGCGGGGGCTAAAACGGGCTATGCGGGTGTCGTTGAGCACGGAGCGGAGGTTTTGCTTGCGGCTATGTTGAAGCACGGCACGAAGATAAATAACTGGAAAGACGATGCTCCCGATGCGGCGATGGATTATGCAAAACGTCTGTTCCCGTGGGAAGAAGAGCCTGTGCTAAAAGATATGATTGATGTAGCACGGCAAGCGGCGAATGAGCTTTCTTCTGCGCGTTCTGACATTACACGGCAAATTGTCGGTTCTACGGTTGATATTTGGCGAAAGATTCGCGAAAGCACGAAAGACGCGAGTATTTCGGAAGCGCGAAGCTTTATTATGAAGCAGTTGCACGCTTACGAGCGGGCGAATTATTCGCCGCGAGATTTTGCACGAGCGGAGCGTTTTATGGAGCGTCGCCGGGTGCTTGCACAGCAGGGCAGACTGAATAACGGTGCGTTGCAGATGTCGAATGAGGAATTGGCGAATCTCGGCGTTCCTAAGTTTGAAGATTTTAAGCCGTCATCTGATACGGAAACGTGGGTTGACAGAATTGTCTCGGCAGTTGAGGGCAAGCACGGAGACAACGAGCCTATGTTGCTCGGCGTTTTGAGAAAAACGCTCTACGGCAAGCTCCGCGATTCTGCTCGGCGTATTCATAATTCTACTGCGGCGGTTCGCGCTATGCGGATTTTGGACGATATGCTCGCTCGCGGGAATACGAAAGAGCAAATCATAAAGATGGCGAAAGAAGCAGAAGAAGTTATTCGCGCGGGAGCGAGCAAGCAATCAGCGTGGCAGTTGCGCGAAAAAATCTTGCGAATGACTGAACCGTTTGCGCGGTTCTCTCCGAAAAAGGTTGAGAAAGACAGAATCACGGCAGGGCTTACGGAAATGTTCTTTTACTATTTCCGCAACGCTACGTTTATGCCGGCAACGGAAATCGATGCGCGGATTAAAGAGCTTAACGGCTTGATTGAATCTAAGCCGGGAATTGATGGGGGAGATACGTTTATCCTCGGTGAGGGCGATAGAAAAATGCTCGCTCTTGTGCAGGAACGGGCGGCTCTTACCGTTGCGCTCAAATATCGTGAGGGCGTGGACGCGAAAGACGCAGAAATTCTTTCGGGCGTTCTCGCTATTCTCGAAGAACGGCGCACGGCGGGCGATAGAAACTTTGTATCCCGTCTTGAAAAAGCGGAGGAAGATGCGAAGAAGATTGCAGACACGATTGCGGAAGCAATTGTGATGGGCAAGAAGAATCGGTCGGGAGAAGATACAGGCTCGATCAAAAATGCCATTGGAGGAGCTTTCACGGGTGCGCTTTCGTTGAAGCAACAGCTTTTGGACGCAATTCGCCATTGTCCCGTTGGCAAGGTTCGCGACAACGCTATTGCGATGATTGAAAGGTTGGACAAGCAAATCGCCGATGCGGATTTGAAGAAATCGGAGATTGAGCAGAGAAATCACGAATGGTTCTGCGCAAAAATCTGCGAAATTTTCGGTGATGGGAAAAAGGTTCTGAAAAGTGCTAAGGCGCGAGCAAGTGAAGCTTCACGGATTATCGCAAAACTTGCTACTCCGAATAATGAATACAAGGAATTTTCGGCATCCGGAGATGTTGCACTCTCTTATGCGCAGGTGCTTCAAATTTATTCGTCGGTTCGGCAGGAAGATGTGCAGATTTCGTTTAAGGGGCTAACTCCGGAAGAAATCGACGCTCTTCCGGAGTCTGCGAAAGCTCTCTATCGCCGGATAAAGCAAATTCCTAAGCTTAAAAAGGCTATCGGGGAAGCGGGTATTCGTTTCCTCGATGAATGCGGAGATAAGTTTATGCAGGAAGCCGTCGATATTGACCGCGTTGCGTTTGATATTGCGGGCGTTCCGCTCACTATCAGAAACAAAGACTACTTCCCGATTGTTCGAGATTTCAAAAAAATGATGGTCAATCAAGCGGTCGGAGCTTTGTCTTACTTGCCAAGCGTGATGACACCTCGAACGCAGAACCGCATAGACATTGATGAAAATGCGGATGTGTTTTCGGTATTTCTGCGTCGCAACGTGAATATCGCTCACTTCCTCGCGTTCGGAAACTTGCATATGCTTATGGGGCGCGTTATGGCGAACGACAATCTTTCGCGGAATATCGTCAAAGCGTCGGGCGCGAGTATGCGCGACCAACTTTTGAAGCACGTTCGCGATATTCTTTCGCCGAAACTGCTCGGTGCGGATGCTTACGCGACGAATCCGACGGTAAATTTGCTTACTACATTTGCGGCACGCGTTGCTCTCGGTGCGAATTTGCTTGTCGCGTTGCGACAGGTAGGTGGCTTGCCGGCGTTTGCTTTTGAAGCGGGATGGAGAAAGACGATGATGTCGTCCCTTTCGTTTGCGGCGAATCCTATCGCGGCAATTGATAGAATGAAAGCGATTATCAATTCTCCGGGATGGACGGCGCGTTATGGAAATAATGAACTTTCTACACAGCTTGAAGTTTTGCGCAAGCAAGGAAAGGGAAGATTGCTTAGCAAATTCTTCCAAGTGTATATGGCAACGAATAAATACGGCGATGCCGTTCCCGTGCTTATTTTCGGGCAAGGTATTTATGCGGCAACGCAGAAAGAGCTTGTAGGCAAAATCAATCCCGAAACGGGCAGGATTTACACGCAGGAAGAAATCGATGCACAGGCAATGAGCACGGTTTGGGATATGGTCGAGAAAACACAGCAAACTTCGCGCACGGCGAATATGTCTACGTGGCAACGCTCGGGGCAAGCGGGATTGCGTTTGATTGCGCAATTCCAATCTTCTACGGCGCAATTCCTTGCGGCGGAAGTTGCGGCTCTACGGCAAGTCTACGCTCAACCGAAAAGCAAGGAAGCGTGGAAGAAGCTCGGTTCGGTGCTATTTACGAATCACGTTATGCTTCCGGGGATGTATGTTGCTTTCGGCGTGTTGTGGAAAGCGATGTTCGGCGATGATGATGACGATTTCGCAGAAGCGGTAAAGCAAGACTTTATTACGTCGTGCATTCTCGGTCCGGCGAGCGGCATCTTCGTCTTAGGTTCAGTTATCACCGGACTTGCGTCGAGCAAAAAGGGCTATCAGCAAGCGATGGTCGTTCCCGCGTATTCGGTCGGTTCGCGAGTTATTAGCGGAATCGGCAAGATTGCCGACGCTATCTCCGATGAAGACAAGGATGGCGAGGATTTGTTAAAGGCGATAAATAAGCTTGGGCGCGTGCTCGCTCCCGTCCGCGATGTTGAAGATATTTTCAGCACGATTGCCGATTAAAAATTTTGCTATCACCGAAATTAGCTCGGAGCACGGTTTTTGAGGAAAATTCGCTATCACCGAAATTAGCTCGGGATGCCTTAAACGCTCGAAATTTGCCTTAAAACTGACGAAAAATCGTTGGTTTTGCGAAAAAGCCGTTAAGAGCGTGAAAAAAGGGAACGCCGGCATATTGTCGGCGTTCCCGTGCTTGTCGCTTTGCAAGTGAGCTTGTATAGATTTGAGATAAACACACTTAACTAAACGATAGGCAAAAATATTTGCGTTTCAATCCACACACGGAGCGGTTGATAGCTCCCTGCGACAAATGGCATTAGAGCGCAATTTGCATTGAGACGCAAGGGCGATTTTCGGCATTTTGATCTATGCGTATTGCTCGCAAAGTTTCGCGCTATTTTCATTTATCGTCAAAATATATTTGACGAACGCTTCATCGCTTTTTTTATGCGCGCTTACTGCGCTTAACATCATCATACACTTTGCGGAAAACTCTTCTCCCGCAATAATTAGTGATAATATTTTCGCTATGCCGCATCCTATTTTCCCGCAAATGGTTTGCGCGTGTTTCATAATCCTAACTTCCTTGTCCGGTGTGTTGTCGTTTCTTTTTTCGTAGATTGCGTCGATAGCTGATTGTAGCTTTGCGACAAACTCTTTCGAGATTATCGCATCCGTGATTTTCTGCAATTTTTCAGTTTCTACAAGTTTGCATTCCATAATTATTTATTCTCCGTGTTAAGTGTTAAAAGAAATCAACGATTGCTATTCCGTCCGTGTTTTTGGAGTTTCGGACGCATTCGAGAAGAAACACTCGCGTCTCTTCAATCCATTCGTTGGCTTCCTCGCGCGTCTCGAACGGCAAATCGTCTCCGTGCGGGATTAAAAACGTAAAGCAATTGTAGTAGTCGTCGTCAGCCGGCGAGTAGTCTTTTTCCCACTCCTCGTATACCGCGAGACGATATTTTTTCGTCGCGGAAAAAAACTCTTGGTCGACAAATTCTTCTTGCAACGCGTCGAGCGTTGTATTAGCGTTATTAACAGTAAGTGATGTCATAGTCATTTGCTCCTTATGTTTGATGTTTGTAAATATTAAATGTATGGTCGTATGTGCCGTCCGTCGGAGTCTTTGTCGAAATCTGTCTCCGACGGACGGTTTTTTTTCGTCTTAAAAATTAGTCAAAAAGCGGGCGCATCCCGTGTTGCCAAAAATCGCGATTGCAATCGATCGTCATCCATCGGTCGTTGACTCCGTCGATTTCGTCGCACGTCGAGTTGCAATCCCACACTTTCGAGCTCATCAAATCGTCAGACTCAATAACGCGCTCATCGTCGGTTGTCGCCGTCAATCGATAATCACGATTACCGATCGTTAAAAGGCAGACGATCTGCCAACGTCCGTTGCCGGATTTCCGTTTGGCGACGGATTTTTTCAGCGCGCAAAAATCTTCCGCATTGAGGTAGATTTCTTCGAGCTCCGCATCCGTATACGCTCCTTTAATCTTGCGGTCGATCTCGTCGCAATCGACGTCGTCGAGCGGATAATCGCCGCGCAATGTATCGGGATTATTGACGTTAACTACTGCGGACGTCCAATTGATCTCGCATTGCGGATCGGTCGTGTATTTAACTTGCATTTTCATTTTTTTTAACCTTTCGTTCAGTTTTTTTTATGTTGTATTGTGTATCTCAAATCTATGTCCCTTATAATATCTACGCGCGCGCGAGAGTCAATACTTTTTTTAACTTTTTTTAATTTTTTTTCAAATATTTTTCCGCTTGTCAACGCAAGGTTCTACGTCGAGCAGTGTTCCACGTAGAACATTTATTTTTTACTTGTCAAGCTTTTTTTGGCAAAATCTCAAAATATTTTTTTGCATCCTCCGCCGGCATAAGCGCCGCCAAATAATGTCTATACATTGTAGATACGCCACGATGCCGTAAAAGCAACGCGGTTTTTTCCGCGCTCCCGCAAAGCGATATGTGCGCCGTGCAAAATGTATGACGCAATGCATTACGCTTCCACGCAACGCCGGATTTTTTTGTTATGACTTCAAAAAAATCTCTCGACGGAGCGGGTATCGCTCCCTCACGTTCCCGCGCACTCGCTACCGCGATCCACGCAAAAACCGTGTCCGGCAAAATCGGACTCTGCATTATCCAGTTGTCCCGAGTCTTGCAAATCTCCGCAGGCACGACGATTTTCCCGCGCTCGCAATCTATCCACTCCCAACGCATCCGTCGAGCTTCTTCTCGTCTCAATCCCGCAAACGCACGGAGCGCAAAATTAGCTACATACTCCGGATACTCACGGCTTATCCACTCCATCAACATACGCACCTCGTCGACGCTAAAAACCTCGACGCACTGCGGAGCTACCTTGGGCAACGCCGTAAAATCAATTAGCGGAGCACGCGCCACGTAGTCCAACGCAACCGCACGTTTAAATAATCCCGCAATCTTTGTAGCAATCACCGCAACTGACCGTGCCGACATATCCAACCGCGACAACCACGCCGTTATCTCGCGTCCCTTTATCGTCGCAATCTCTCTCCCGCCAAAATCCCGAGCAAATCTCCCGAGATAGCACCTCTGCGCAGATAGATACGCATCCGACATCCCTCTCCGCTCCGTCTGCTCGATCACCTCCGCAACCACCGCATCCACGGTCGCGTGTCTACGTGCTCTCTCCTCCGCTCGCTCTCGCCAAAATAAACACGCATCCACCAATCCGCACTCTCCGTTGAGTATCTTCTTTGCCGCGTCAAACTCCCTCTGCTCGCTCGCATCAAATATCCGGCGCAAGTCAGCTCCACTCTCCCTATTCATCCGCTCCGCCGCTCGCGCCATACGCACCGCTTCTTCCCTCGTCGCAAAAAATGTCCGCACTCTCCGTCCATCAACCGTCCGTTGCCATACCCACGGAGACGCGCGTCTCTCCGCATCGCTCGCCAAAAATACTCCGCGTATACCGCTACCATTACCTGCTCTGTGTCCCATACTGTGTCCATAATCTCACGCCAAATCCCGCTTATCAACGCAATTCCACCTCCGCTCCCTCCGCTTCCCTCCTCACATCCCGCTCCATCACTCACTTCTCGCTTTTCTTTTGCAAAATACCGACAATCCACTTCCCACCGCATCTCCGCTCGTTCCCTCTCGCTAAGTGTCCGCTCCGGTGTCCGCTCAATTCCCCCTACATCCGCAATTCCCGCAACCGCTCTCATTCCCTCTCCCGTCCCGCACCGTCCACCACCGCACCATTCGCAACCGCTCGCATTCCCGCTCCCGTCCATCCCGCGCTCATCTCCTCCGCTCCCGCTCCCACCGTGCACTCCGCGCGAAAATCCTTTTCTCTTCTCCCGCACTTTTTCTTTTCCCACCTCCTCCGATCCCGCTTCCTAACACGCTTTCATTCGTAAATTGTGAATAACTCCCGGGGGAAAACCGCTTCTCCACTTCCGCACTTTTTTTTGTTTTGCTCCCTCGCTTCCTATTCGCAAAAGACAGAGATATGTCCCTGTGCTCCTTGCGCGCGTAGCGCGCTTTGAAATCCCCCCACCGGTGTGTTTTTGTTTTCCCCACCCCGCACCCCCAGAAAACTGAGGGTATGCTTGTAATCCTATAACTGTTTCTTCTGCCAGAACGGGTTGGGAAAATGAGGAGGAGGAAGAGGAGGAAATTGGGATGGTGGGGTTTTTGAGGGGAAGGGGAAATGGGAGGGGAGGGTCTTTGAGGGAAGTGTTTAGGCGTGGTATGCCTTATGGATTGGAAAAAGAAAACAATCCGTTACCGCTACACGTCCGTTGCCTTTTAACGACCGGCAACGTCCGTATTATACAGTGTGGGTGATTTAGGTCGATAGTGGAATAACAAATTTTAGCAATCTTTGACAAACGGGGGTTTGGGGCGAGTATTGATGTGGGATTGAGGGTGGGGGTGTTTGTTAGAGTTTGTTAGAGCTTGTTAGGTTGTGCTGTTAAAGGCGGTTAAAAGGGAAGAAGTTTTAGGGGTATGGAGAAAGACAAGGTTGTTGAAGAGGGAGAAAAGGTTGCGAAAAAGGCGAGCAAGTCGAAAGGTGCTTGTGGGGTTACGCTGTATGAGTGGTCAGTTGGGAGTCAGCCGTTAAAGGAAGCGCGGAGGGAGCGATATGCGCAGTATTGTGCGAGTGGGCTTGAAAGCTTGGAGTCGTATTTGAGGGCGTTTAAGGATGACGAGGGTGCTCCGAGGTGTAAGAAGAGCACGGCGAAGAGTTCGGCGCATAAGATTAGGAAGCAGAAAGAGGTTTCTGAGCGTATTGCGTATTTACAGAGGGAGAATGCGGGCGTTGCGAGGATTGATAGGGAAGCGAAGTTGAAGATTACGGAGGAAGTGATTTCCGGGCTTAGGGAGGATTTTCGGAAAGGGGAAAGGGGGAAGACTGTGAATGACTTGATGTCGGCGTTACAACGGCACGATTTGATGACGGGAGAGGGAGAGAAGCCGAGTTTGGAGATTAAGTTGAATTTTGGGGGATTGATTAGTGGGATTGAGAAGTTAGTGGAGTCGAGATTAGGGCTTGTTGGGAGTGGGAAGTCGATAGATTTGCCTGTTGCGAGGGATGGGGAGGTTGTCGATGTGAGTGATGGAGGAGACGGAGATGGAGAAGATGGAGAAAAAGAAGCGGGGGAATGAGTTATGGGCGTGATGAAAGTTTTTAGCGGGAATGTAGCGAAGAGCGGAGAAGAGTCGCGTCAGCATTTGATTGAGCCTAAGACTACGATAAACTTTGCGTATGTGAGCTATGCGTTTTTGAAAGGGTATAGGTATTGTTGTTTGGAGGGGAGTTCTCGTAGTGGGAAGACGTGGGCTATATTGCAGTGGATAGTATTTGCGTGTTTAGAGCCGAAGACGTTTTTACCGAAGTTTCCGCGTAATTTTTTGGAGGTTAGGTGTATGCGTCACGATGCTACGACGGCGCGAGGGACGATTTGGGATGACTTGATAAAGATTTTAGGGACGTTGGGCTTGGAAAACGGGAGTGGCTATAAGCTGAATCAGCGCGATTTGGTAGTGGAATTTCCGAATGGGAGCAAGGTAACGTTTGGCGGGGCGAGTGACCCGGGGAAGTTGCACGGTTTAGGTAGCGACATTGTATTTTTCAACGAAGCTATGATGATTTCGAGGGCGGCTGTTGACCAGATGGAGATGCGCACGAGAGTAGGCTTTATTTTGGACTGGAATCCGTCGTTGAACGAGCATTGGATTTTCAAGCAAGGATTTGACAAGATTTCCGTGTATGCGGAGGATGAGAAGATGGCGGGAGAGCCGAAGTGTTTTTATGCGCATTCTACGTATAAGGACAACATTGAGAATTTGACTTCTGGGCAGATTTCGTCGATTGAGCAGTATGAGCCTACTCCTGGGAATGTTGAGCGCGGAACGGCGAACAAGCATATGTGGGAGATTTACGGGCTTGGGAAGCGCGGGTATTTGGAGGGGCGCATTATTCCTCCCGAAAAGATTACATTTGTTGAGCCTGATGCGTTCCCGAATGAGAAGCAGTGGGAATGTCACGGATATGGACTGGACTTTGGTTTTGCTATTGACCCTACGGCGTTGGTGGAGTGTGCGATTTGGGATAAGCGTTTGTATGTTAGGGAGCTGATTTACGAAAAGAAGCTGAATGTGAATCCGAGTCCGACGTTGTCTGACAACGACAGTTTGATTGAGCGGTTAAAGGAGTTGGACATTAAGCCGTATGACGTGATTGTTGCGGACTGTTCTCGACCGGAAACGATTTCTGCGTTAAAGCAAGCGGGATATTGTGTGCGGGAATCGTATAAATCGTATGGAGGGAGCATTATTCCGGGGATTAACTTGATGAATGAGCGGCGGTGGTGCGTGACGGATAACTCGCCGAATGTGAAATTTGAGTTGGAAAACTGGTGTTGGCAGACAGACAGATATGGGAATCAGCTTGGAGAGCCGGGGAAGAAGCACAATCACGCGATGGACGCGATTCGATATTGGCTTACGCTGTTTGTTGACAACGCGAATATTGTAAAGCCGGGGTATTCTACGTCGAAAAGCAAGGTTCGGCGGTATGCTTGCGAGATGGATTTGTGGTGATTTGGGATTTGGGGGTTGGCATTGGCGTTTGTTTGTGCGGGTTTGTGTGTGTTTGTTTCTTGTTATTTGAAAACATCGAAAAAATAGGTGGAAAATATGTTTATGAGCGAAGAAACCGGCATAAACCCCTACGTTAGCAAGGAAGAATATGTGAAAGCTCTATCTGATGCTTCTGAAATGGAGAAGAAGAAGTGCGAAATGTTCAAAAACCTTGTTGAAACGTTTGACAATCCTACTGGGTTGCGGGTTTTAGAGTGGTTTGGTCGCGAGGTGTGCGGTTTTGGTCAGAGTTGTTTTTCGGAGGATTCACTGACTATGGCACGCAAGGCGGGACGGCAAGAAGCGTATTTGATTTTAAGAGACACGATTGAAAGAGCTAAAAAAGGCACTAAGTAAATGGAAGAGAACAACGACAATCATAGCAAAGAAGAAGTGGTGAAAGAAGTTTCTGAACCTGTAAAGACTTCTCCTGTTGAAGAAACTGTTGAAGTTACGGAAGAAGAGACTTCATCTGCGGGAACGAATGTTCCCAAGGATTGGCGCGAAGCCATTTCTGATGTTGGGCTTCGGGATGATCCGAGTGTTCGCAAGCACGCGAGTGTTGAAGCGTTGGCGAAGAGCTATGTAGAGCTTTCCAAGAAGCTCGGAGCGAAAGGGCTTGCTCCGTTGCCCGAGGATGCGACACCGGAGGTTATTGAAGCGCGTAAGGCTATTAAGCGCGGAGCGAAGATTAAGAGTTTTGAGGATTATTCGCGGAAGCTTAGCGATGAAGAGAAAGCGGAGTTTGGAGATTCTTTTAATGCTGATGGCATTTCCAAGGCTCTTTTTGATGCGGGGTGTGATGATGAAACGCATTCTGCGGTTATGGAGCAGTTTATCGGAGCGGAAAAGGCGAAGCGTGAGCAATTTGCGAAAGAGATGATTGCTTGCGACAATCTTTTGAAAGACGAATGGAACGAAGACTTTGATATTCAGATGAAAGCGAATGAGATTTTCGTTTCTAAGAATTTCCCGGAGGTTCACGAGCTTTTGGTGAAGAATGGCGGGTATCACGCTCCTGCGTTGGCGAAGATGTTCAAGCGTATGGGAGAGCTTTCTCGCGATGGAGAGGTTCGTATCCAAAAGGCGGCGGCGATGACGTTTGACGAGGAACTCAAAAAGATTGAGGAGTC
>CAVBBP010000040.1:0-25131 GCA_963593685.1 Segatella copri
TTTGACTAAAACTAAAACGAAGACTGGGGCGGTGAGGCTGTCGAACCGCAAATTTCAAATTTCAGATTAAACTATTAGAAACACAGAAACAACGCGCAGCGCGAGAATTTTTGCGATAAGTGAGTGCAGTGCCAAACTCGTTTGAGCAATGCCGAGCGGAGCAAAAATCTTGCGAAGCAAAAACATAGAAACAAAATTGCACCAGCAATTTTGAGAAACTAGAAATTAGAAATAAAATCGATTCAACAGTTCAACGATTCAACGCTTCAACAAAACGGATGTGGCATGCCGCGTCCCTACAACTTGAAACCTGAAACCTGAAACTTGAAACTTGAAACTTTCACTAATGCGTTAAACTTTTCGACTCATCAACTTCTCAACTTTTCAACGACCAATCAACCAATCAACCAATCAACTAATCAACCCCAAAGAATCAACTCCATGAACTACACCAAAATAACATTTCGTTTCGGGGAGGGCGACGATTTTGTGGCCGATATTGTGGCGGCGCAACTTGGCGAGATTGGGTTCGATGGATTCGAGGAAACCACGCAAGGCATTGTGGGCTACTGCCCTGCTCACCTGTTCGACGAGGCGGCGATGAACCGTGCTATCGGCGAACTGCCCTACGCCATCGCTTACAAATACCGCATCGAGCCGGTGGAGGACAAAAATTGGAACGAAACTTGGGAACAAAACAGTTTTGAACCTATCGACATCGATGGGCGTTGCACCATTTTTGGCACAAAAAATGCGCCTGAAATTCACTGCGAATGCCCTATAAAAATAAATCCAAAACAGGCATTCGGCAGCGGACACCACAAAACTACACGACTGATTATCAGACAGTTACTCGATTTCGATTTGACCGACAAAACAGTTTTGGATATGGGCTGCGGCACTGGCGTTTTGGGCATAGTTGCAGCCAAGCGCGAAGCCAAAAAAGTGGTGGCCATCGACATTGATGAATGGTCGCAGCGCAACGCCCAAGAAAATGCGGCATTGAACGGCGTTAGCGACCGCATCGAGGTGCGTTTGGGCAGTACAGAACAGATTGGCAGCGACCGTTTCGACCTGATTTTGGCAAACATCAACCGCAACATTCTGCTCGACCAAATGCCGACCTACATGACCGATTTGAACGCTGGCGGAACGCTGATAATCAGCGGTTTCTACGAAGAAGATACAACTATTTTGCACAAAAAAGCCGAATCACTCGGGCTGCGTTTGGTCGCACAACAGACCAACGACAACTGGACGATGTGCATATTCGAAAAATGAGATGGCAAAACAACATACGGCACATTTTGGCGTCCGATTGGGCAAAAAATTCTGCTAAACTGCTCACAGCCAATGTGGTGGCGCAGGCGATAGGCTTGGTAGTCTATCCCATACTCACGCGCCTCTATTCGCCCGACGATTTTGGGCTGTTGAACCTCTTTTTGAGCATCGGCGGCGTGCTGGTCATTCTCGCCACGGCGGAATATCAATATGCCATTGTCCTACCAAAAGAGGAGAAGCAAGGCGTTGCGTGCGTTCACATCGGACTTTTTACAACTCTCTGTCTGACAGCACTTTGCACACTCACAATTCCATTTTCGACACCAATCGCAAACCTATTTTCGACCCCAAATTTAGCCGATTGGTGGTGGCTGATGCCAATTTTTGTGCTTGTTTCTGCACTTTGGACACTGCTCAACTATTGGTACACACGCCAAAAATGCTTTGGACAAATCAGTGCGTACCAAGTTACGCAAAGTTCGTTGAGCGCACTTGCCAAAATTGGCTTTGGTGTAGTTGGAGCGACCAGTTTTGGACTGATTGTTTCGTCGATAATCGCGCCGTTTGTTGCTCTTGTGGCAAATATCTGCATCAATTTCAAGCAAAAATTGAGCGAATTGCTGCACATCGACCGCAGTGTTTGCCGCGCAGTGGCTCGTGAATATGCAAATTTTCCAAAATTTTCGTTGCCGCGTGCGCTGGTGAACAGCGTCAGTTGCAACCTGCCCATTCTGCTTCTGACGCCGTTTTTCAGTCTGACCGAAATCGGCTATTTCGGCATGGCCGTAACGCTGGCATTCACGCCGATAAGCCTCATTACCAAATCGTTGTACCAAGTTTTTTATCAGCGAACCGCCGAATGCGTAAACCAACGCACCAGCATTGCGCCGTTTTTCCGAAAATTCATCAAGAACGCTCTGCTGATAGTTGTGCCAACATTTGCACTACTCTACTTTTTGCTGCCTGCGCTCACTCGCTGGCTGCTTGGAGCAGAATGGGAAATATCGGGGCATTACATCCGAGTCATGTTGCCGTGGCTACTGATGTCCGTATTAGTCGCACCGATTTGCTTTCTGAGCGATGTATTCAAGAAACAGAAAATAGGGCTGTACTTAGAAGTACTGCTTATTGTTTTGCGTTTGTTGGGTTTGGGAATTGGTATCTGGCAGCATAGTTTTTTCTATGCCATTGCGGGATACAGTATAGCCAGTGCTATCGTTATCGGCGTACAACTGCTATGGTACTTGTCACTTGTACGCAACTACGAACGAGGCTTGCAGACCGAATGATACACCGCCATTAGTTCTTTCCCAACCGTATCATAACGGTATTTATCTCCGTAGTGTCGGATACGCTCTGCGGAATAATTATCCAAATGGCTCACCATTTCGAGTATGGCATTAGTAAGAGCCGTTTCATCTTCTACCTCTACAACTATGCCGCATTCTTTAGAAAGGTTTTCTGCTATTCCCGCAACGCGTGAAGTGATAATCGGTAGTCCTACGGCTTGGCACTCTGCAAGCACGACGGAAAAAGTCTCGTAGCGTGAGAATAGCACGAATGCATCACTGGCGTACATCCACCGACATACCTCAATCGGAGGAACCTCGCCCGTAAAACGAATGCTACCCATTGGAAACTGCAGACTGTCAGCATATTCCTTGTCTTGCTCAAAGTCAATTCCTGTACCGACAACCACTAATTCCATATTCTCATTTCTTGCGAGGGCTTTCCGATAAGCACGGAGCAAACCTTGTATATTCTTGGCTTGCTCGTCGAAACAACTTACATGCAGCAATCGTATTCTATTAGAGTTGCGTGGAATGCGCTCGGTAGGTTCCTCATAGAAGAAATCATCTACCACATTATGTACTCTCTCCCAACGGGAACAGCGGATACCGCATTGCTTCATGGCTTCTTCCAACATCCGACTGACGGGCATAATGCACGATGCTTTGCGGGCAATGTGCTTCATCGCCATTCCATGCCAACCGCCTTTGAACGAAAAGTTGACAGGCAGGTAACCGCTCCAATGCTCAATAATAACAAATGGAATACAATAGCGTCGGCACGTATGCCCGCCCAAAGGCTTGCCAGGCACATGAGGAAGGCTTTTGCCCACTTGTGCGGCAGGCATAGCCCGCGGAGGTTCTTCTTGGAGGGGTACCACTCGGTGATGTCGTAAATCAGTTTGGCATGTTTGGCTTTGCGAACCGCCCATAGAACGCGAGGGGTGTCCGCTATAATAACTTGGTAATCATTGGCTTTGGCGGCTATTATGGATAACCTGCCTTCGCCTTGCAACTCTTCTTTGCCACAGACATTCACCTCGCAGCCCGCCTCTGACAATGCAGTCCGCTGATGATACCACACGCGGTCATCTTCGGTGTAATGTGCTGATTGTAAGAAGAGTACTTTCATTGCATTCGTTGGTATAGTGCTACAGGACCTTCGTGCCAGAGTTTGGTGTGCTCTTGCTCGAGTTGGCAGTACATCTCCGATTGATACACCCGGCAAACAGCATCCACTACATTTTCGTGGGTGTCCTCCATAAGCATAGTGGCTACTCGGCTCACTTTCGACGGGAGCAGAAGATATAAGTTTTGTTGTGTAATCTCGGTCATAGGGTAATTTTGTCGGCTTGGATAAAAGATAAACATTGAAGAGACTTCTCCGTATGAAAAAGGTATTGGTCTACTAGGGTATAGGTTTTCAACTCCTCTATCAAATTTTGCTTGGTAAGCAGTCCGCCTTCATAGAGTGCAAATGCCGCATAAACTTTGTCGTTGGCTACAGGTCCATAGACCATATCGTAACTATGTTGATAGTTTCTGTCTGTTCGATTGCACATGACAAAATCCAACCACTCCTCTGTTGGTGTGTTGAATTGCAAAAAAGATAAGCCGTCTATCAGGCTAAGAGAATAACTGTTTACAAAGCCCTCTGATGCCTTCCTTTCTTGCATTTTCCGTTTTACCCACATAGTGGCTTGTTCGAGTGAAGTGGTCGTGTAGAACCCCGTACCATAATCCAATGTACGATTAGGAATGCGTATTTCGGGGCATGTAACAATCTCCAAACTGCCGTGATAGACTATCATAGTCGGTCGTTTTTGTGTAAGTGGATAAATTCGTTAATATCTTCCAATATCCATTGCGCACTTTGGGTATGCAGCACCTCGAAGTTATCTGCCAAATAAGGAAGAACGCCCCATTGTTCAAGGCGTTTCGTGGCCTCTGCACCGGAGATGTGTTCCTGCTCTTTGTATTTTTCGATACAGAAGGACAAGAAATAGGCAATATCTTGTGTGCGTGCGTTCATAGTTTGTCGCCTGACCAACCGTGTCCGATGTCCCAATGCTCGTCGATAACGAAAGGAAAGTCCTCGGGGAGGTTAAACTCATCGATGAGCAGTTCACGCAGTGCCTCGGCATTTACCACTTGTTGCCCATTTATCTTGCCCTCTATCCAGTGCCCAACCGTTACATACAGACTGCCGTCGGGGCGCACAAAAATTCGTCCGCGAGGTATCTGCGTGTAGTTAGTTTCGGTATAAAAAATAGACCCTGTATCGCCTTTCGCTACAGCACGATAGTGCTGTTTCATCCAATAGTCTTTGTGCAATTTGTGGATAGTGCCGATACCCGCGTCGATATAGCGGTCTGCATCATCTTTCTGCACACCGAACAAAGTATTGTGCGCATAATCGTACCAAAATATGCCAACTTGCGGGCGTCCTGTGTCGGCAAAGCCTCGCATAAGGTCGAGCATGTCGTTGTGTTCTTGATGATTGGCTTTGGTAAACATCATTCTCTCCTCCCGCATTTCATTCACAAAGATACGACAAATTTCAGTAATCGCCAAATGAATGATACCACGCACTGAGAAACAGTACTTTCATCGGTGTAGCAATTTTATCAACCACTGCGGACGGCAGCGATGCACGGTGAAATAGTTTTGCGGTTGTGCTCCGAAACCAGCGTAAAACCGCGCCACACCAGGGATTCGTGAGCCTTCGCAGTCGAACAGTTTGCCGCTTGTGGCTTGGTGCTGCAGCAGCCGATCGACCAACAGAAACATGGCCGATTTTTGCTTCCCTTCGGCATTCGAAACTGGCGTTAAATAGACGATTCTGTCGAAAATTTCGATGGTAAATAGTGCAGCAATCAACTGATTTTCAGCCGAAAAAACGCCTCTGATTTTACCGCAACCGTGTTTTGCAGCTGCCGCACACAAAAGCGTCAGTTTTTGGTGCAGTTCCAGCGGCATCTGTCGGTTTTCGGCCGACCAAAATTGCACAAACTGCTCAATATCAATCGGTTTGATGGACAAATTGTGCCGCTTCGCTTTCGCTATATTGCGTTTCGTGTTGCTGTCGTAAGCCTGCCGCAAGGTGGCGTAATCGTGGTGCAAATCGATGACAGAATTGGGGCGTATTTCGCCAAAAATGTTGGCATAATTCAGGTTGAAATCGTAACTCAAATAGGGAATTTTCGCCAAAAACGCCTTGACGATTTCGGGCGTTATCGGTTGCGCCGAAAAGATGCCGAGTTGCTGTGTCCATCGCGGTTGAACGACATATTTCACGCCAAATTTTCGTTTTACGGGGAGCGGCATCACAAACGCATAATCGTCGCCGACGAGCGCCTCCCATTGCGGCGAAACAGCGTCTAAAAACCACGCACAAGCATACGGCAAACGGTTGGCACTTGCTGCAATCGTCGCCTCCCAGCGGGCGCGGTCGATGTGGCGATATGTGAGATGAACAATTTTCGTAACGCGTTTATTTACAGCGAGTTCAACATCCGTTTATCAAGTGGCTCAACAAAAGTTTCAGACCGATGGCAAATAAAATCACGCCGCCGATGAGTTCCACATTCAGGCGAAAACGCTTGCCGCACGACACGCCGATGACGCACCCGACAATCGTGAAAACGAAACTGACCAGCCCAATCACGGCGGCGGCGGTGAAAATAAAATTGCCCAGCGGCACGAATATAAGTCCCGTTGCCAGCGCGTCGATGCTCGTCGCCACGGCCATCACCAGCAGCATACGCAGCGAGCCAAAAGGCGTTTTGTGGTCGTCGTGCGGCTTCTCTTTTTTCAGACTTTCGATAAACATTTTTCCGCCTAGATAGCCCAAAATGACAAACGCCAGCCAGTGGTCGATTTTGCCAATTTGCTCGGCGAAACTTACGCCAGCGAGCCACCCGATGAGCGGCATCAAACCTTGAAAAAGCCCGAAAAATAAGGCCATACGCAACATTTTCGGCCAATCGTAGCGACCGTAAGCAATGCTGCTGGCAATGGAAACCGCAAAACAGTCCATCGCCAAGCCTACCGAAATCAATATCAAATCGAAAAAGGACATGCTAAATTAGTGTGAAAGTTTGAAAGTTTATAAAGTTTGTAAAGTGGAAAGTCTATAAAGTGTATAAAGTTGAAAGTATTTGAAGATTTGAAAATTTGAAAATTTGAAGATTTGAAAATTAAGGCGTTTTGGCTACCGAAAATTTGAATTTTTTCGACAAGTGAGAGCAGTGCCAAACTCGTTTGAGCAATGCCGAACGGCGAAAAAATCTATAAATTTGAAATCTGAAATTTGCCGCGCCACTCCTCACTCCTAATTCCTCACTCCTAACTATTCTTGCTACTCACATCTTGCGACTAATTATCCATTATCAATTGAACAAAATTCCGCTTCGTAGGCGGCGGCAGCGGCTTCCAGTTCGGTGTACCACGCCTCGCCAAAGCGGCGAATGAGCGGCGTTTTCAGAAATTTATAAACAGGCAGTCGCAGCGATTTGCCGTTCCGTTCGGCACACGCGCACACATTCCAACGGTGATAATTCACGGCGGTGAAATGTTTGTATTTGGTCAGTCTTACTGGGTACAAATGGCACGAAATCGGCTTGTAGAAGGCGCTTCGCCCCTCGCGATAGGCCTTTTCGATGGCACATTTGCACACGCCGTCGGCATCGACATACGAAAAAACGCACTCGCGCCCATCGACGATGGAGGTTACCAAATCGCCCTGACAATCGACATAAGCCACGCCCTGCCGACGAATAACTGCGCACGCTGCCTCCGACAAATCGTCCCAAACGGCAGGCAAAACCCGCTCAAGTTCGGCACGCTCGCCATGTTCGAGCGGCGCACCGCTGTCGCCATCGACGCAACACTGCCCACGACAAACGCCCAAATCGCAACAAAATTGCTGTTCAAACAGGTCGAAACTGACCACCGTATCCTCTATTTCAACCATACGACAATAAAAATTCGCACGAACTGCAAAAATAGCAAAAAACATCTATTTGACAAAACCGAAAAAATGGGTATTTTTGCATCTCAATTCGATAAAATGATAGAAATACAACTGACACTTGCGCCCGAACAGGCCGCCAGCAACGACGAAATAGCGCACGCAGCCGCCAAAAAACTGAACCGTGCGCCCCGCGACATTGCACACCTGCAAATCGTCAAAAAATCGATCGACGCACGCAGCCGACAGCCTTTGGTGCTGCTCAAAGTGCGCCTGTTTACCGAGGGCGAAGCCGTGTACCAATACGAAAACGAACTGCACTACCACGATGTGTCGAAAGCGCAACCAGTAATCGTTGTCGGTAGCGGTCCAGCGGGCCTTTTTGCTGCATTGCGCCTCATCGAACTCGGGCTGAAACCCATCGTGCTCGAGCGTGGTCGGGAGGTGTCGGAGCGCAAACGCGACATCGCACAACTGAACCGCAATGTGGCGTTGAACGCCGAATCGAACTACTGTTTTGGCGAAGGCGGCGCAGGCACTTTTTCGGACGGGAAACTCTACACACGCAGCAACAAACGCGGCAACACACAACGCATTTTCGAGATTTTTCACCGCCACGGCGCGCAGGACAGCATTCTCTACGAGGCGCACCCGCACATCGGCACCGACCGACTGCCGCAAATCATCAAAAATATGCGCCAAACCATTGTTGATAACGGCGGCGAAATGCACTTCGACAGCAAGGTGTGCGCACTGCTCACCGATGGCGACTGTGTGGCTGGCGTGCGCACCGCACAAGGCGACACCTATCGTGCTGAAAATGTGATACTTGCAACTGGACATTCGGCGCGCGACATCTATTTTTTGTTGGAAAAACAGCAAATAAAATTATGTGCGAAGGGCTTTGCTATGGGTGTGCGCGTAGAGCATTCGCAAGCACTTATCGACAGCATACAATACCACAGCCGACAGCGCAATCCATACCTGCCCGCAGCGACCTACAACCTTGTGCATCAAGCCGATGGGCGCGGTGTCTATTCGTTTTGTATGTGTCCGGGCGGTCATATTGTGCCGTCGGCCACCGAGCCGCAGCAGATTGTAGTGAACGGCATGTCGGCATCGCACCGCAATTCGCCTTTTGCCAATTCGGGCATTGTGGTGGAACTACGCCCCGAAGACCTGACCGAATATGCGCACTACGGCGAGTTGTGCGGACTGCATTTTCAGATGGATTTGGAGCGCATGGCGTTCGAAAACAACGGCGGCGGTCTGCAAACAGCACCAGCGCAGCGGTTGGCCGATTTTGTGGCTGGGCGCGCCTCAAATTCGCTGCCAAAATGCTCCTACTTGCCAGGCGTGAACGCCTCGCCGCTGCACGAGTGGTTGCCCGAGCGCATCGGTCGTCGGTTGCAAGAAGGCTTCCGCGCGTTCGACCGCAAAATGCATGGTTTTCTGACCAACGAAGCGGTGATTGTGGGCATCGAGAGCCGCTCGTCGTCGCCTGTGCGCATTCCGCGCGATGCCAACACCTACGAACATCTGCAACTGCACGGCCTCTACCCTGCTGGCGAAGGTTCGGGCTATGCGGGCGGCATCACCTCGTCGGCCATGGACGGTGAACGCTGCGCCGAAAAAATTGCCGCGAAACTTTCCCACTAATTTTGTATCTTTGCAGCGATTATTTCGAACTGCGAAATGGTGGAACTGAAAGGCTCGATATTCCCGCTTATTGGCAGCGTGGCCGACGAACTCGGTCTCGAATGCTATGTGATTGGTGGCTATGTGCGCGACCTTATTTTGCATCGTCCATCGAAAGATATCGATGTGGTGGTGGTGGGCAGCGGCATCGACATGGCGCAGGCGGTGGCACGCAAACTGGGCAGCGGCGCACATGTGTCGGTGTTCCGAACCTACGGCACAGCGCAGGTCAAATGCCGTTGTTACGAGTTGGAGTTTGTGGGTGCGCGCCGCGAATCGTACCAACGCAACTCGCGCAACCCAATAGTGGAAGACGGCACGCTCGAAGACGACCAAAATCGCCGCGATTTCACGGTGAATGCGCTGGCTATCTGCTTGAACAAAGCGCGTTTCGGTGAACTGCTCGACCCTTTTGGCGGGTTGGCCGATATGGAGGCAAAAATTCTGCGCACGCCCTGCGACCCCGACATCACATTCAGCGACGACCCACTGCGCATGATGCGCGCCATACGCTTTGCCACACAACTCGATTTTCGCATTGCGCCCGAAACATTCGACGCTATCAAACGCAACGCCAGCCGCATCGCCATCATCACGCAGGAGCGCATCATCGACGAATTGAACAAGATAATGGCGGCTCCACGCCCATCGATAGGCTTTTTTCTGCTCGACAAGACAGGGCTTCTTCCGCTCATTTTCCCAGAATTGGCGGCAATGAAAGGCATCGAAGAACGCAACGGTCGCGCACACAAAGATAATTTTCTGCATACGCTCAAAGTGCTCGACAATCTCGCCACCAAAAGCGACGACCTTTGGTTGCGCTGGGCGGCACTGCTGCACGACATCGGCAAACCAGCCACCAAACGCTGGGACGATGCTCAAGGCTGGACTTTTCACAACCACAATTATGTGGGCAGCCGCATGGTGCCGCGCATTTTCAAACGCTTGAAACTGCCGCTGGGCGAGCCGATGAAATTTGTGCAAAAAATGGTGCTGCTCCACATGCGCCCCATCGTTTTGAGCGAAGATGTGGTAACCGATTCGGCCGTGCGCCGACTGCTTTTCGAGGCTGGCAACGACATCGACAGCCTGATGACCCTGTGCGAATCCGACATCACATCGAACAACATGGAGAAGGTGAAACGCTTTTCGCACAATTTCAAACTGGTGCGCCGCAAACTGCGCGAAATCGAGGAGAAAGACCGCATTCGCAACTTCCAACCGCCCGTCGATGGCGAGGAGATTATGCGTATTTTCAATTTGCCGCCGTGCCGCCTTGTGGGTGAATTCAAAACACAAATAAAAGACGCCATTCTCGACGGCCTCATCGCCAACGAACACGATGCCGCCTACCAATTCCTACTGCAAATCGCCGCCGCACAAGGAGTGAAACCAGTAAACAGTGAGAAGTGAGAAATGTTTTTGAATGAGGAATTAGGAATTAGGAGTTAGGAATTTTTTAGTTAGAAGTGAGGAGTGTTTTTAATTACCCAATTATCTAATTTCCAATTACTTAATTATTTGAAGATTTGAAAATTTGAAGATTGCGGCGTGTCGGAATGCGCTTAATTCATAATTCATAATTCTAAATTCATAATTAGCCAAAAGGCTTTTCCCCCTTCGGGGGAAACGGGAAAGGGGGCTATAACTAGAAATAAAAATCGCTTCAACAATTCAACAAAAAAGGACGCGGCGCGCCACGTCCCTACTTTTCACTTTTTACTTTTCACTTTTCACTTTTTACTTTTCACTTTTTACTTTTCACTTTACACTTTACACTTTACACACTTTCCACCCTAAAAGTCCACCGTAACTTTGAAATTGACCATGAAGCCTGTGAGGTAGTTTGGCACGGCAAACTGCTCGTCGTAGATGTCGGTTACCCAGTAGTACGAATTGACATTTTTGATGTTGAACAGGTTGAAGAGTTCCAAGTTGAGCCAAAAGGCTTTTACCACTTTCTGGCGGCTCATAAATTTTTCGCGACCCTGCACAAACCCACGCATCGCACCGATGTCCACGCGGTTGTAGGCTTTGGTGCGCAGTGTGGCTTGGTAGCGTTCGCTGTGGGGCGGACCAAATGGCAGACCGTCGCTCCAAACGAGTTTCAGATAGACTTTGTATTCGGGGTGTTTCGGAAAATAGTCCTGAAAAAATAGCGACAGATTGTAGCGTTGTTCGTTGGGGCGCGCAATCCAGCCTGGTTTCACCTCGCCGAGTTTGTGTCCTGTGTTGCTGAAAACATCGTACGAATCATTCAGCAGATTCTCTTTCGAATACATCCACGAGAACGAAATCCACGAGTCGGTGCCTGGCACAAATTCGCCAAACAGTTTGATGTCGATGCCCGCCGTTTGCGCCACGGCCTCGTTGTGGCTCAAGTAGCGTATGCGCACATTGTCCACATAGTACGGATTCACGCGGTCGCTGGGCTTGTAGTAGGCTTCGGCGGTAAATTTGAACGGACGGTTCCACAGCCTGAAATAGTAGTCGGCACCCAGCACCACATGCAGCGAGCGTTGCGCTTTGATGTTTTTGTTCAGCACAATGTTTCTATTGCCGTTTTCGTCTTCTTGTTCGAGGCGAATCTCTTTATAAAATGGTGCTTGATGATAAAGTCCCACCGCCAAACGAAAATCGAAATCGGGATTGAAATTGGGTATGTATGTGGCCGACAAGCGCGGACTGACGAGCCATTCGTTGTTGAAATTCCAATAGTTGGCGCGGATGCCGCCGTTGAAAGTCCAAATGCCGCTGCGCGAATCGAGGCGGTAACTCTCTTCGAGAAACATTGTCATGCGTGCCGAGTAGAGGTCGTGCTTCGAGGAGAGATTATACACCAGATTGACTTTTTGAGCGTCGTGCGGCAGCGAGTAGCCCGACGAATCACGAAATTCCCACTCACGCAGTCGGTCGAAAATGATTTCGGCTTGCCCCGTAATGCCCCATTGCAGCGTGTTGTTGCCCTGTTTCCACTCGCCGATGTGCGACACATTGGCCACCGTGGCCGACAGGCGGTTGCGCGCATGTTCGTGGTAAGTGCCAACGCCTTGGTTGTTGGTGTTGCCCGTGTTGTTGATGTCGAGGTCGGAGAGCCAATACTGCCCCGTGATGTCGTAGGTTTCGCGCTCGTTGGTGTTGAACGCCGATGCCATCAGACTGAATTTGAACTTGCTTGTCGGTCTGAAATTGACGGTGAACGCCCCAAAATAGGTGCGGAAAACATCTTTTTCCTGACCCTCGAAATAGACTTTGAAATTGCGATTCAGCGTGAGTGTGCCAAAAGCCGTTTCGCGCTCTTTTGGAATGAATCGGTAGTAATTTTGCGAAAAATTGCCGAGAAACGAGCCGTCCCACTTGTCGTTAAAACGGAAGGTCATATAGGTCTGATAATCGACAAACGACTGCGCATATTCGCCTTTGGTGTCGAGCGATCCGAGCAGATACGACGATGTTTTGTAGCGAATGCCGTGCACCTGCGTAAAGTTTTTCGATTTCGAGCCGAGATAGGCCGTGGCACCAAGCAAACTCACCGAAAGCGAGCCTTCGAGCCGCTCTGGCGTTTTGTAGGTTACATCGAGCACCGACGCACTTTTGTCGCCGTAGCGCGCACCAAATCCGCCTGCCGAAAACTGCACGCTTTGCACCAAATCGGGATTGATAAAACTGAGCCCTTCCTGCTGACCAGCACGCACCAGCAGCGGCCGATAGACCTCGATATTGTTCACATAAACGCTGTTTTCGTCGTAGTTGCCGCCGCGCACCGAGTACTGCGAACTGAGTTCGTTGCTCGAATTGACGCCTGCAAACGAGGTGAGCAGCGACTCGATATTGCCGCCCGAAGCGTCGGGAGTCATGCGAAATTGGTCGGTGTTCAGCACCTGCATATTCGACGGCTGGCGTTTGTAGGCGCGCACCTCCACATCGCCGAGTTCGGTCGAAAACGGCTTCAGCGTTTTGGTGATATTCAGCACATCTTCGTCGAGCGAAAAACTCTCCTCGACCGTCTCGTAGCCGATGCACGAAAAGACCACCGCAAACGAATCGGTAACTTCGGCGCGCAATTCGTAGAAGCCCTGTTCGTTGGTCGAAGTGCCTTGCGTAGTGCCCTTCACCTGCACATTGGCAAATGCGATGGCGTGCTGCGTCTCGTCCAATACATAGCCGCGCACATAGATGCGTTTAGCCTCCGCCGCCAAGCAGAGCACAAAACCAACAAATATGAACAAAAAGCGTTTCAACGGCGTAATCTTTCGCTAATTTCTAAAACGATTTTTTTTGTGTTTTATTGCAATTTTGGTTGATTAGTTGATTGGTTGATCGGTTGATCAGTTTAACGCATTGGCGAAAGTTTCTAATTTCTAGTTTCTAGTTTCTAATTATTGAATTTGAAATTTGAAATTTGAAATTTGAAATTCTGAAATTTGAAATTTTGAAATTGCGGCTCTGCCGCATCACTTCTCACTAAATCACGGTTAGTCGCGCATATTTCAGCAATAGCGGTTTGATGCCGTTGGTGTCGAATGCTACGATGGCTTTGGTGCTGTCGCCATCGCCTTCGATGCGCAGAATTTCGCCATCGCCGAAGCGGTTGTGGCGCACGCGCATACCCTCGCGGAACGGGAATTTGGCATTGCCTGCCACCATGCTGGGCGTTACACGGCGCATATTTGGCGTGGGCGCAGGTTTTTGTGGCTCATTGTCGGCAGTGCGTGGCGCAAATCCGCCTTTGAAGCCCGAAAAACGCGGCAAAACAGGGCGTTCTACACGCGGCTGCACACGCATTTCGGGCGGCAGTTGCAGATATTGCGTGTCGATGTCGTCGATAAAACGGCTGCGGTTCTGAAACTGCGTCTGCCCATTGCGGAAGCGCGATTTGGCGTAACTGATGGTGCAATCGCTTTTGGCGCGCGTGATGGCCACATAGAGCAGCCGTCGCTCCTCTTCGATTTCGCGCGAAGTTTCGCACATGGCCGATGGGAACAGATTTTCTTCCAATCCGACGATGAAAACATGCTTAAACTCGAGCCCTTTGGCCGAATGCACGGTCATCAGCGTTACACGGTTGCGGTCTTCGGGCTTCTCGTTGTCTTGGTCGGTGAGCAGCGCCACTTCCGACAGAAAATCTTCCAGACGCAATTCCGTTTCGCCTGCGTTGGCTTTCTCTTCGCAAAACTGGTTGATGGCGTTCAACAACTCCTGCACATTCTCTTTGCGGTCGAGGCTGTCGGGCGATTGGTCGGCCAGTATGTCGCGCATAATTCCCGACTCCAACACCAACTGTTCGGCAATGGCGTAAGCGTCTTTTTCGCCGTTCAGTTGCCGAAATCCGTCGATAAACGCACCGAAATCTGCCAGTTTTTTTGCTGCGCCTTTGTTCACATCGAGCGCAAACTGTGCGGGCTGCTGCGCCACTTGCAGCGCACTCACATTGTGGTCGTGCGCACAAGCCAAAACTTTGTTTTGCGTGGTTTCGCCAATGCCGCGCGCAGGGTAGTTTATCACGCGTTTGAACGACTCTTCGTCGCTTGGATTCACTATCAAACGCAGATATGCCAGCACATCTTTCACCTCTTTGCGCTGATAGAACGACAGTCCGCCGTAGATTTTGTACGGCACAGCGCGTTTGCGCAACGCCTCTTCCAGCACGCGCGACTGGGCGTTGGTGCGGTAGAGAATGGCGTAATCGCTGTATTCATCGTGGTTAGCTGCCAGTTTGTCGCACAGTGCCGCCGCCACAGCAAACGCCTCGTCGTAGTCGCTGTATGCGCCCATCACACGAATTTTGTCGCCCACTTCGCCTTTGGAATAGACGGTTTTGCGTATCTGATTTTCGTTCTTTTCGATGAGCGAATTGGCGGCATTCACAATGGTCTGCGTCGAACGGTAGTTGCGTTCCAGTTTGAACAGGCGGCAGCCCGCATATTGCTGCTCGAACAGTAACATATTGTCGATGTTGGCACCACGAAACGAGTAGATGCTCTGCGCATCGTCGCCTACCACGCAAATGCGCTGGTGCTGCGCTGCCAACTTGCTCACTATCAGGTGTTGAGCGCGGTTTGTGTCCTGATACTCATCGACCAAAATATAGCCAAAACGCTGCTGATATTGTGCCAAAATGTCAGGATTTCGGTCGAACAAAATGTTGGTGTAGAGCAACAAATCGTCGAAATCCAAGGCGTTGGCGGCGTGGCAGCGTTGGCAGTAGTTTTTGTAGATTTCCAAAAACAGCGGCGTGCGCGAATTGCGGTCGCTCTGCATACAGTCGGCACTCGCCTCGTAGAGCGTAGGCGTTATCAGTTGGTTTTTGGCAAACGAAATGCGCCCCTGAATGGCACTTGGTCTGTACACTTTGTCATCGAGTTTCATCTCCTTTATCAGACTGCGTATCAGGCTTTTAGAGTCGCTTTGGTCGTAGATGGTAAAGTCGTGCGTGAACCCGATATGGTCGGCTTCGGTGCGCAGCATACGCGCAAAAATGGAGTGAAATGTGCCCATCCAAAGGTAGCGCGCTGTTTTCTCGCCCACAATTTTGGCGATGCGCTCCTTCATCTCGTTGGCCGCCTTGTTGGTAAATGTAAGTGCTAAAATTTGTGAAGGCCGCCAACCTTGTTGCAGCAGATAGGCTATTTTGTAGGTCAGCACACGCGTCTTGCCCGAGCCTGCACCTGCCACAATCAGCGACGGTCCATCGCAGTAGGTGGCAGCAGCAAACTGGCTATCGTTGAGCAACTTACGCAATTGTTCCGAATTGTTTTCGCTCGCAGCAGCTTGGTTTGGCATACTATTTGTTCCAATAATTTTTTGAAAACACAAAAGTACAAAAAAAACGCCAAAACAGTTGCATCTCCCAACCAAAAATGCTATCTTTGTGGAAAGTTAAAAGTGTATAAAGTTGAAAGTGAAAAGTTTTTTCATTTGAAAATTTGAAGATTTGAAAATTTGAAGATTGTTTTTGCCGCACAGACTTTTATCAATGCATTAAACTCATCAACTCATCAACTTATCAACGACCAATCAACCGATCAACTAATCAACTAATCAACCAATCAACTATATTCCACCTAAAAACTTTACAACTATGAAATCAGTAAAAGGAACTCAAACCGAAAAGAACCTGATGCAGTCGTTTGCTGGCGAAAGTCAGGCTCGTATGCGCTACACCTACTTTGCAAGCGCAGCCAAAAAAGAGGGCTTCGAACAGATAGCCGCCATCTTTACCGAAACGGCCGACCAAGAGAAAGAACACGCCAAACGCATGTTCAAATACCTCGAAGGCGGCATGGTCGAAGTGAATGCTTGCTTCCCAGCGGGTGTCATCGGGCGCACGCTCGACAATCTGCAAGCCGCCGCCGCTGGCGAATACGAAGAGTGGGCTGAACTCTATCCGCACTTTGCCGATGTGGCCGAAGCCGAAGGATTCCCCGAAATTGCCGCCATGTACCGCGCCATCGCTGTGGCCGAAAAGGGACACGAAGAACGCTACCGCGCGTTTGTGGCCAACATCGAGGTGGCGAAAGTATTTGCCAAAGACGACGAAGTGGTGTGGCAGTGCCGCAACTGCGGTTACATTCATGTAGGCAAAAAAGCGCCCGAGGAGTGCCCCGCCTGCAAACACCCACAAGCCTATTTCGAAATTAAAAAGGAAAATTACTAATTGTTAAATTAGAAAAAATTAGTACTTTTGCACTTTGAAAAAGACGAAGACGAAGACCAAGATTAAGACGAAGACTAAAATCGCACTGTCCAAGTCCTTACTCTTTATTCTTTACTCTTTACTCCAAAAAAAACAATTATATGGTAAATTACAAAGATTTAGGATTGGTAAACACACGCGAAATGTTTGCCAAAGCAGTGAAAGGCGGCTATGCCATTCCTGCGTTCAATTTCAACAACATGGAACAGTTGCAGGCCATCATCATGGCGGCGGCCGAAACAAAATCGCCCGTCATTCTGCAAGTGTCGAAAGGCGCACGCAACTACGCCAATCAAACGCTGCTCCGCTACATGGCCGAAGGCGCTGTGGCTTATGCCAAAGAACTCGGTTGGGAGAAACCCGAAATCGTGCTGCACCTCGACCACGGCGACTCGTTCGAACTCTGCAAATCGTGCATCGACATGGGCTTTTCGTCGGTGATGATCGACGGTTCGCACCTGCCTTACGACGAAAATGTGGCACTGACCAAAAAAGTGGTCGATTACGCACACCAATTCGATGTAACAGTCGAAGGCGAACTCGGTGTGTTGGCTGGCGTTGAAGACGATGTTGTGGCCGATCACCACACCTACACTCGCCCCGAAGAGGTGGTCGATTTCACCTCGAAAACGGGCTGCGACAGTCTCGCCATCTCTATCGGCACATCGCACGGCGCATACAAATTCACGCCTGCACAGTGTACTCGCAACGCCGAAGGCAAACTCGTTCCGCCACCATTGGCATTCGATGTGCTCGAAGGCGTCGAAAAAGAGTTGCCCGGATTCCCGATTGTGCTGCACGGCTCGTCGAGTGTGCCGCAAGAAGAGGTCGATACCATCAACAAATATGGCGGCAACCTGCCCGACGCTATCGGCATTCCCGAAGAGCAGTTGCGCAAAGCAGCCAAATCGGCCGTCTGCAAAATCAACATCGACAGCGACAGCCGTCTGGCTATGACCGCCGCCATTCGTAAGGTGTTGGCCGAAAAACCAGCCGAATTCGACCCGCGCAAATACCTCGGCCCCGCGCGCGACAACATGAAAAAACTCTATATTCACAAAATTGTGAATGTACTCGGCAGCGACGGCAAGGCCTGCTAAACAGCCTCCGTAGCGCATTTTTGGCGGTTCTCGTCCCCTTCTCGGAGCGAGAATCGTCTTTTTTTTTGCCAAAACGCTTGCTTTTTACAAAAAAAGTCCGTAACTTTGCGTATTCTTTAGTCGCAAGATGTGAGTAGCAAGTAGCAAGAAAGTGCGAAAGTGTAAAAGTATAAAAGTGCAAAAGTAGGGACGCACCGAGTGCGTCCGAAAAAATAAACAATGAACAATGAATAATGAATAATAATTTCGGCTACCGAAAACTTGAAACCTGAAAGTTGAAACTTTCACCAATGCGTTAAACTCATCAATCAACCAATCAACCAATCAACTGATCAACTGATCAACCTAAAAAAAATGAATATGAAAAAACTCTACACCATTCTTTTGGCCGTTTTACTGGCATTGCCGCTCTTTGCGGTTGATTATCAAGCACCTATCACAGCTTGGGAAGGGAAAAGTACGAGCGTTTATTACAACACTGCATACAATTTGATTGTCCCCCAAACAACCTTTGATTGGAGTTCTGTCCCCGAAAATACGCGTATTACCATACAATTCTCCAAATCTTTAACCTCCGATAGTTACATCTATTTGTATGCTTGCCCTGATTTAACAACTTACGAAAATATGGGTGATGAAATGCTCTCATTGGGAACAGACGATGGCGGAACTTATCAGGTTTCTGCAGGCGAAAGTCAATATCAATTTGTTTTGACAGGCGATGATGTAGCCGCGTTTGAACTTGTTCCAAGCCTTTTTGCTTTGTTTTATACCGATGTTGATATGACCAAGGTTTTGGTTGAATATCCTGCTTCGGCTACGGCGTTGCAGGGTGTGGCGGTTGCGAGCATTTATGCCCACGAAGGTACGATAGTTGCGCCCGAAACGGCACAAATCTACAGCATCACAGGGCAGAATGTTACCAGTCACAACGGCAACCTCACGCACGGCATCTATGTGGTGCGCCACGGCAGCCAAACCACCAAAGTGGTGGTGAAATAGTGCTTTCGCACAGTTGAATTTTCCTTTGTTGAATCAACATTTTTGGCAAAAAAAAAACATAACAGCAGCACGGAATTCCCTGTGCTGCTGTTTTTGCAGAGACGCAATCGTTTTCGGGGCAGAATGATTGTTTGGACGCGTGCGGTGCGTCCCTACAATCTGAAATTCTGAAATTGCTGCTCTGCCGCATCACTCCTCACTCCTAATTCCTAACTCCTCACTCACTAAAAAAAATCCCCATTTTGCGGTATTGCACAGGCGGCGGAGAGTTTGTAATTTTGTATCGGTAAAAAACGAGAAACCGATGAATGCAAAAAGAACCTTAGCCGATATGCCAACGCACACACGGTGCGTGATTGCAAAGGTTCACGGACACGGCGGTTTCCGCCACCGCATTTTGGAACTCGGATTTGTGAAGGGCGAAACGGTGTCGGTGCTGAAAAATGCACCGCTACTCGACCCTATCGAATACCAAATAATGGGGAGTCATGTGTCGCTGCGCCGCGCCGAGGCCGCCAACATCGAGGTGGTGTCGCTCGAAGAGGGCGCACACCCCGACAACATCTACCACGGCACGCTCGAGGAGCATGTGGCGCACGAAGCCGACGAGTTGAGCAAACAGATTACCGTGGCGCTGGTGGGCAATCCCAACTGCGGCAAGACATCGTTTTTTAACCACGCCACAGGCCTGCGCGAAAAGGTGGGCAACTACAGCGGCGTTACCGTCGATGCAAAAACGGGCGTTTTCACACACCGCGGCTACACCATCAATTTGGTCGATCTGCCCGGCACCTACTCGCTCACCGAATACACGCCCGAAGAACTCTATGTGCGCGATTTCATTGCCAAACAGCAGCCCGATGTGGTGCTGAACATTGTCGATGCGGGCAATTTGGAGCGCAACCTCTTTCTCACCACGCAACTCATCGACCTGAACCCACGCATGGTGATGGCACTGAACATGTACGACGAACTCGAAAAATCGGGCGATAGGCTCGACCACCAAAGTCTGTCGCGTATGCTCGGTTTTCCCATTGTGCCAGTGGTGGCAAGCACTGGGCGCGGCATCGACGATGTGCTCGAAAACATTGTGCGTGTGTACGAAGACCAAGCGGGCGCATCGAAACACATTCACATCAACTACGGCGAAAATGTGGAGAAAGCCATCGTTGCCGTGAAAAATCTGGTGGAAGCCAATGGCCCTGTGAGTGGTGCTTTCTGCGGACGCTATATCGCCATCAAACTGATTGAAAATGACAGCGTTACGCAGCGCGAAATGGCAGATCTACCCAATTACGCCGAAATAAAAGCAACTGCCGACAAGTGCCGCAGCGACATCGAACGCGAGTATGGCGACGACATTTCGAGCGTGATTTCCGACCTGAAATATGGTTTCATTCGTGGCGCACTCGGCGAAACGCTCACACGCTCCAACGGCGACAAACACCGTTTGGCCTATGCGCTCGACACCGTGCTGACCAACCGTTGGCTCGGATTTCCTGTGTTGCTGCTCTTTATGTGGGTGATGTTTCAAGCCACATTCACGCTGGGTGCCTATCCGCAGAAGTGGCTCGAAATGGGCATCGGCGCACTTGGCCGCTGGGTGGCAACGCTGCTGCCCACTGGTATGCTCAACGACCTCGTTGTCGATGGCATCATCGCTGGCGTGGGCGGTGTGCTGGTGTTCTTGCCAAATATCTTGATTCTGTTCCTGTTCATCTCGCTGCTCGAAGACACGGGCTACATGGCGCGCGCCGCTTTCATCATGGACAAACTGATGCACCGCATTGGGCTGCACGGCAAATCGTTCATTCCGTACATCATCGGATTCGGTTGCGGCGTGCCAGCCATCATGGCCACACGCACGCTCGAAAACCGCAAAGACCGCATTCTCACCATACTCACCGTGCCATTTATGAGTTGTTCGGCGCGACTGCCAGTCTATCTGCTGCTCGTTTCGGCATTTTTCGACAAACATCAGGCACTTGTGCTGATGAGCCTCTACCTGATTGGCATTGTGGTGGCTATCGTTACCGCCACAGTGCTGAACAAGACCGTGTTCCGAAACGCCAGCGACCAGTTTGTGATGGAACTGCCACCCTACCGCATTCCTACCATGCGCAACACGCTGGTACACATGTGGGACAAAAGTGCGCAATATCTGAAAAAAATGGGTACTGTGATACTTTTGGCGTCGATTATCATCTGGGCGTTGGGCTATTTTCCGCGCCAGAACGAGGAGATGACGCTGGCGCAGCAGACCGAAAATTCGTACATCGGGCGCATCGGACACGCTGTCGAACCAGTGGTCAAACCGCTCGGCTTCGACTGGAAAATGGGCGTGAGCCTTGTAACGGGCTTGGCCGCCAAAGAGATTGTGGTGTCGTCGCTCGGCATACTCTACAACGACGAGGCGGGCGACACCGAAAATTCGCAATCGCTGGTCGAGAGTCTGCGTGCGCAAACTGACACGCTCGGGCAGCCATTTTTCACGCCGCTCAAAGCCTACACCTTCATGCTGTTCATACTACTCTACTTCCCCTGCATTGCCGCCATTTCGGCCATCAGGCGCGAAGCAGGACGCGGTTGGGCAGTATTTTCGGTACTCTACACCACCAGCGTGGCGTGGTTAGTTTCGTTTGCCGTTTGGCAGATAGGCAACCTCTTTTGAGAGTGAGGAATTAGGAGTGAGGAGTGAGGAATTTTTTAGTGAGAAGTTAGTAGTTAGTAGTTAGTAGTGAGTAGTTAGTAGTGAGAAGTGAATTTAATTACCCAATTATCTAATTTCCAATTATTTAATTATTTGAAAATTTGAAGATTGTGGTATTTCGGCAACCGCAATTTGAAACTCTGAAACTTTGAAACTCTGAAACCGCGCGTAGCGCAATTTGAAATTTGAATTTTTGCGATAAGCGAGAGCAGTGCCAAACTCGTTTGGGCAATGCCGAGCGGAGCAAAAATCAGTGAAATCTGAAATTCAAAAAATCATAAGTTTTTAGGTTAATTAGCAGTCAAGCGCGGAATTGGGAAATTCTGCGCTTGCGTTGTATAGTGGGGCGAGGGATTACGAAAAAAAGAGAACCTGCCAAGCGACAAGTCCTCTTCGGTGATCTGCCTGGGGCTCGAACCCAGGACCCCCACATTAAAAGTGTGATGCTCTACCAACTGAGCTAGCAAATCAGTGCTTTCTGAAAAAGCGGTGCAAAGGTACTGCTTTTTTTTGATTCTGCAAAATTTTTTAGCAAAAAGTTATAAACAGGCGGGCAAAAAACAAAAAATCAGTCTTTTACGCACAACACGGCCGCCCCAAAGTCGGGTGCAGAGTTGTAGCCAAACAGTTCGTTGCTCTTGTACGAAAGCGACATCACATAGCCGCCGCTGCCTATGCTCTGCGTGGAAGTCCACCAAAAGCCCATTCGTCCTCGATCGTGAAATTCGCCGTGATGCGCAAGACTGTCGATGTAGTTTTCGCGGCAGCCTGTGGGCAGCAAACCCAAGCCGCTCTCGTTGGTGGCGGTGATGCTATCGCTGTAAAACTCCCAATCAGTCAGGGCTTTCAGTGCGATGCCTACGCTGTACAAATCGCCAAAAGTGCGCGCCAAATCCTCCCAATCGTCTTTGGTAGCCACATGCCACCCTTTGGGCGCAAGCCGCCCCGAATTGACGGCGTGCCAGTTGTAGAGGCGGCCATATTTTTCGGCATTTTTCGGGTCGTTGTCGTAGTTGCAATAGACCGCCGCACGGTCGGCTCTGTTCCACGCTGTATCGAGCAAAATGGGCGAACCGTCGTTATATAGAGTGGTGTTCAGTGCGCCGAGCATCCATGTACGCGAACCGATTTGCTGCGTGGCATACACATGACCTTCGCCATCGATTGGAATGGAGAAATCCTCCTCTTTTTTGCACGAAGCAAACAAGAAAAGCAGCAGCGTGAAGCAGAAAAACAGGCGTTTCATGACCGTCTGAGGTATTGGTTTGCGCCACAAAGATAGCATTTTCTGCCAAAATAAAAAAATCGGCATTGGCATAGCGACGAAACAGGAAAAATTGGTAACTTTGCACTTTACACAAACCAATCTGAATTTAACTACTATGGCAGACGACAAAAAAGTGATTTTTTCGATGGTGAATGTGAGCAAAACCATTCCGCCACAACGAAAAATACTAAAAAACATCTACCTTTCGTTTTTCTACGGTGCAAAAATTGGCATCATCGGCCTGAACGGCGCAGGCAAATCGACTTTGATGAAAATCATCGCTGGCATCGACAAATCGTACGACGGCGAGGTGGTCTTTTCGCCCGGTTACAGCGTGGGTTATCTTGAACAAGACCCGAAATTCGACGAAGAGAAAACCGTGAAAGAGGTGGTGCAAGAGGGCGTGGCCGAAGTAATGGCGCTGCTCCGCGAATTTGAGGAGATAAACGCCGCCTTTGCCGAACCAGACGCCGATTTCGACAAACTGCTGGCGCGCCAAGCCGAAGTGCAGGACAAACTCGACCAGCACGACGCGTGGAACATCGACACCAAACTGGAACGCGCCATGGACGCGCTGCGCTGTCCCGACGAAAACGCCGTGATGCGCCACCTATCGGGAGGCGAACGCCGCCGCGTGGCACTCTGCCGCCTACTGCTGCAAGAACCCGATGTGCTGCTGCTCGACGAGCCCACCAACCACCTCGACGCAGAGAGCATCGATTGGCTCGAACAACATCTGCAACAGTACAAAGGCACGGTGATTTGCGTAACGCACGACCGCTATTTTCTCGACCATGTGGCGGGCTGGATTCTCGAACTCGACCGCGGCGAAGGCATTCCGTGGAAAGGCAACTACAGCGGCTGGCTCGAACAGAAAACCAAACGCATGGAGCAGGAGGAGAAACAGGCCAGCAAACGCCGCAAAACGCTTGAACGCGAGTTGGAATGGGTGCGCATGGCACCATCGGCACGCCACGCCAAAGGCAAAGCCCGACTGAACGCTTACGATGCCCTGCTGAACGAAGACCAAAAAGAGCGCGAGGAGAAACTCGAGATTTTCATTCCCAACGGGCCGCGCCTCGGCAACAAAGTGATAAACGCCATCGATGTGAGCAAAGGCTTTGGCGACCGCCTGCTGTTCGAGCACCTCAACTTTACGCTGCCGCCCAACGGCATTGTGGGCGTGATTGGACCGAATGGCGCTGGCAAAACCACGCTTTTCCGCATGATTATTGGCAGCGAAAAGGCCGACAGCGGCACTTTCGAGGTGGGCGAAACGGTGAAAATCGGTTATGTCGATCAGATGCACGAAGCCATCGACCCGCAAAAATCGATTTATCAAGTGGTGAGCGGCGGCACAGAATTTATCCGTGTGGCTGGTCGCGACATCAACGCACGCGCCTACTTGAGCCGTTTCAACTTTACAGGCGCAGACCAAGAAAAACTCTGCGGCGTGCTTTCGGGCGGTGAACGCAACCGTCTGCACTTGGCACTGACGCTGAAATCGGAAGCCAATGTGCTGCTGCTCGATGAGCCCACCAACGACATCGATGTGAACACGCTGCGTGCGCTCGAAGAAGGCTTGAACAACTTTGCTGGTTGCGCTGTAGTCATCAGCCACGACCGCTGGTTTCTCGACCGCATCTGCACGCACATTTTGGCGTTCGAGGGCGATTCGCAAGTCTTTTTCTTCGAAGGCTCGTACAGCGAATACGAAGAAAACAAACGCATGCGCCTTGGCAACGAAGAACCCAAACGGATTCGGTACAAGAAATTAATTGATGATTAGTAGCAAGTAGCAAGAAAAGTGATAATTGATAATTGACAATTGACAATGAGAGGTTATAGGTTATAGGTTATAGGTTATAGGTTATAGAATAAAGAATAAAGAATAAAGAATAAAGAATAAAGAATAAAGACAAAGGACTTTTTAATTATCCAATTATCTAATTTCCAATTATTTAATTAAATTTTGGCGGTGTTTCGGAATGTAATAATTCATAATTCGTAATTCAAAATTCATAATTATAGTGAATTCGCTTCGTTTTTGGTTGAAAAACGGCCGTGATATTTCGCTGCCACAGTCGGCATTGCCCTGCCTGACGGCTATGGTGCT
>CAVBBP010000041.1:0-24038 GCA_963593685.1 Segatella copri
CCCGCATCCACGCCATGTGTACATTGCTCGTCAGCACCCCAAAATGGTACAGCGTGGCGTTGGGGATAATTTGGACGAGATTAGACGCTACTACATCAGCAGGGCAAAACCCTATGGGAATATATCGCCTTTTCTCAGAAGAAACGCATGGTACAATAATGTACTCTGTATTTGGCTGTGCTATCTGTGCGAAGATTTGTGGGGTTTCTGCAAACTTGCGTGTCGCTGCTGCCTTGCTTGCTAATCGGAAATCTCGTACCGCTGTAATGCGCTCCATTACTAACTTGCTATTACGCAGTTCATTAGGCGACGCATTTACAAGCCAAAGGCAATAGCGTTTCTTGTTGTGTATGAACTCTTCGGCTCCGAGATACAAGTGTATCCATTTTTCGGTTAGAGGCTCTTTCCGGATGAATTCTTCTCGCTCTTCAGCAGTGAGAATAAAACCACCCCCGTCTCGTGGCATACTGCCGAAATTCATAGGAGGTACATCGCATAGAGGAGTAGATTTGCTTTCTACAAATACATCCTTTGCATTAGAAAGATACGCATTTATATAGGACGCATTTGTCTTCTCTCCACTTTCGGTGAATATATATTTGGGACGAGTGTCTTTTGTACAACTGAAACCGACTATCACACAATGCACATGCGCTTTGAGACTTGCCTCGCTGTCCCAACGGAAAGTGCGGTAGGCAAAGTCGATATGTAGTCCCTCTCCAAAGAGCGGTTTCCAAAGACTAACTGCTTGTTGTCCCTGACATATACTGTTGGTGGACACAAAAGCACAACGACAGTCGGTTCCTTTGATAAGGTTAAGCGCTTTGCGATACCATGCGCAAACATAGTCCATTTCGCCTACACCCTTTGCATCTCCTAATATGCTTTGCATATCCTCTTTTTGCTCTCGTGTCATAAGCATTCCCCCCACAAACGGCGGGTTGCCCATGATGTAGTTGTAGGGTATGGCCTCATTTTTGGCCTCACCCCGCCCCTCTCCGAAGGAGAGGGAGGTTGCTGGCCTCACCCCAGCCCTCTCCAAAGGAGAGGGAGATTTTGGCCTCTCCCCGACCCTCCCCAAAGGGGAGGGAGATTTTGGCCTCTCCCCGACCCTCCCCAAAGGGGAGGGAGATTTTGGCCTCTCCCCGACCCTCCCCAAAGGGGAGGGAGGCTCCCCTCCTTTGGAGGGGTTGGGGGTGGCTACTGCGCTATTGGACAAAGTCGCCCAGTCTATCTGCAGGGCGTTGCCCTCTACGATATTCGAGTACGACTGCAGGGGCAGGAAATCGATGTCCCGCTGCAGAATACGGCAGGTCTCGCGCAGCATTTGGCTCTCGGCTATCCAGAGGGCGGTCTTGGCGACGGTGGCGGCAAAGTCGTTTATCTCGATGCCGTAGAACTGCTGTATGCTCACCTGCGCACGGTCGCCGAAGAAGTCCAAGGTTATTTGGTTTTTCTGCAGGGCTTGCAGGCAGCGGTTTTCGAGCCGCCGCAGGCTGATGAATGTTTCGGTGAGGAAGTTTCCGCTTCCGCACGCGGGGTCGAGGAAACGCAGCGAAGCCAAGCGTTTTTGGTAGGCCACGAGTGCTGTTTTCTGTTGCTTGATAGGCAGCGCCAGCAGTTGTTCGAGTTCGGCGGTGAGGTCGTTGAGGAAGAGCGGGTCTATTACTTTGTGAATGTTTTCGATGCTGGTATAGTGCATGCCGCCTGCGCGCCGCGTTTCGGGGTTCAGGGTGCTTTCGAAAATAGCGCCGAAGATGGTTGGCGAAATTTCGCTCCAGTCGAAGTCGTCGCTGGCTTGGCGCACGAGCAGTTGTTTGAGTTCTTCGGTGAACTGCGGTATCTGCTTGTCCTGCACAGTGAATAGTCCGCCATTCACATAGGGAAAGGCTTTCAGGTCTTCGTCGAGATAAGGATCGCGCTTGTCGATGGGCGTGTCGAGTACCTCAAAGAGAGCGAGCAGTGCTTGCCGTATCTGTTTAGCGGGGAACTGGCTGATATAGTCGCCGAATAGTTGTTTGCGTCCGAATATACCTGCATCTTCTGCATAGAGGCAGAATACGAGCCGCACGCAGAGCATGTTGAGGCTGTGTAGTGTTTCGGGAGCGTCGGGGTTGATATAGAGCGCAAGGAGTTTGTCGTAGATATGTCCGATTATTTCGCCAGCCTTCATCGACATTTCCATCTCGCGGTTTAGGTGGATGTTTTCTTGCCGCACAAGGAATTGCAATCGATACGACTCCTTGTGTAGGTTTTCGAGCAGCACTGTCTGCGGTTCGCTATTGGGCTGCTCCATGTCGTAGATGCACCATGAGCGGAAGTTGCAGGTTACAATCCATCTAGGTCGTTGGCTGTATGGCAGTTCAGCGGCATAGCGTTTGGCTTGTTGGAAGGCGGTTAGGTAAGAGCCGTCGGACTGCTGAATGGGTTTGTTTAGGTCTTTTTCGCGGCCTTTCTGCTCTATCAGCACTTTGGTCGATGGAATGTAGCCGTCGATGAACGAGGTATGATCAAGGTGTACTTGGTTTTCGAACTGAATGAAGTGTGCAAGGTCTTGTATGCCGAAGACATTGGCAAGCAGATCGAGCCAAAATTGTTGGCTTTCGCCTTTCTCGTAACCGCGGTTTTGCCAGTCGGCTTGGAATTGTTGTATTGCTTTTTCGTTGTTCATGAAGACCCTGTTTGTAAAGGGACGCACGCAGTGCGTCTGTTTTTTCGCGCTGCGCGCTGTTTGTTATTTTTGTTGATTTGCGGATTTGGTTATTTGAAGATTAAGGCGTTTCGGTTACCGACAATTTGAAATCTGAAATTGCGGCTTCGCCGCATCACTCCTCACTCCTAATTCCTAACTCCTAACTCCTCACTCTCTTGCTACTTGCTACTCATATCTTGCTACTATTAGAATCCTGGCGTTTCGCTGTTTTTGCGGCCGCGCCACACATCGCTCAGCACTTCGTTGTTGGTTTGTCCGCCCACGATGTAGAGGTAGCGTTGGTCGTCGATGACCATGGAATGGCCGTATCGCGCCACCCAAAGGTCGGGCAGAAGTGCTTTGTCGTCGGGCGTTTTCCAAGTGAGTCCATAGTCCGACGAAAACCATTGACGGTCGCTGCAAGTGCCGTTTTCGTCTGCGCCACCGACAAGCATCAGCCCTTCGGCATATTGCACCACCGCCGCTCCGTAGCGTGGCGTAAACCACTCTTTGTTTGCGGCGAGATTTGCCCAATAAGTGCCATTATCGCTGCTCCAAACAGTGCCGAGAATCGTGCCATCGGCCGTTTTTCCGCCGATAAGATAGGCGCGCATTTTACCGCTCGGCTCGGCATCGACACAGACGGCAAAACCGCTCGCTGGGAATTTGTCGGGCAGCGCACCAAGATTGTGCCAAACGCTATCGCGCGCAAACATAGTGCGTGTGCCATCGGCTTCGCCAAAGGCGTAGAGTTGGTTGTTCATGGCAAAGACGAGGCGCGTGATACTGTCGGCCGCAGCGGTTTCGGTCCAAGTGCTGGGCGTGGTGGCGGTGTAGAGTTTGCCGCCTGCCACGGCATAGAGCGTATCGTTGTTCGCAACAATGCCGTCGATATCGACATTGGTGGGCAGTCCCGACACACTGGAGCGCGTCCAACTGCTGCCGTCGCTGCTAGTAAACGCCACAATTTCGCTGGCGGTGGCAACAAACAGATTCAGTTGTCCGTTGCAAAAGAGCGTTTTTTGTGCTGTCGCCGTCAAATCGCTAAAAATTTCCGACTTGATGCCCGTCCAATTATACACATCGGGGTCGATTTGGTGCACATTCACCGTTACAATGTAGGTGCGCGTCGATGTGCCGTCGGTCGCCAAGGTTTTCACCGTAACGGGATTTGTGAAATCGATAGTGTCTTTGCCCGAATAGGAAATCGAATCGTTGATTGTAATTGCCTGCAATGTGCTGCCATACATGGTTGGAATGAGCGAATCGACTTTGCAGAGATAGGGCAGCGAATCGGTGTTGTAGATGGTGTTGTTGTCGTTGTCGATGGTGAAAGTGTATTTGCTCAACCCTTTCAGCACGCTGTCGTTCGACAGGTAGAAGCGTGTGAGCGTTGTAACCGACGATGTCGTGCTACCCGTAGAACTGGTTTTCTTGCAGGCTGCCAATCCAATGAGAACAAGCGGCAGCAAAGCGATGATGTGGCGTAGTTTCATAGGTTTTTTTAGATAGTTTTAGTGTTCAATCAATAATTCAAAAGAGTTGTGAGCGTCTTAAACGCATTAAACTTGTTCGTGCATGGCATAGAGTAAGTGTAAATCTTTGGACTTTCGGGATAGGGAGTGCCAAACTCTCGGAGCAGCATCATTTCCAGACGATGAAGGAGATGTTTTTGTAGAGTTGGTCTGCCCAATCGCCCGAGGCGTGGCGAATGCCGTCGGTATCGACGCACCAGCCAATAACATTTCCACCGACCAGATAGATGGCGTTTGTTGCGCCCATATCGACCAACGCTTGCGCAAAGTCGTGCATCGAAACAGGTGTAGCAGTTTCGGCCACCAGCACACAGCCTCCTATTTCGCACAGCGCACGCCGTATCGATTTGGTTTTCAGTTCGTTATCGACCAACCGACCATTATCGACCAGCGGATATTGTCGGAAGAAATCGCCCTCACGCTCTGTGGCTTCTTCGAACAGCGGTGAATTGTCGGCCACACCGACGGTGATTTCGCCATCGACAATGGCGCAATAGCCGCGTTTGCTAAGTCCCCAACTGATGGGCGTTCCTTGCAGCACAAATGCGCCGACTATTTTTCCGTTATCGGCACGCACATCGGCAGCACGCCACATCAGCACAATGTCGGCGGTATCGCGTAGGCAGTTGTAGCCCAATTCCAAATGCGGCGTGGCGTTTATGGGGCGCATCAGGCGCAGCGCAATTTTGTTGATAGTTGTGTTGTAAACGAGTGTGCCGCGTGTTTTGAGCGTATCACCCGCCGCAATCCAGTGGCGCAACGAAGCCATTGGAAGCGACGAATTGGAATGCGCCGCTGTTTGTTTGCAGAACATCGGTGTGCTGATAGTGAACCACAAAAGCCCCGACGCTGCCACAGCCACCACGGCTACCAATATGGCAGCCGCCACCAACCATCGCCGACGGGCAGTCCGAAGGCGAGATTTGCGCGATTGCAGCGGATTGCTGATGATGCGTATTTCGGTATCTTTTATCTCTTCCATCACAGTCCCCTCCTCTCTATCTGTTCCTTCAATGCTTTGAGTGCCTCTCTGCTTGCCGTGAGCGAATACCTATTTTGCAGTATATCGACCAAGACCAGTTGCTGTTTTTGAAGATTGATATAGTGGACAGTATTTGCATTGATAATCAGGCTTTTGCCTATGCGCACAAATGCTCTGTCGAAAGCGGACAGTTGGTCGGTTATCATGCGTTCGATCTGCCCAAGTTGGGTAGTAACTATGCGCGATTCGTTGCCCGTCTGCACAATGGTCGAATAGTTGCCATCGGAGGTGATATAGACCAAATGTTTGGCAGCAATGCGCACAAGATCGGCGCTGGTTGGTATAATCAGAAATGCACTATCCATACGGATTGCAAATATACTGTTTTTCGGCGAGATAGCGAAATGCGCTGTTTGCAACAGTGTGAAGGGAGAGGGCGATTCAAGCCATTATTCGTTCAACATAGCCCTGATCTCTTTGTCGAAATCAGAATCGATGTGTTGTGTCAAGTTGAAAATGTCGTATTCCGCCTCGGCTTTCTCTTTTGCTTGTGTCGCCGATATTTTGCCCTTGTCGGGCAAAATCTGGTAGCGGCGAAAAGTGAGAAATTCGTTGACGCTTGCCGAAAACTGCGACATATCGAATGTATTTTCGCGTTCAATGAGGTCTTCGATGTAGTCGAAGAAGCCAGAAACAGCACGCTCCAGTTGGCGGATTTCTTTCTCTTGCAGATAGTTTTTGGCAATACTGACATCCGATTTCAACACACGCCCATCGGGAGCATTTTTCCATGTGGTCAGTCCCATGTGATCTTTGGTATGATCTGCTTTGGAATATATGATTTCCGCTGCCGTTTGCCCTGTGATGGCGTAGTGAAAACGGTTTTGTATCATCGCATAGAAATCGCGTGTAGTGGGTGAATTACGGTCATAGTCAGTGCTGCATTCGGCGTAAATGTCGGTAATTTGCTGCCAAATACGGCGCTCACTCGCACGGATAGAGCGTACCCGTTCGAGCAATTCGCGAAAATAGTCTTTTCCAAACACTGCCGTGCCCTGCTTCAGCCGCTTGTCGTCTATGGCAAAGCCTTTCTTGATGTACTCGCTCAAAATTTTCGTCGCCCACTGGCGGAATCGTGTGGCACGAAGCGAGTTCACACGGTAGCCCACAGCGATAATGGCATCGAGGTGGTAGAAATCTACTGCATGCGTCTGCGATTTGTCAGCCATAGCGCCATGCTGAGTGGTTATTTCCATTTTGGAAACAACCACTTCTTTATCGAGTTCCGCCTCGTCAAAAATGTTCTTCAAATGTTTGCTGATGGCAGGTACGCCTACGCCAAAGAGTTGCGCCATAGCGCGCTGCGTACACCAAAGCGTTTCGTCTTTGACTACGACTTGTACTTTGCCCTCGAAGTCGGGCATGGAATAAAAAACAAACTGCATCTCGGTATTCATGGTGTTTGTCATTTTTGTATGGTTTTACGAGCCGCGAGCGATGCCTTTGCTGCCATTTTGATTAGCACAATCAGGAAAAAGCATACTAACAGACTACAAATATACTATTTTTCGGCGAGATAAGCAAATGTGCCGCAACGCATCGTTCGGTGTGTGTAGCGAAAGGTCAGATTCCGCCTGCTGCGACGCCGCCTTTCACACAAAAAGGGAGCAATTTGTTGATTGCTCCCTTTCCTTACTCTTTTCTCTCAATCTATATCGACAAAATCTGCAGTACGCCGATTTTCGACTTATTTATCGGTTTGTCGTCTTTGATGGCTTTGGTGAATGGCACCAGCACCAGTTCGTCGTTCACTATGCCGACCATCACATTGCGCTGTTCGTCGAGCAAAGCGTCGATGGCAGCCACGCCCATACGGCTGGCGATAATGCGGTCGTAGGCGGTGGGCGAACCGCCGCGTTGCAGGTGTCCGAGTATGGTTACGCGCGCATCGAATGTGGGATAGTCGCGTTTCATGCGCTCGGCCAAGGCTGTAGCACCGCCGCCACCTTCGGCCACAATGACGATGCTACTGTTTTTCGACTTGCGGAAGCCGTTGTTTATCAGTTTCTCGAGTTGTTCCTCGTTGGTCTGCTCTTCGGGAATGATGGCGGCCTCTGCACCCGAGGCGATGGCGCTGTTGAGTGCAAGAAAACCTGCGTCGCGCCCCATCACTTCGACAAAAAAGAGGCGTTCGTGCGAACTGGCAGTGTCGCGAATTTTGTCCACTGCCTCGACAATGGTGTTCAACGCTGTGTCGTAACCGATAGTGCTATCAGTGCCACAAAGGTCGTTGTCGATGGTGCCGGGCAGACCGACTATCGGCACATTGTACTCTTGTGCAAAGATGCGTGCGCCAGTGAATGTGCCATCGCCGCCAATGACCACCAGCGCATCAATCTCTTCGCGCATCATTGTGTCGTAGGCTATTTTGCGACCTTCGGGCGTGGTAAATTCGGTGCAGCGAGCCGTTTTGATGATGGTGCCGCCGCGTTGTATGATGTTGCTCACATCTTCGGTGTGAAACTCTTTGATTTCGCCTGTAATCAAGCCACGATAGCCACGATAGATGGCTTTCACGCGAATGCCGTTGAATATGGCAGCACGCGTTACCGAACGAATGGCAGCGTTCATACCTGGCGCATCGCCGCCCGAGGTCAATAGACCAATGCAATTGATTTTATACATGAGTTGATTAAAAGTTGATGGGTTGATTAGTTTAACGCATTAGTGTTGGTCTGTGAGGTTTATTTCTAATTTCTGGTTGTCGGTAGTCGAAAAGCCGCAATTATTATTCATTATTCATTTTTTATTGTTTATTTTCTCGGACGCACGCGGTGCGTCCCTACAATTTGAAATTCTGAAATTTGAAATTCTCTTTTGCGGCCTCTTTTCCCGTTTTCCCCGAAGGGGAAAAGCCACGCAGTTAATTAAGAATTTTGAATTTAGAATTATGAATTTTCGCACCCCAAAGCGGTGCAATCTTCAAATCTTCAAATTTTCAAATCTTCAAATAATTTAGTCTTTCGTCTTTATTCCTTACTCTTTATTCTATGTTCTATCTTCTTAAAATCTATTCTTGCGACTTGCTTCTTGCGACTAATAACTGTTCCGCAATTTTCTCCATCAGCCATTTTGGGGTGGAGGTGGCACCACAAATGCCAACAGAGGTTGCGTTGCGCAGCATATCGGGCGTGATGTCGGCAAAGGTCGATATGAAGTAACTGCGTGGATTCACGGTGCGGCACTCGTCGAAAAGCACTTTGCCGTTCGAACTTTTGGCACCACTCACAAACAGCACTACATCGAATTTCGCGGCAAATTTACGGATATTTGGAATACGATTTGCCACCTGCCGACAAATTGTGTCGTGGTATTCGAAGCGTGCGCCGTTGGTCATGCGCTGCGCGATGGTCGCCACCAGTGCGTTGAAGCCATCGACCGACTGCGTGGTTTGCGAAAAGAGTATCACATCGCGCGTAAAATCGAGCGTATCCACCTCGTCGAGGCGCTCTATCACAATGGAATGGCCGTCGGTTTGGCCTACAAGTCCGTTCACTTCGGCGTGCCCTTTTTTGCCGTAAATCGCTATCTGCGCTTCGGGGTGTTCGGTGTAGGCACGGCGTATTTTTTTCTGCAATGCCAGCACCACAGGACACGAAGCATCGACAATGCTGATGCCGTTGCGCCGTGCAGTTTCGTAGGTGGCAGGCGGTTCGCCGTGGGCGCGGAACAGCACTTTTTGTCCGTGCAACCGCTCCAAGTCGCTCCGCTCGATGACCGTGAGTCCCTTTTCGACCAAGCGCTGCATCTCCTGCCCGTTATGCACGATGTCGCCCAAACTGCAAAGTTTCGGTTCGAGTTTCAACTCCTCTTCGGCTTTTTTTATAGCATTCACCACGCCAAAGCAGAAACCCGATGCACTATCTATTTCAATTAACAATTTCAAATTAGGTTGATTGGTTGATCAGTTGATTGGTTGTTGAAAAGTTGATGAGTTGAAAAGTTGATGAGTTTAACGCGTTAGTGTTGGTTCTTGGATTTCTAATTTCTAGTTTCTGGTTTCTAGTTTCTAGTTGGGCGGTGAGCCTCTTGAACCGCAAATTTTCAAATAATTAAATAATTGGGAATTAGGTAATTAGATAATTAAAAAGTCTTTTGTCTTTACTCCTTACTCTTTATTCCAAAAAATTCCTCACTCCTCATTCCTCACTCCTAATTCAAATTCACTACTCACTTCTCACTTTTTATAGAAAGCTGCCTAAAAATACTTGCGAAAGTTATCCTAATTATTGGCTGCTTTTGTCCTTCGTTCGCTGACGATGAGCAGGGCTTCGTCGCGCAGTTCGTCGGGCAGAACGATGTCGCGTAGTTGCAGCGAGCGCAGCCAGCCAGCCACATCTTGTTCGCGCAGAGTGTAGAACACGCTACTTAACATCTGCAAATCTTGTGCCGAAAATTCGTTGGCGGGTTTGTGTGCCAAAATGTCGAGTTCTTCGTCGTCGAAATAGACTATTTGCGTGGTTTTGGTGAGCAGGCTGTCGCGTTCGCACACGGCGTGCGCCCCGCAGCAGTCGGCGAGAATGTCGGCTGGCGCAGACTCATCGGTGGGCTTGGTGCGCTTAATCGCCACAATCAGCCACGCAATGGCGGCCGCGGCGATAATTCCTATGGCGAGATAGATTAGCAAAGTTTTGGGTTGATTAGTTGAAAAGTTGATTAGTTGATGAGAAGTTTATCAAGTTATAAAGTTCATAAAGTTGCGCTGTGCACGGTTTCTATGTTTCTAAGTTTCTCGCGCTGCGCGCTGTTTTTATGTTTGGTTGATGAGTTGAAAAGTTTAGCGCATTGGTGATGATTTCTGTTGAATCGTCTATGTTCTATGCTCTATGTTCTTAAAATCTATTCTTGCTACTTGCTACTCATATCTTGCTACTAACAAAGAATTTTCAAGCAGCGTTGCAGTTGTTCGACGAATTGGTCGATTTCGTGCGTGGTGTTGTACATCGCCAGCGAGGCGCGCACGGTGCCGGGAATGCCGAGCAGGTCGATGAGCGGCTGGGCGCAGTGATGACCTGTGCGCACGGCCACGCCTGTCTTGTCGAGCAGCATGCCCAAATCGTATGGGTGCACGCTACCGACCAAAAACGAGATGACGCCGCTTTTCTGATTGCTTGTGCCGAAAATGCGCATTTGCGGAATCTCGCGCAGGCGTTGTTCGGCGTAGTGCAGCAGAGCTTCTTCGTGTTCAAAAATGCGCTCCTTGCCGATGCTGTCGATGTAGTTCAACGCCTCGGCCAGAGCCACAGAGCCGACAAAATCGGGCGTGCCAGCCTCGAATTTGTAAGGCAGCGTGTTGTAGGTGGTCTTTTCGAAGGTAACATTTTGTATCATTTCGCCGCCGCCTTGGTAGGGTGGCAGCGCATCGAGCAGGGCGGTTTTGCCATAAAGCACGCCGATGCCCGTTGGTCCGTAGATTTTGTGTCCCGAAAAGGCGTAAAAATCGGCATCTAACGCTGCCACATCGACTGGCAGGTGTGCCACGGCTTGTGCGCCATCGACCAGCACGGGAACGCCGTGTGCGTGTGCCATCGCCACAATTTCGGCAATCGGATTGATAGTGCCAAGCACATTCGACACATGCGCCACGGCCAGCAGTTTTGTCTTTTTCGAGAATAGTTTTTCGAGTGCGTCGAGTTGCAGTTCTCCTTTTTCGTCGATTGGCGCAATGCGCAGTTGCAGTTGGTGGCGCTGGGCGGCCATTTGCCACGGCACAATGTTGGCGTGGTGTTCCATCTGCGTGATGATGATTTCGTCGCCTTGCGTGCAGAACCGCTCGGTGAAAACGGTCGCCAGTAGATTGATGCTTTCGGTGGTGCCGCGCGTGAAAACGATGTCGTTCGGGTCGGCTGCACCAATGAATCGGGCAATGGTTTTTCGCGCCTCCTCGTGCGCCAGCGTCGCTTTTTGGCTCAAATAATGCACGCCGCGGTGAATGTTGGCGTTTTGCGTGGCATAGATTTCGACAATTTTGTCGAGCACACGCTGCGGTTTTTGCGTGGTGGCGGCATTGTCGAGGTAGATGAGCGGTTTGCCGTAGATTTTTTCCGACAAAATGGGAAAATCGGCGCGTATTTTGTCAATATCAATATCAATTGTCGCCACAGTTTTTCCTCCTTTGATTTGCAGTACAATTTTTGCAGGCCGATTCGCTGCCGCGTAGGCGTTGTTCCACCATCATGCGCAGGCGGTCGCGCACCGCTTCCACAGCGATGTGGTCGAGAATGTCGCCTGTGAACGCCAGCAGCAGCAACATGCGCGCTTCGGCCAGTCCGATGCCGCGTGTGCGCATGTAGAAAAGCGCGTTTTCGTCCAACTGACCCGTGGTTGCACCGTGTCCGCACTTCACATCGTCGGCGTAAATTTCGAGTTGCGGCTTGGCGTGCATGCGTGCCTCTTTGGTCAAGCAGAGATTGCGATTGGTTTGGTAGGCAGCGGTCTGTTGCGCATCTTTTGCCACCAAAATACGCCCTGCAAATGCGCCTTCCGAGGCATCGTTGAGAATGTATTTGAACAATTCGTTGCTGGTGCAGCGCGGTGCAAGATGCCGAATGACCGTAAAATTGTCGCACTTTTGCTGTTCGCTGGCCGCCACCATGCCACCGAGCCATGTTTCGGCGTTTTCGGCGGTCAAATCTACTTCGATGTGGTTGCGTGTGTGGCCGTTGTGCAAGCCCACAATATCGATGGTTGTGTGCGAGTTAGTTTTCTGATTTACAAATAGTTGCGACAGTTGCGCCGTTGTTTCGTGCGTACTTTCGAGCGCGTAGTAGTCGAGGTGCGCATTGGCAGCGACAAACGCTTCGGTGAGCCGATGAGCAAAAAAATGTACATTGTCGAGCGCGTGGTCGCAGACCAAAATTTTGGCTTCTGCGCCGTCGTCGAGCACTATCAAATTGCGTGTGGCGACCATCAAATCGTCGTTGGCGTGCAGCAGATTGACCAACTGCAGCGGCAGGTCGATTTTGGCATTTTTCGGCACATAGAGAAAGTAGCCGTTTTGCGCAAATAGTTCGTTGAAAGCGACAAATCCGTCGTCGGAATTGGCTATTTTTTTGCCAAGATAGCGACCAACAATGTCGGCGTGGCGTTGGCAGGCTTCGGCCAGCGAGCAGAAGATCGCGCCGTGTGGCAGTGCGCCGTCGAAATGCAGTTGGTCGTTGAGCATGAACGCCGTGTGCGCCTTTACGCCCGGCACTTTGCATTGGAACAGGCTGTTTTTGTCGATTTCGGTCGGCAACTGATTGATATTCAGCCCATAATCGCGATCTAAATCGGGCAACAACGGACAGCGCAGGTAGGCTTCGTCTTTTTGCGTGGGAAAACCCACACGCCGAAAGCGGTCGAAAGCCGCATCGCGCTGCGCATTGAGTGCGGCTGGTGCGTGGCGTTTTATGGCATCGGCTTGCTGGGCGTAAAGGTCGATATATTGCTGCTCGCGGTTCATTCTCCGAACTCCTTTTTAATCCAGTCGTAGCCCTTCTCTTCCAATTCGAGTGCCAACTCTTTCGGCCCCGTTTTTACAATTTGTCCGTTGTATAGCACATGCACAAAATCGGGAACGATATAGTCCAAAAGCCGCTGGTAGTGCGTGATGACGATAGAAGCGTTGTCGTTGTTGCGCAGCGTGTTCACGCCGTGTGCCACCACGCGCAGTGCGTCGATGTCGAGCCCCGAATCGGTTTCGTCGAGTATCGAGAGGCGTGGTTCGAGCATCGCCATCTGAAAAATCTCGTTGCGTTTTTTTTCGCCGCCCGAAAAACCCTCGTTCACCGAGCGGTTGGCCAGCGTGTTGTCGAGTTCGAGCAACTCTTTTTTCGAGCGCATCATCTTCAGAAATTCCGATGCCGAAATGGGCGCAAGTCCGCGGTATTTGCGGTGTTCGTTCACGGCGGTGCGCATAAAATTGACCATGCTCACGCCAGGAATTTCGACTGGATATTGAAAACTCATGAAAATGCCTTCGCGCGAGCGGTCTTCGGGCGAAAGTGCAAGCAGATTTTTGCCGTAAAAGGTAACGCTGCCTTCGGTAACGATGTAGGCGGGATTGCCCGTCAGCACCGACGAGAGCGTCGATTTGCCTGCGCCATTTGGTCCCATGATGGCGTGCACTTCGCCGGGGCGCACCGTCAAATTCAAACCTTTCAGAATCTCTTTGCCTGCTATCGAAGCGTGCAGATTTTTTATTTCGAGCATAGTTGTTTAGTTTTTCTTTTTCTTGTTTTTGTGCGCAATTTTTTCGGCTTTTTTGTCGTTCTCCATCTCGCGATACCAGAGGCGCAACGCATAGACCGAAATGGCGACATAGCCGACATAGAGCAGCGATGTGAGGTAGATGCTTGACAGCGCGCAAAGCACCACGCTTGCCAAATCGACCAAAATCCATACCACCCAATTTTCGATTTTTTTGCGAGCGAGCAGCCATTGTCCTACCACATTTGCCACAAAAATGATGGCATCGGTGTAGAGATATTTCGACTGAACAAGGTCGAACCGCTCGGTAACACTCTCGACCAGCCAGCCCCACAGCAGTCCGCCAAAGAGAATGCCCAGCCCCAATCCCACCTGATGTTGCGGCTGCAAAGTGCTGATACGCAGTTGTTTATCGGGCTTATTTTTGCGAGGAATACCCCACGCTACAATGCCGTAGATGTCGATGGCGACGAAAAAAACTTGCATCAGCATCATCGAGTAGAGATGTTGTTGCCAAAACAGCGCAAAAAAGATGGCGCAGTTTATCAGCCCGATAAAAAATGTGGCTACACGGCCGCGCCCAGCCAAGTAAACGGCCAGCAAACCTGTGAGCAGGCCTGCAATTTCGAGCCACGAAAAATCGTAGCCCCAAAGTGTGAATGCGATTAAGTCCATCGGATTTGGTTACGCTTCGTTGAATTTTGGTTCTGGAACTTCGTTGCCACGCACATAGCGGGCGGCTATCTGGCGGTCGTCGCCTGTGTAGATGAACCGTTCAAGCCGTTCGACAAGCGTGTAGTTGTCGAAATTCAGTGCGCTGTCGTCTATCACAAGGGCATCGAACTCGTAGCCTGGCTCGAAACTGCCCACGCGGCCAAAGAAACTGCCGCCGCTCTTGGTGGCGAGATAAAACGCTTCGGGCAGCGTGAGAAATGGCGTCTGTTTGTCGCTTTCGGCGTAGTGCAGTTTCGATATTTGAATGGCGTGCACCATCACACGGAACATCGATATGTCGTGGCCGCCGCTGATGTCGGAGCCGAGTGCCACGCGAATGCCGTTTTGCAAAAATTTGCGGATTGGTGCTTTGCCGCTGCCCAAGTCGCTGTTCGAGTGTGGGCAGTGCACCACAATAACACCTTGGCGCTTCATCAACGCCAACTCTTCGCCGTCGGTGTAGCAGCAGTGCGCCATTAGCGTGGGCGTTTGGCCAAACAGTCCGTAGCGATTGTAGGCGTCGCCATAGCAAGTCGATTCGGGTTCAAGTTCTTTTACCCACGCTATCTCGCCCTTGTTTTCCGACAGGTGCGACTGCACAGGTGCACCGTATTTCGCTGCCAACCGACCGACTGCGGTCAGCATTTCGGGCGTGCAACTTGGTACAAAGCGCGGCGTGAGAATGAATCGCACCAGCCGTTGTTTGTCGCCCCAGCGTTCGATGAGCGCGGTGTCGTCGGCAATGGCTTGCTCCACCGTTTCGGTGAGCGTGTCGGGACTGTTGCGGTTCATATTCACCTTGCCCACCATTGCGCCCATGCCCGATTTGTCGAACATATCGAGCAACAGTTCGGTGGCGGGCTTGTGTATCGAGGCGAAAGCCACCGTGCGCATCGTGCCGACTTTCCAAAGGTGTTTCACAAATCGGCTGTACATCTTGCGCGCATAGGCCGTGTCGGCATATTTCGACTCTTCAGGGAAAGTGTATGTGTTGAGCCACGGCAGCAGTTCCATGTCCATCGCCATGCCCATGTTGCGGTATTGCGGCGCATGCACATGTAGGTCGTTCATAGCAGGAATGATGAGTTTGTCGCCAAAATCGACCAGTTCGGCAGTGCGCAACTCGTCGGGCAGATGGTCGTAAACAGCAGTTACACAGCCATTTTCCACCGCAATATAGCCATTGGGTACCACCTCAAATCTGTCCGATTGCTTCGTAAACAGAATGTTGCCTTTGTAGAGTTTCATAAGTTTCAGATTTCAAGACCCCCTCTAATCCCCCAAGGGGGAGGTTTGGGGTATGTTTTTTTTAGTTTTTGTGGATTCGGTTATTTGGTTTTTCAACCCCTCCGCTTCGCTCGTCCCCTTGCAAAGGGGACAGGTATGCACAGTTATTGGTCTTTTACATCTCCCCTTTTCAAGGGGAGTACCTGCGTAAGTAGGGGAGGGGTTTTATTTCAATTAAGAATTATGAAGGAATAATTATTCGCGCTCAAAAAAAGCCGCAATTTTCAAACAAAAAACTTTTCACTTTCAACTTTATAAACTTTCACACTTTCACACTTTCACACTTTCTCACTCTCTTGCTACTTGCTACTCATATCTTGCTACTACTAAAATTACCCCACGCTTCCTTCTAACGAAACTGACAGCAATTTTTGTGCCTCGACGGCAAATTCCATCGGCAGTTTGTTCAAAACTTCTTTGGCGTAGCCGTTCACTATCAAGCCGATAGCGTCCTCGGTGCCGATGCCACGCTGGTTGCAGTAAAAAAGTTGGTCTTCGCTTATTTTCGAGGTGGTGGCTTCGTGTTCTACCACAGCGGTGTCGTTTTCGATGTCCATATACGGAAAGGTGTGCGCACCACAACGGTCGCTCAAAAGTAGGCTGTCGCACTGCGAAAAGTTGCGTGCGCCGTCGGCATTTTTTGTTACCTTTACCAAGCCGCGGTACGAGTTTTGGCTCTGCCCCGCCGATATGCCTTTCGACACGATGCGGCTGCGGGTGTTGCGCCCGAGATGAATCATTTTTGTGCCTGTGTCGGCCTGTTGGTAGTTGTTGGTTACTGCCACCGAATAGAACTCGCCCACCGAATTGTCGCCTTTCAGTATGCAACTCGGATATTTCCATGTGATGGCCGAGCCAGTTTCGACCTGCGTCCACGAGATTTTGGCGTTGTTGCCTTTGCAGATGGCGCGCTTGGTTACAAAATTGTAGATGCCGCCACGCCCATTTTTGTCGCCGGGATACCAGTTTTGCACGGTCGAGTATTTCACTTCGGCATTGTTCATCACCACTATCTCCACAATGGCGGCGTGCAGTTGATTTTCGTCGCGCATGGGAGCGGTGCAGCCTTCGAGATACGACACATAAGCGTCGTCGTCGCACACAATGAGCGTGCGCTCGAACTGCCCCGTTTGTGCCGCATTGATGCGAAAATAGGTCGATAGTTCCATCGGGCAGCGCACACCTTTGGGAATGTAAACGAACGAACCATCGCTGAAAACAGCACTGTTCAGAGCGGCAAAAAAGTTGTCGGCGGCTGGCACTACCGAACCCAGATAGCGGCGCACCAAGTCGGGGTGGTCTTTCACCGCCTCGCTGATGGAGCAGAAGATGATGCCTTTTTCGGCCAGATTTTCGCGATAGGTGGTTTTCACGCTCACGCTGTCCATCACCGCATCGACGGCCATGCCTGTGAGTGCGTCGCGCTCTTCGAGCGGGATGCCGAGTTTGTCGAAGGTTTTGATGAGTTCGGGATCGACTTTTTCGGCGTTGTTTGGCGCATTTTTGCGCGGTGCAGCGTAGTAGGTTATGGCTTGATAGTCGATTTCGGGAATATCGAGATGCGCCCAGTGCGGCATTTGCAGTGTTTGCCAGTGCCGAAAGGCTTTCAGGCGAAAATCGAGCAGCCAGTCGGGTTCGTGCTTTTTGGCCGAGATAAGCCGCACCACCTCTTCGCTCAACCCGTGCGGAATGGTTTCCGTTTCGATGTCGGTGGTGAAACCGTATTTGTAGTCGGACGAGGTTACTTCGTCGATGATGTTATGTGCTTGCTTTTCGGGCATAAAATTGCGGTGTGTTGTAACCTGCAAAGGTACAAAAAAATCGGATTTTCTCAACCGATTTTGGCGACGACGCGTCCGCCGAGCATTTTTGCCGCTTGATTTTTCTGCGTGTTCAGTTGGTCGATTTTGGCCATGGCCTGCTCGATGGCGGCAGTGTCGCCGTTTTGCGAAGCGTTTTTCAGGTCGAGCATAGTCTGTTTTATGTTGCTGAGTATGAGCGTGTTTTTGTATTCAACAATCACTTTGCTCAAGTCTTCGCAGATGGCTTGCATCTTTTCCTGATGGCGTTTTTGCCTGTACCTGTCGAGCCGCTCTTGTGCCGAGGCGCGCTCCCGTTCGGTGCGACCTTCCACTTTGGGCGCGTTGCCATCGTCGTTATACATTTTGCTCAGCGTGTATTTGTCCGACAGCAGTTCGGCGGCCAACTGGCTGATGTTCGGGTCGAAGTGCTGCCCGAAAAAGTGTATCGGGTCGAATTCTGCGTCGTGGTGGTGCGCCGCAATTTCGTAGAGAAACGCTTGGTGCAGCGGCCGTTTGAAGGTGATTTGATCCGATTCGAGCAGTTCGTTTACAATAAATTCGTTGGCGGTCCACACGCGCTCTTCGTCGGCAAAAATCGGCTCGTTGCCGTAGAGCAGTGCAAATTTCAGAATGTCCTTTTCTAATTGCAGAAATTTGTCGTCTTCGGCGGTAATTTCGACGGCTTGGGCATATTGCGGTGGCGGCTCTGGCAGCGCATTTTCGGCATTTTCGGCGGCATTTGCCAAGCGTGCCTGCTCTTTTTCAATCTTCTGTCGGCGCAATTTTCTGATAGCGGAGCGTATCGTGTCTTCGCGCAAATCGAGTTGTGTGGCGCAAATTTTGATATATTCGGCCAAGAGTATCTCGTTGTAAATCAGCGCAAGTGCTGGCAGCAGTTCGTCGTTGATGAGTTGCGCTTTTCGGGTCGGATTTTTTTGCGTCGAGGCGGCTATCTGCAAGCATTTGTAGGTGGCAAAGTCGGTCTTGTTGCGCTCGATGTAATCGACAAAATCGCTGGCATTGTGGGCGCGAGCGTAACTGTCGGGGTCTTCGCCTTCGGGCAGCCGCACCACGCTCACATTCAGACCTTCGGCCAATGCTACACCGATGGCTTGGTTGGTGTCTTTTTCGCCCGCTTCGTCGGTGTCGTACATCAGCACAATGTTGGTTGTGAAGCGGTGCAGTTTGTGCGCTTGCGTTTCGCTCAACCCCTTGCCGCCCGAGCAGGCCACCACATTTTTCACGCCGCACTGGTGCATCGACAGCACATCGGTTTGCCCTTCGACCATATAGACGCAATCGGCTTTGGTGATGGCTTGTTTGGCCTGATAAATGCCAAAAATTTCTTGGTCTTTGTGGTAAATGTCCGATTCGGGCGAATTGAGATATTTTTGGGAAACGCCTTTGGTTTCGCGCGACAGCACGCGCCCTGTGAAAGCCACCACTTGTCCGCCAATCGACAGCCATGGAAAGATGATGCGCTCGCGGAAAAAGTCGTAGAGTCCGCCCTTTTCGCTGCGTTTGCAGAGTCCGATTTTTTCAAAAAAATCGAGATTGTAGCCTTTGGCTTTGGCGGCGTCGGACAGCGCACTCCACGCACCAGTGGCGTAACCGAGGCGAAACTCGCGTATGATTTCGTCGCTGAAGCCGCGCTCGCGCAGGTAGGTCAGCCCGAGTGCCTGCCCATCGGCGTGATTTTTCAGCGTATCTTCGAAGTATTTGGCGGCAAATTCGTTGGCAGCGAGCATACTTTCGCGCTCGTTTTGCGCCTGTTTTTCCTCGTCGGTCTGCTCGCGCTCTTCTATCTCGATGTGATATTTCTTGGCCAGAACGCGCAGCGCTTCGGGGTACGATATGTTTTCGTGCTCCATCAGAAAATTCGCTGCGTTGCCGCCCTTGCCGCACCCGAAACATTTGAATATGCCTTTCGATGGCGATACGCTGAACGACGGCGTTTTCTCGTTGTGAAACGGACACACGCCCCAGTAGTTCGCACCGCGCTTGCGTAGCGTTACAAACTCGGACACGACATCGTAAATCTGCGCCGCGTCCATAATGCGCCTCACTGTATTCGGGTCAATCATCGGTGTTTTGGGGAATTCTATTTATTGGGGATTTGTTGATTTGTTGATTTGGTTATTTGTTGAAGTGTTGAATCGATTTTATTTCTGGTTTCTGGTTGCGCTGCGCGCGGTTTCAAGTTTCAGAGTTTCAGGGTTCATATTGTTGAATCGTTCGGACGCACTCGGTGCGTCCCTACTTTCAAACTTTCCACTTTATACACTTTCACACTTTATACACTTTTTATACACTTTCAAACTATTCAAACACAATTTCGAACGGCATGATGGCTTGCAGGCCTTGTCGCGCTTGCGCTTTTTGCAGGGCGCAGAGGTAGTCGTAGCCCACGCCAAGCCTTTTTTGCAGCACGCTCATCTCCAGTTCGTCCATCAACTGCGCCACCCAATCGCGCTTGGGCGGGTAGTTTTTCACATTGTATTCGGCAAGGTTGGCTTTGGCGGCCGCTATATCGATGGCATCGTCGAGGTTGCCCAGCAGATCGACCAAACCGATTTTCTGTGCGTCTGCGCCCGTCCAAACGCGCCCTTCGGCCACCTGTTTTATGGCTTCGGGCGTGCGGTGGCGACCGTCGGCACAACGCTGCACAAACAGTTCGTAGCCGCGCTCTACATAGCGTTGATACAGTTGCCGCTCGCCAGCAGTAACGGGGCGCGACATATTGCCAAAGTCGGCGTATTCGTGCGTTTTCACGCCATCGACAGCCACGCCGATTTTATCTGCCAATTTCTCGACATTGGGCAGCAACCCAAAAATGCCAATCGAGCCAGTGATGGTGGTGGGCTGCGCCACTATGGTGTCGGCGGCGCACGAAATGTAGTAACCGCCCGAGGCCGCATAGTCGCCCATCGACACGATGAACGGCTTTTGGGCTTTGACCAACTGCGTGGCGTGCCATATCTGCTCCGAACCGAATGCGCTGCCGCCCGGCGAATTGACGCGCAAAACTACCGCTTTCACGCTTTCGTCGTCGGCCAAATCGGCCAATGTTTCGGCTATTTTTTCTGAATCCATGCTGCTTTCAGCGTTGCCATCAATCTCGCCTGTGGCATAGACCACGGCTATTTTGTTGGCGGAATAGGCGGCGTTGTCGGGCTGATTTTTTAGCGTTTTCAAATCGACCGTGGCGTAGTTGCCGTGCATCAACTGTTCGAGAATCTGCGCCATCTCGGTGCGATAGACAAGCGTATCAACCAGTCCCTGCTCGTAGGCGATGCGCGCCTCGTCGAAAAAGAGTCCTTGGTTGGCAAAATTGTCGAAAATGGCTCTGTCCAACTGCCGCCCGCTGGCCATATCGGCGCACAGCGAGTTCCAAATCGAACCTGATAACTGATTGAGTTGCTGGCGGTTAGCGTCGCTCATCGTGCGATTGATATAAGGCTCTACCGCCGACTTGAATGTACCAACTTTGAACACCTGCATTTCGATGCCGAGTTTGTCGAGCGCCTCTTTGTAGAACAGCGTGTTCATCGATAGTCCCGTGAGAATGAGTTGCCCCTGCGGATTCATCGCCACACGGTCGGCCACGGCAGCCAAAGCGTAAGTGCCATTGCTGTAAGCGTCGGCGTAAGCCACCACAAATTTTTCCGATTCTTTGAAATCGAGCAGCGCATCTCGTATCTCGTCGATAGAGGCTGGCGCGGCACTCAATCCACTGATATTCAGATAGATGCCTTCGATATTTGCATCGTTTTTGGCGCGGTCGATGGCGGTCAGCACCTCGTCGAGTCCGATGATGCCTTGCGTGCGGCTATATTTCGCTTTCAGAAAGTCAAGGCCGCTCTCCTCGTTGCGCTCCACAAGCGTGCCTTCGAGTTTGAGTTCAAACACCGAGTGTGGCTCGACGATGGCGGGCGCATTGTTCAGCAGTGCCAGCGAACCGATAGCCCCAAACAGTAGCAGCGTGCATACAACGCCAAACAGCACAAGCCCGAGCAGCGTGGCGAAAGTCATTTTCAGAAAATTTTTCATAGCAAAAACCATATTTTTTCGTTTGGCAAAAGTAGTGAAAATTTTCAATAGTGCGAAAGTGAAAAAGTGTAAAAGTGCGAAAAGTAGGGGCGCGGCATGCCACGCCCTTTTTGTGGATTTGCAGATTTGGTTATTTGTTGATTTGCTTTCTAACCCCTACCCCTGCCATTCGGCAGGTACTCCCCCTATCTGCTACCGCAGCAGAGGGAGAGAATAGGACGACAGAAAGCCAGCAAGATAACGCACCAAACCAACCGAAATGCGATTCTGTCCCCCTGCTTGGAGCGCAGCGCAAAGATAGGGGGACGAGGAGCGACAGCGACGGAGGGGGTTAGAAAATAACTCAATGATTCAATGAATCAATAATTGACAGTGTAGGGACGCACCGAGTGCGTCCGAAAGTATCAAATAACAATCATAGAGCCGCCACAGTGTGACGGCTCTACAATCTATGTTCTATCTTCTATGCTCTTAAAATCTATTCTTGCTACTCACATCTTGCGACTGACAATCTGAAATTTGAAATTCCGCAGACTCGCCACACTTGAAAGCCACACTATTTCGCATAATGCCCAAAAGCAGACAAGACCAAGACAAGTACCTCTGTATCGTGTATCTCATACACCAAACGATGTTCTTTGTCCAAGCGGCGCGACCAAGTTTCCTCGGCAAAGTATTTCAACTGCTCCACTTGCCCAGTACCAGTACGCGGATGTTCCTGCAACTCTTGCAACAACTTTGTCAGTTTGCGGAATGCCTGCGGTGAGCGTTTGCGCAGCGCCACAACATCTTCCTGCGCACCTTTTGTAAACACTATCGTGTACATAGCCGCTGCATAAAGTCTTCCGCCGTTTCGTTGGGCAGCATAGCCACCACCTCACCAGCGGCATATTGTTGCCTTGCTTGCGCAATTTTCTCGCGGAATTCCGTCTCGGTCATAGCCACCTTGCACATTGAGGGCGTATGCGTAGTGGGCATACGAGCCACCTGCCACCCCATATTCTCCGAGAGACGCTTCAAGAAACGCGTATCTGCATTCGGCAGCGTGATGCGGAATGTAGTTTGCGTAGGTGTTGCTTCCATAGTGGTATCTCCTTTCTCACTGCAAAGATAGCATTTTTTTTGCTTGCAAAAAAAATGAACAATAAAAAATGAACAATGAATAATAATTGCGGCGGTGTTGATACCGAAAAACAGAAATTAGAAACAACGAGAAGCGAAAACCAACTGCAGAAAGTTGTAGTGTGCGAAACTTTATGAACTTCTTATCAACTCATCAACTTTTCAACCTAATTTGAAATCTCACTCGGGCAGGCTATCGGCATGAATGCGGCGAATTTGTTCGTCGGAAATGAGTATCCACGCATTTATAAACTGCTGGTGAAAGAGTGAGTTGATGGGAATGGTGGCCGAGATGGAGTCGCGGTCGTGTGCCAAAAGTCGCACAAGGCGCAGTTGGCTCGCATAAGCCTCTTGGCGCGATGCAATCTGCCCCCTTTCGATGCTATCGACCACGAGCGACACGGTACTGCTAATGTGCCGTTGGGCAGCATCGATCATCTGTTGTTGAGCGGGCGTGAAGTCGCGTGTGCGCACCACGGTGTCGCACTGCTGCACCACCAAAGTATCGACCGTATGCGCCATCGGTACAGTTTCGGTTTGTGGCCGACGAAATGCCCACACCGCCACCGCCGCAAAAACAACAAAAAGTGCCAATTTCGATACGCCCGAAGTGAGCATCAGCGTGCGGTCGATGGCGCGACGCACCGCATTGCAGTCGGCATAACGCTGCTCGCGATTGTGGCGCATACAACGCCTTGCAACATGCCCAAAACGGTGCGGAAAAATGAGCCGCAGCAGTTTGCCAACAGCATAAACATCGGCGCGACAATCTATCTTGCAATCGCCACGCAACTGTTCGGGAGCAGCATATTCGCGGCTGCCAGCGGGCTGTTTCAGTATGGCGTGGCTATCGCTGTCCGACAGGCCAAAATCGATTATTTTGACATGCGCTCCGTTGCGCGTTACGAGAATGTTCGATGGCTTCAAGTCGCGATGAACAATTTGCTTTGCGTGTACAAATGCCAGCGCATCGAGCAGTTCGTAAACAATGCGCAACCGCACCTTGGTCGATGGTTTTGTGCGCAGAAATTCGCGCAGCGTTACCCCATCGACATACTCCATCACTATGCAATCGCCCACCACCGAATCGCGCACGCGATCGACCACCGCCACAATGTTCTGATGCTCGAGCGGAAGCATCAGGTCGAACTCCTTGTCGAGCAGTTGGCGATAGGCCGTTTTGTCGGCATACTCTGGCTTCAACCCCTTGAGTATAAACCATTTGCCGTGGCGTTTGGCCTTACACAGCAGACTAAAACCAGCGTTGGGCAAGCACTCGTGCGCCGTAAACTGATTGGTGCAGTTTTCGCCCTCTGGCGTAAGCGTCCCTGACGAAGAAATGGAATCCATTATATTGGTGAGGAGTGAGGAATTAGGAGTGAGGAGTGATGCGGCAGAGCCGCAGAATTTCAGATTTCAGATTTCAAATTTCAAATTTCAAATTTCAAATTAAACTATTAGAAACTAGAAACAGTGCGAAGCACGAGAAACTTAGAAACAAAAATTGCGTCAGCAATTTTGAGAAACTAGAAATCAGAAATTAGAAATCAGAAATTAGAAATAAACATTAGTCCTGCCTAATTTTCCCCCGAAGCGGGAATGTG
>CAVBBP010000042.1:0-22996 GCA_963593685.1 Segatella copri
CAAAAATGTACTTTTCATTTTGTAAAAATGTACTTTTCGTTTTGGTGAAGATAAAACCTTACCGCTATTGCTATTCCAAATAGCGTAACAAGTGTCGGCGAAAAGGCTTTTTTGTATTGCACAAATCTTGATACTGTAACTATTGGCAATGGTGTAACAACTATTGGTGGTAGTGCATTTTACAAATGCGAAAGTCTTAAATCTATTGTTTTTCCCCATAGTTTGACGAGTATTGGATATGAGGCTTTTTCGGGTTGCACGGGTCTTACAGATATTACTATTTATGCGATGACACCGCCCACGGTCGAAAACAATAGCACTTTTGAAAACTACAGTGCCACGCTCCGCGTGCCTTCCAACTCGTACGAAGCGTACCACAGCCATGCTATTTGGGGAAAATTTAGGATTAACACTATCAGTGCTACCGATGTTGAAACTGCTGACAAGATAACCGTTGAGACTTCGACAAACAGTGCGGCACTCACTTGGCCATCGAACGCACAGGCCAGCACCTACACCATTGCAATAAGCAACGGCGATGTGACATTTTGCACGCTCGCGTTCAACGCCGATGGCAAACTCACCAACATTTCCTATGCGCCGTCGGCCGATGGCACTGCTCCAAATCGGGTCGCAGAGGCCACTATTTCGGGTTTCCGTTTCACAATTACTGGTTTGGAAGAGGGTTCGACTTACACCTACAGCGTTACCGCCAAAGATGCCGATGGCAACCCACTATACAACTACACAGGCGAATTTACCACCAACGCCACAACCGCCTTACACAATGTCGAAGCATTTGAAATCTACACCGAAAACGGTCGCATCGCCTGCGAACAAGAGTTCCAGATTTTCGACCTCTTCGGCCGCAATGTTACACGCCTGAACGGCCAGTTGAATGGCGTTTACATCGTCAAAGTCGGCGACAAAGCGCAGAAAGTTTTTGTTAGTCGCAAGTAGCAAGAAGCAAGTCGCAAGACGAGATTTTAAGAAGATAGAGCATAGAACATAGAGCATAGATTGTAGAGCCGTCACAGTGTGGCGGCTCTGCTGTTTTCTTGGACATCGCCCCCTTTCCCGTTTCCCCCCGAAGGGAGAACGCCTTTGGTCTTTGTCTTGGTCATCGTTTTAGTCTATAAAAGATCATTGCTGTCCGCTAAAAGTTTTTGTGAGGTAAAAATCAGGGCTGGATTCCTTGTTTGGAATTCAGCCCTTTTAGGTTATCTTTGGATTGCAAAAATAAAAAACGATAACCATGAGCAAAAGTACACATTTTAGCGGACAGCGGAATGAACATACCGAGCGCAAACGCCAACACTGGCACGCCTAACACATTGAGCAGCAGTGCCAAAATTGCGCCGACGCCATAGAGCAGCCACGGCGCACCTTGCCCATCATCAGCGGTTCGACGACGGCCGCCTACTCAACTACGCCTCGTACGACGAAATAGTCCGCTGGACAGCAACTTTCAAAAAGTAGGGCGGCTGGGAGCATCTAAAAAAAACTGTAATTTCAGGGGAAGTCGTTCGTAAAAGCACTTACAAAAGTTGAGCTTATTAGTTATTGACATCTGCTAAACTTTTTGTCCCCCAAAAAAAACTTTTAGCAGACAACAATCATGAGTTAATGCGATTCCCGCCCCCCCCCCCTACCCTCCCCCAAAAAAACCATCGAGCTACGCCAATGCGCAGCCCGATGGTTCGTTTATGTACGATGCTTTACTTTGCAGCGTCGTGTAAAATATCGAAATAAATCGTACAAAAACTTGTGATTTTATCGAAATAAGTACGGCAAAAACTTACCTTTTCGATTAAATATGCATTTTTGCTTTGTCGGAATAAAATTATTTTGTACTTTTGTCCGATATTTTCTTACTTTCGTAGATATTGACAAAAAATAGGGACACTTTTAGCACCAACCGCACTATGAGCCAAGAAACAAAAATCGAACAGACAGAGAACAACCTGTTCAAAAAAAACCAAGAGTTATACGAAGCGTTGACGGCTTTCGAGCAAAAGTCCGAAGAATTGAATACCGAGTGTTGGCAAAACATAGAACGACTCGGTATTGGACAGTTCGAGGCCAACGAATCGAAAAGAATAGAAGAGAACGTAAATTCCTACAGGCTGTATGTCGATCAAGTAGACAAAACTTTCGCCGAAAATGTGGAACAATGGCGTAAAACCAAGTTCGATGCACTGAAAAGCGAACACGACGAACTTGTAAAAAACATTATACAAGCAGAACAAGAAGCGGAGAGATACAAAAACACGCCCGAAGAAGAGTACTCCGACAAGCGACTGAAAAAAGAGGCACGACAATGCGCCGCCTGCACCAACAAACTACTCCCTATGCACATCGTAGCCAACATTATCGGTCTATGCCTTTTGATATGGCTGATTTACGGTTGCATTACAACGAGTTTTGCTTCGGAATCGCTCTTGAGCGTCCTTGCAAACCCCATCACTTGGGGCAGTCTCTGTGGCATGGCACTGCTGGCTATCGTCATGTACATCTGGGGCTACAAATCGGAATATGCTTGGCGAGCCCAAATAAGAAAGCAAAAAATAGCCAACTACGCCACCGATGCAAACAATGCCAAAGCGATATACGAAAACACTTTGAAAGCCATTGCCGACTGGGAAATCACACACGCCGATATACCAACCAATAACTCGGAATGGCTTGCAAAAGTAACCGACATCAAAATTCCGCGTGCCGTAGCCGACCAACTATTGCAAAATACCATAAACAGCATAGACCCCAACCACAAACATTGGGACTACCGCTTTCAAATAAACTATAACGGACAAGATTGTATTTGATAAAACACAAACGCCATGACATACTTGAACATCGCCAACAAAGAAGAGTGGTTGAGCCAAAAACTCGAAGAGGAGAGAAATAACATCGCAAAGGCTCTCGGCAAAAAAGGGGAAGAGAAAGCGAGAGAGTTACAAAACTGCGCAAACAAGAAGAAGCAACTCAGAAAGGCTTTGGACGAAGCACTGGAAAGCGCATACAATGCAGCCAAACAGAGTTTTGTGCTGATGCCGCCCTACGCCACACAAAAAAAGAGGGTGTGGAGTGCCTTGTGATTGAAAACGGCAAACTCCCCAACGCAGATTTAGAAGTCGATTTGAACGACTTTAAGGACAATGAGGGAAAAATAAAAAATGAAGCGAAGTACGACGAGGTATGTACGCCGCTTTACCAAGAACTTGGACGGCAACAATGCCGTACCCACCTGCCCGCACTGCCATTAGGTATGCGCGAAACAGTAGTAGATGGCCAAACATACTACACACCATATTATATAGAGTGGCAAGGCGAAAACGACGACAAACTCGCTAATCTCTATATAACCTACGAAAAAGACAAGACAAGCAGTTGCCAAGACCAAGCCTACGACCTGCACAATGCCATACTTATGCGCATAATGGCTGCTTTCCCAACAGGAAAAGTGCGGTTCACATTCGTCGACACAGAATCGACAAGCGGCAACAACTGGCTCATAAGCCGTTTTGGAGGAAAAAAGAACGAGGCCATAAAAATGCTGTGTGGCGGCGTACAGTACTTTTCCGAGAATGATGCCATCAAAAAGGAAATCAAAAGACTCAAGGAGCAAATAGACGACAGAAGCAAACTATTTGGCATAAGCGGCGTAACGGAAAAATGTCTGCGCCAATACAACCAAATAAAACAAGAGATAAACAAGCCTTATGAGATTGTGGTTCTCTACGAACCCTTTGTGGGGAACAACAACACTGCGTACATAAAAGATTTGTGCGATATGGTGATAAAAAACGGCGAAAAAGGTGGCATTTATTTCGTGATTGTGCAAAATAATGCAACAAACATGTTGCTTTCCGACAAACGCAGCAACGAATTCGACAACATAGACGATACCATTAAAGAGCGATTCCAGCACATCAATTGTTTCGATAGCGATAGAAATCTTTGTGAGTATAACGGCGACATATTCACCAACATCGCCTATTTCCACACAAACGAACTTTCCGACCCATTCTTTTCTGTAAAAATAGATGGAAACGGCGCAAGAAAAAAAGAAAGCAGTTTGGCTGAAGCCTATTTTGCAAAATTCGATGTCGCAGTAGAAACGGCGAAGAAGACGGTTCGGGATGCCCGCCGCGCACCAATAGAACAGTGGGAAGCAGACAAGAAAGCATACGAGAGTTTCGATAAAGAACTCGTCATTCCGATTGGACGGTCAAACAACGAGCCAGTCAACTTCGTCCTTGACAATGACAGCCATGCACACTCGTTCATAATGGGTGCGTCTGGTTCAGGCAAGAGCGTATTCCTCGAAGACTTGATAGTCTCCGCCACCATGAAATACAGCCCCGAATCGCTGCAAATCTACCTTATCGACTTCAAAGACGGCGCCACCTTTAAGCCTTACGCCCATTTGCCGCATGTGCGTTGGTGCGTGGCCGCCAACGACAAGGCCATATTGTATATGATGCTCAAGCAGTTGGAAGACGAACGGGTCAAGCGCGAATCAATGACGAATAAAGACAGGCAAAAACTGCCTCATATATTGGCCATATTTGATGAATTTGGCGATGTTTTCAAACAAAACATCGACAGCATGGCGCGAGACGACAGCAAAGATCCATTACAAAATGCCATCACGGGCATACTCGAACAATTTGCCAATAAAGGTCGCAGTGCGGGTGTCCACCTTGTAATGGCCACCCAAACCATCGACCAAATAAAAGCAGATGCGTTAATTCTACAATCAACGGAAAACAGTTATGCGTTCAGATGCAGCAAAGGCAGTGGATTAAGTAGGCTGTTCAGCGACAGGGAAGACAGCATTTTGAGAGAATTGGGAAATAGAGACAAAACGGCGGCACACAAGATAGGGAAAGACCTTACATACGTCGAGCCTTACCTGCTCCCAATTCTGGGTGAAAGCGGGTATGTTGATGACGAGAAACGGAATAGCATTATCCAAAAAATACAAAAAAAGGCGGAACCCATTGTGCGGGCGAATCCAGAAACGAAATTTACTTCGTCCACCTATTTCGGAGCAACAGACACAAATATGTCGGTTGCCTACAACGAGTTACCTATTGAATACCCAATGGAATTTGGCACAAGCATCGTTGAGCCACGCATCATCGGAAAGGAAAAAATACGCAGTACCATTGCATATGGTTGTAGTACAGAAAACACAAAAAAAATCATGGCACGCACTATGTATAGTATCATGCGTGCACCGCTCAATGCACAACGCAATGGAAAACAAGCAAAGATATATGTCATCAATGCTTGGGACAAAGACGATGTACCCGAAATGGGCTACTTAAAAACACTTTACGACGAAGGATACGCGGAAACATTCGATGAACCGGGCATGGCACTTCGTACAGCTTACGAAGAGTTAAAAAGGCGCGAGGGAGCCAAACAAAAAGACGGCACACCCATTTATCTGCACATCTTTGACAATTATGACAAGACTTCTATATTAGGTAGTAATGACAGCTTGTATAACAGCGAACAAGTCCGCGCAAGCAATCCAATTTTTGGCTACAAAAAACAAGGGCAAGACACCACCGACATCACTTACAGGAACGCATTCAACGAACTAATTACAAATGGCCATACATATAATATTTGTATCATCCTCTATGTTTGGGACAAAAGTGACTCAAGCTACCTCAATGACATAGCCAATAAATTCAACTATACCATATATTTGGAAGGTTGCGACAACAGGCGCAACGACAGCAATGGCGTGTATTCCATCAATAGTCTGAACAAGACAAACGGCAGGGCAATACTTTACGACAGGAATAAAACAGAAGACCTATTATTCATACCATTCAAATCGCCACAAGCAAACAACAAATAAAAACAAACAACCATGGCAAAAGACTCATCAATACTCGATTACGACGATTTAGACCGTTATGCAAAGCACTTGCAGGATGCGGCCTACGATTTGACGGACACATATAACTCCATTCGTAGGCGCGTGGATGACATTTCAAGGGAATGGGACGACAAGAACCAAATGCTTCTCAAAGGACTTCTGGACGAAGAAGCCCCCAAAATTTACGACCTTTCCCAAGCCATGTTCGACCATGGTTCGCGTGTCATCCAACTCAACAAAGAAAACAGGGAAAGCGACGATAGTTTTTCACGAATTATCAACCACTAAAAACTTCAAAACAAAACCACCATGCCAAAAGACTCATCAATACGCAATTTCAGCGATTTATACGACTATGGAGTACATCTTGTACAAGAATCGAAAAACTTGCAAGAGATATTTGACGATATCCGCAGACATGCGGAATGGGTAAGTGAACGCTGGGACGACAAAAGCCAAGAATCTCTGATGGAACATATCCGCAGAGAGGCCAAAACCATACAAAACATATCCGAAACAGTCGATAGATTCGGGAAAGCAGTAAAAAATTTGGCCGATGCTAAAGAACGAAGCACAAACAGGTTCTGCCGATAATTTTTCCACGCCATAAAAAAATCAAGTGACACATGGACAGCCAAATTGACGACTATCGGATACTGACAAAATTGAGCAACGACACGGAACAATGTGTGAGCAGTGTAAAAAATGCCGTAGCAAAAATAGACCAAATATGCTCCGACATTCAATACAGCGCACAAGAAGAAGTAAACAAAGTAAGACAAAAATTAGAAGATGCGCAAAGTAAGTTGGAAGAAGAACAGCGCATATTAGGAGAACTTGAACATGATTTGGCCAATGCAAGCGAAGAGAATAGGAGCGCATGCCAAGCACGGGTCAACAGCCAACGAGAGAGAGTAAATCACGCCAGAGCAAATGTCGAAAGAATAAGAGGAATTTTCAACAGGGTACAAAGTGCCGCAGAGTACATTCGGCAAAGCTGTTCCGAAATAAGAACGGCCAAAGAGAGTCTTCTATCGCAAATGTCGAGCGAAGCGGGCGAGGCAAGAACACGACTAACGCAATTTAGACAAGAGATGGAAGAAGCTGACGACCTTTTCAAACGCGCATTGGCAAGTATATAAAAAACATCCGACAATATGAACTTACAAGCAGGAATGTTATCGCCCATTGCAGGGCAAATAAGTGATTCTACACAGCAACTTTGGTCGCAATACCGCAGTGCCAGTCGCACATGGGAAGATCGTGCATACAACAACTTTATGGACACCGCAGGCCGACGCCTTCAGAATATAGGTGACAGTTTTGTCAGTTACATTGGTAATGTAGCACGCAATATCGACAATGCAGTACGCGAAATCAATTCTGCAATTAGCGAACTGCCAAATGATTAACCAAATAGAACAAAAATCACAACATCATGTCAAATAACCACAGATTCGCGGGATTGCCGCTCGTTTTGGTGGCTGCCACCATACTATTTATAGCGTTGTTACACCCAACATGGCTACAACAGTTACAGTTGTACGCCAATTCAAACGGCGAAAATCTGCCGTTCTCCGCATTTTGGTATCTCGATTGGCTGCTTCTGCCAGCAATCGGTACCATTTTCGCAGTCAGAACATGGACGGGATTTTTCTCCAAGGTAATTCAAATCGCCATCGGACTGCTATTGCCGCTCGTACTTTTTCTATCCTATTGGATGTGGGAAGCACTGGGCTGGCTGCTCATGGTTGGCTACGCAAGTGCTTTGGGCGTTGCGTGGTATAATTTAAGCGATAATATCGATAATGAACACTCCTACACACAAATCAATGGCGTGATTCAAGCAAGCATGATTGTGATATACACCGTTGCACGCATTGTATTCTACTTTGTCAACGATAGCGCACTACCCTACTTGGATATTACATTGGTGGCTGCGCTCTCGCTTCTACACATCATCGACGCACTTATTGCATGGTGGTACACTCCCGATGGCATACCTGCGTTTTCGAACAGTATCTACCTGTTGCTCTTTGCAGGATTGATGTATGGAGCAACCTATATCAATGCACCGAAATTGAAAGATATGCCAGCCATTGACGCTCCAACAGCAACCACCACAGAAACAAAGGCGCCACAAAAAACGGAGAAAAAAGAGGCAAAAAAAGAGACGAAAAAAGCGGAAACAAAACAGGAAAAGAGAGAAAACAAGGCAACGGAAACACCAACCACAAAGTCTGCACAACCAGCGACTGAAAAAACCAAAACCGCTGCCAACAACACACCTGCAACCAAAACGCAAGAACAACCTGTTGCCGCCACGCCAAAACAGGAGCAACCAACCGCACCTGTAGAGAAAAAAGTACACCCAGTAGAAGGCTACAAAACGGCGGCTGCAGCAGGCGACGCGGCGGCCATGTACAATTTGGCCAAATGCTACCAACAAGGCGATGGCGTAGCCAAAAACACCCAAGAAGCCTTCCGACACATGAAAGCGGCCGCCGAAGCGGGCTACACCAAGGCATACTGCGAACTGGCCGACATGTACCGTGGCGGGCGTGGCGTGGCCAAAAGCCGCGAGCAAGCCGAACTCTGGTACCGCAAGGCAGCAGCAGCAGGCGACCGCAAAGCGCAGCAAGCGTTGGACAATATGTAAGCAAACAATCTAAAAATCAAACAATTTAATCATTTCACATCATGAAAAAATCATTTTTTCTGGCAGCCATGTCGCTCATAGGCCTCTTGGCTACCGCACAAGTGAAAGTTTCCGCACCATGGCCAGAATTTCCAGTTACTTTCAAACGCTGCATCGTGCAGGACGGCAACGGCTACATCGACCTGTTGATAGCCAACAACGCAAAAGAAGATTACAAAATCGGCATGCAAGGAATACAGTTGTACGACGACGAAGGCAACTGCTACACGGAACAGTCGCGCAACATACAGGTAGTCGTGTTTGGCGGTACAACTAAAGGCGAATGTTTAATTCCATCGGGAACCGTAGTCAAAGCCCGCATCAATTTCACGAGGCTGGACGAATACGCCACCATGTTCACAAAAGCCGTCATTACCATGTACCACCAACTGCCAATACCCGGTTATGTGGCTAAAAAGGGCACATTGAGCATCGCACGGGTTCCCATCACCCGCCGCGACCAATAAATAACAAATAAATCAACAACCTAAAAAACAAAAACGTTATGTCAGTATTATCAGCCTTTTGGGGCGCGCTCAAAACGAGCATCGGACTGCCTGTCGTAATCTCGGAAAAGATAGAGGATTGGACAGGAAACATCTTCTCCAAACGCATCGACGATGGTTTCGACCCGAAAATGCTCGCGCTCACCCAAGCCACGTTTTGGTCTGGTGTCGTGTCCGCAGCACTTTTTTTCATTCTCTACTACACCAAAACCATCAACCCCAACGAACTTAGCAATGTGTGGTGGATTATAGCCATCCCCGTTCTGGCGCTCATCGGTATGCTCACTTGGGACTTCATCGCAAACATGAAGCACATCGACAAACTGCCCTTCAAATTGTTGTATGCGCTCTACATGCTGTTCATCGGCGCAGTATTTGCCGTTTTGGGTATATTGTTTGTCGTTGCCGTCATATATGTTGTGGTGATATTGCTTGCCATATTTGTGCTCTGGGTACTTGCCAAGGCAACCATCTTCAACGACAATGAATACCGTATCAAGACCAAAGACGGCACACATTTACGCCAATGCGACATGATGGACCCAGACAAGTACACCGACGATTTGGGACACACCTATAAACGCGACGGCGACAAAGTAACGCAAATAGATTGATGCGCGTTCAATAACAACGCCACAGAAAAGCCGCCGCCCCATTTTGGAGCGGCGGCTTTTCTGTGGCATTTACCATGTAGGAAAAACCATCTGGCTGCGCATTGGCGCAGCCAGATGGTTCGTTTATGTACGATGCTTTACTTTACGGCGTCGTGTGTGGCGTCCACATTTTTGGTGTGCTGGTACTCTTCCATCGAGGCGACAATGAGTTTGTCGTACTCGCGCAAGCCCGTTCCCGCAGGAATGCGCAAGCCCATAATCACATTCTCTTTCATGCCTTCAAGGTTATCAACTTTGGCGTTGATGGCGGCCTCGTTCAGCACTTTGGTCGTCTCTTGGAACGACGCAGCCGACATGAAACTCTTCGTTCCCAGTGCGGCGCGTGTGATGCCTTGCAGAATCTGACCCGAAGTGGCTGGCATAGCGTCGCGCACTTCGACCAACCGCAAGTCGCGGCGTTTCAGCGCACTGTTCTCGTCGCGGAGTTTGCGCGCCGTAACGATTTGTCCCGCTTGCAGTGTCTCGCTGTCGCCAGCATCGACCACCACTTTTTTGCCCCAAATGCGGTCGTTCTCTTCGTTGAAGTCGATTTTGTCCACGATCTGACCTTCGAGGAAACGCGTGTCGCCCGCTTCGGCAATCTCGACCTTGCGCATCATCTGGCGCACAATCACTTCGAAATGCTTGTCGTTGATTTTCACGCCTTGCAGACGGTAAACATCTTGCACCTCGTTCACGATGTACTCCTGTACAGCCGTTGGTCCTTTCACCGCCAAGATGTCGGCTGGAGCAATGGCACCGTCGGACAGCGGCGTGCCAGCGCGCACATAGTCGTTCTCCTGAACAAGAATCTGTTTCGACAGCGGCACGAGATATTTTTTCTCTTCGCCCGATTTCGACACAACGCTGATTTCGCGGTTGCCGCGTTTGATTTTGCCAAAGATGATTTCGCCGTCAATTTCGGCCACAATGGCAGGATTCGAAGGATTACGCGCTTCGAACAGTTCGGTTACACGCGGCAGACCGCCCGTGATATCGCCTGCGCTGCCCACAGCACGCGGAATTTTAACCAGCAAATCGCCAGTCTTGATGTTCTGTTTCTCTTCTACCACCAAGTGCGCGCCCACAGGCAAGTTGTATGTTTTCAGCACATTGCCTTTCTTGTCCTTGATTTGCGCAGCGGGAACTTTCGTCTTCTCTTTCGATTCGATGATAATGCGTTCGCGCAAGCCAGTCGCCTCGTCCGATTCAACCTTGTAGGTTACATTTTCTATCATGTTTTCGAATTCGAGTTTACCCTCGACCTCCGAAATAATAACGGCGTTGAACGGATCCCATTCGCAAATTTTGTCGCCTTTTTTCAGCGTTGCGCCATTTGCAAAGAACAGTTTCGAACCGTAGGCAATCGGTTGCGTGGTGAGTATGATGCGTGTGTTTGCATCGACAATGCGCGCTTCGGCTTGGCGGCTCACAACCACATCGTAGTCGTTGCCAGCGGCGTCGTGCGCTCTGACGGTACGCAATTCGTCTATCTCGAGAATGCCGTCGTAGTGCGAAATCATGCTCGATTCGGCAGCGATGTTCGAAGCCACACCACCGACATGGAATGTACGCAAGGTAAGCTGCGTACCTGGCTCGCCAATCGACTGTGCAGCAATCACACCGACCGCCTCGCCTTTGTTTACCAAGCGGCCTGTGGCCAGATTGCGGCCGTAGCACTTGGCGCAAACGCCGTGGCGCGATTCGCAGGTCAGCACCGAGCGAATTTCGACGCGCTCGATAGGCGACTCTTGAATGATTTTCGCCTCTTTTTCGGTGATTTCATCGCCCGAAGCCACAATCAGTTCGCCCGTCTGTGGGTGGAAAATGTCGTGTACCGACACGCGCCCCAAAATGCGCTCGTAGAGCGACGAAACAACCTGTTCCTTATTGCGCAATTCCGTAGCGATGAGTCCGCGCAGCGTGCCGCAATCCTCTTCGGTGATAATCACATCGTGCGACACATCGACCAGACGACGCGTCAGGTAACCAGCGTCAGCCGTCTTCAACGCCGTATCGGCCAGACCTTTACGCGCACCGTGCGTCGAGATAAAGTACTCTTGCACCGACAAGCCCTCTTTGAAGTTCGCCAAAATCGGGTTTTCGATGATTTGTCCGCCTTCGGCACCCGCTTTTTGCGGTTTGGCCATCAGACCACGCATACCCGACAACTGACGAATCTGCTCTTTCGAACCACGCGCGCCAGAGTCGAGCATCATATACACAGAGTTGAAGCCTTGCTGGTCGGCTGCCAAACGGTCGATAACGACTTTTGCCAACTTGCTATTAACTTCGGTCCAAGTGTCGATAATTTTGTTGTAGCGTTCATTGTTGGTAATGAAGCCCATGTTGTAGTCGGCCAAAATGCCTTCCACATCGTCGTAGCCTTTTTGTACCAACGCCTCTTTCTCCTCAGGAATAATCACATCGGAGAGGTTGAACGACAGACCGCCCACAAACGCCATCTTGTAACCGAGGTTTTTGATGTCGTCCAAGAATTGGGCAGCACGCGCCACGCCAGCCTTTTCGATAACAAACGAGATGATGTCGCGCAACGATTTTTTGGAAATCAGTTGGTTGATGTAGCCGCACTCTTTCGGCACAAATTTATTGACGATGATACGGCCAACGGTCGTTTCGTCCACCAAGCGTTCTACCAAATTGCCGTTTTCGTCCAAATCTTGCACACGCACCGAAATGATGGCGTGCACATCGACTTTCTGTTCGTTGTAGGCGATTTCGACCTCTTCGGGCGAATAGAATTTCATGCCCTCACCTTTTGCGCCTTTGCGCGGTTTGGTGATGTAGTAGAGGCCGAGTACCATATCTTGCGATGGCACGGTGATTGGTGCGCCATTGGCAGGATTCAAAATGTTATGCGACTGAAGCATAAGCAGTTGCGCCTCCAAAATGGCTTCGTTGCTCAATGGCAAATGCACCGCCATCTGGTCGCCGTCGAAGTCGGCATTGAACGCCGTACAAGCCAATGGGTGCAGTTGAATGGCCTTGCCCTCGATCATCTTCGGCTGGAACGCCTGAATACCCAAGCGGTGCAGCGTTGGAGCGCGGTTGAGCAGCACGGGGTGGCCTTTCATCACATATTCCAAAATGTCCCAAACAACAGGATCTTTGCGGTCGATGATTTTCTTGGCCGATTTCACGGTTTTCACAATGCCGCGCTCTATCAACTTGCGGATAATGAACGGTTTGTAGAGTTCGGCCGCCATATCTTTCGGCAGACCGCACTCGCCCATTTTCAGTTCTGGACCAACCACGATAACCGAACGCGCCGAGTAATCGACACGCTTACCGAGCAGGTTCTGACGGAAGCGTCCCTGTTTGCCTTTCAGGCTGTCGGAAAGCGATTTCAGCGGACGGTTCGAGTCGCTCTTCATGGCCGTGGTCTTGCGCGAGTTGTCTATCAGACTATCGACAGCCTCTTGCAACATGCGTTTTTCGTTGCGCAAGATGACTTCGGGCGCTTTGATTTCGATCAGTCGTTTCAGACGGTTGTTGCGTATGATAACGCGGCGGTAGAGGTCGTTCAAGTCCGATGTGGCAAACCGACCGCCATCGAGCGGAATCAGTGGGCGCAACTCGGGCGGAATCACAGGAATCACCTTCAGAATCATCCATTCGGGACGGTTTTTCGGGCGTGCTGCGCGGAACGACTCTACCACTTGCAGGCGTTTGAGTGCCTCGGCCTTACGCTGTTGCGATGTGTCGGTGTTGGCTTTGTTGCGCAGTTCGTACGACAGTTTGTCCAAATCCAAGCGGCAGAGCAGGTCGTAGATGGCCTCTGCGCCCATCTTGGCGATGAATTTGTTCGGGTCGCTGTCGTCCAACAGTTGGTTGTCGTTCGGCAGTTTGTCCATCAGGCTCATGTAGCGCTCCTCGTCGAGCAACATACCGTCGGTTACTGGATCGTCGTCTTCGGCGGTAATTTCGGCCAAAACGCCTGCTTGAATCACCACATATTTTTCGTAGTAGATAACCGCATCGAGCGATTTGGTCGGCATTCCGAGCAGGTAGCCGATTTTGTTGGGCAGCGAGCGGAAATACCAGATGTGTGCCACAGGAACGACCAACTGAATGTGTCCAGAGCGTTCGCGGCGCACCTTTTTCTCGGTAACTTCCACGCCGCAGCGGTCGCACACGATGCCTTTGTAGCGAATGCGTTTGTATTTGCCGCAGTGGCACTCGTAGTCCTTGCACGGACCAAAAATGCGTTCGCAGAACAAACCGTCGCGTTCGGGCTTATAGGTACGGTAGTTGATGGTTTCGGGTTTCAGAACCTCGCCATACGACGCTTCGAGAATCTCCTCTGGCGAAGCAAGTCCAATGGAAATTTTGGTGAAGTTCGTTTTTGTCTTATTTTCTCTTTTGAATGCCATAATCTTTTTTTGAAATTTGTAAGGGGGATTTCTATAAATTGCCTTGTAGTGATTTTTGAATTTTGGGCTAACAGATGTTTGGCTTGAGCGAAAGAGCAATGCGGTGGCATTGTAATTGAGTGAAAGTCAGACAGATGCAGTCCAAAAACAAAAAGCGCACAACGGCATTCAGAAATTCAGTATTTATTAATTTTTTACAAAGTGGGGGAATTTATAGAAGTCCCCTAAAATGTACATTTCTGTTCGATGTTTGCGCGAGTGCATTACTCAAGCGTAACATTCAAACCCAACCCTCTCAATTCGTGTAACAATACATTCAGCGATTCGGGAATGCTTGGCGTTGGCATCGGCTCGCCCTTGACAATGGCCTCGTAGGCGCGGGCGCGACCGTTCACATCGTCCGACTTCACAGTCAGAATCTCTTGCAGAATGTACGATGCGCCGAAGGCTTCGAGTGCCCAAACCTCCATCTCGCCGAAACGCTGACCACCAAACTGCGCTTTACCGCCGAGTGGCTGCTGCGTGATGAGCGAATATGGGCCAATCGAGCGGGCGTGCATCTTGTCTTCGACCATGTGGCCAAGTTTCAAGAAGTAGGTTACGCCCACGGTGGCTGGCTGGTCGAAACGCTCGCCTGTGCCGCCGTCGTACAAGTAGGTTTTGCCGTAGCGTGGCACACCTGCTTTGTCGCACCAAGCGTTCAGGTCGTCGAGGTTGGCACCGTCGAAAATCGGCGTGGCAAATTTCACACCAAGTTCCTTGCCTGCCCAGCCGAGCACGGCTTCGAAAATCTGTCCGAGGTTCATACGCGAAGGCACGCCCAGCGGGTTCAGAACGATATCTACTGGCGTTCCGTCCTCGAGGAACGGCATATCTTCTTCGCTCACAATCTTCGACACAATACCTTTGTTGCCGTGGCGACCTGCCATCTTATCGCCCACGCGGATTTTGCGTTTCTTGGCAATATAAACTTTGGCAAGTTGTACGATGCCCGAAGGCAGTTCGTCGCCAATCGTGATGTTGAATTTCTGGCGTTTCAGACGCGCGTCGGCCTCTTTGTATTTGCGCAGATAGTTCATCACAATGTCGCGAATCTGCTCGTTCTTGTGCGCGTCGGTCGTCCACTTGTTGAGTTGTACCGTATTATAATCGACCGCATTGAGTTGTTTTTGGGTGAATTTGACTCCTTTCGGAATGACATCGCCACCGCAAAAATCTTTCACGCCTTGCGAAGTTTTTCCGCCTGTTACGGCAATCAGTTTTTCGACGAGTTGCGCCTTCAATGCAGCCATCTCTTTTTCGAAATCGGCATCGAGTTTGGCAATTATCTCTTTGTCGCTGGTGCGCGATTTGCGCGTGTGCTGCGCTTTGGCGTAGAGTTCGCGACCGATAACCACACCGCGCAACGACGGCGAAGCCTTCAACGAAGCGTCTTTCACATCGCCAGCCTTGTCGCCAAAGATGGCGCGCAGCAGTTTTTCTTCGGGCGTCGGGTCGGTTTCGCCTTTTGGCGTGATTTTACCAATCAGAATGTCGCCCGGAATCACATGCGCACCGATGCGAATGATACCGTTTTCGTCCAAATTCTTTGTAGCGTCCTCACCAACATTCGGAATGTCGGAGGTCAATTCTTCCAAACCACGCTTTGTTTCGCGCACTTCGAGCGTGTATTCGCTGACATGAACCGATGTGTAAATATCCTCACGAACCACTCGTTCACTTATCACGATAGCATCCTCGTAGTTGTAACCTTTCCACGGCATGTAAGCCACTTTCAGGTTGCGTCCCAAAGCCAGTTCGCCGTTTTGGCTCGAATAGCCTTCGGTCATAATTTGGTCGAGTTTCACACGGTCGCCTTTCTTCACTATTGGGCGCAAGTCGATGGTTGTATCTTGGTTGGTGCGCTCAAATTTCGGGAGTTTGTACTCCTTCACAGGCGAGTCGAAACTAACAAATTCCTGCTCTTCGGTGCGGTCGTAGCGCACGCGGATAACGCTTGCATCGACAAATTCGACCACGCCATCGCCTTCGGCCATGATTTGCGTACGCGAGTCGCGCACCAACTGGCGTTCGATGCCCGTTCCCACAATTGGGGCTTCGGGGCGCAACAGCGGCACGGCTTGGCGCATCATGTTCGAACCCATCAGCGCACGGTTGGCGTCGTCGTGTTCCAAGAACGGAATGAGCGCAGCCGCTATCGACGCAATCTGCTGCGGCGCAACATCCATCAAGTTGATGGTGTCGGGAGCAACCAGCGGGAAGTCGGCCTCTTGGCGCGATTTGATTTTTTTGCGAATGAAACGACCCTCGTCGTCGAGCAGCGCATTGCCCTGCGCAATGATTTGCTTCTCTTCGTCCTCGGCAGTCAGATAGACGATGCCGTTGTCCGACAAATCGACTTGACCGTTGTTCACCTTGCGGTAAGGCGTTTCGATGAAACCGAGGTTGTTGATTTTGGCATAGACGCAGAGCGACGAAATCAGACCGATGTTCGGACCTTCAGGCGTTTCAATCGGGCAGAGGCGGCCGTAGTGCGTGTAATGCACATCGCGCACCTCGAAACCAGCGCGGTCGCGGCTCAAACCACCGGGACCAAGTGCCGACAGACGGCGTTTGTGCGTGATTTCGGCCAGTGGGTTCGTCTGGTCCATAAACTGCGACAAGGCGTTGGTGCCAAAATAGGAGTTGATTACCGACGAAATCGTCTTGGCATTTATCAGGTCGATGGGCGTAAACACCTCGTTGTCGCGCACATTCATGCGCTCGCGAATGGTGCGGCTCATGCGTGCCAAACCGATGTTGAACTGCTGATACAACTGCTCGCCAACCGTGCGTACACGGCGGTTGCTCAAGTGGTCGATGTCGTCCACCTCCACTTTCGAGTTGATCAACTGAATCAGGTATTTGATGATGGCGATAATGTCCTCTTTTTCAAGCACATGCACATCGATGTTGTCGGTCTTGCCGTTGAACAGTTTGCGGTTGATGCGGAAGCGTCCCACCTCGCCAAGGTCGTAGCGTTTCTCCGAGAAGAAGAGGCCATTGACCAGTTCGCGTGCCGATGCGTCGTCGGCAGGTTCGGCGTTGCGCAACTGACGGTAGATGTGCAGCACGGCTTCGCGCTCGGTGTTGCTCGGGTCTTTTTGCAGTGTGTTGTAGATGATGGCGAAATCGTCCATGCCCTGCTCCTCTTTGTGCAGCAGTATGGTCTGGTTGCCCGACTCGATGATGTCGTCGATATGGCAAGCCTCGAGCACAGTTTCGCGTTCTACAAGCACTTTCGAGCGTTCTACACTCGCAACCTCGCCCGTATCTTCATCGACGAAGTCTTCCGTCCATGTTTTCAGCACACGCACGGCCAACTTGCGTCCCAAGTATTTTTTCAGATTTGTTTTGTTTACCTTCACCTCCTCGGCCAGCCCGAATGTTTCCAAAATGTCTTTGTCGCTTTCGTAGCCAATGGCGCGCAGCAGTGTGGTTACAGGCAGTTTTTTCTTGCGGTCGATGTAGGCATACATCACATTGTTGATGTCTGTCGCAAACTCTATCCACGAGCCGCGGAACGGAATGATACGCGCCGAATAGAGTTTCGTGCCGTTGGCATGAATGCTCGAACCGAAGAACACGCCCGGCGAGCGGTGCAACTGCGACACGATGACGCGCTCCGCACCGTTGATGACGAAAGTTCCTTTCGAGGTCATGTAAGGAATCGGCCCCAAGTACACATCTTGAATCACGGTGTCGAAATCTTCGTGATCAGGATCGGTGCAATAGAGTTTCAGTTTGGCCTTCAACGGCACGCTGTAGGTCAAACCACGGCGAATACACTCTTCTATGGTGTAGCGCGGTGGGTCGATGTAGTAATCGAGAAATTCGAGTACGAAGTTGTTGCGTGTGTCGGTTATCGGAAAATTCTCGGCGAACACACGATACAACCCTTCGTTCTTTCTCCGCTCCGGCGGTGTGTCGAGTTGGAAAAAGTCTTGAAATGATTTAAGTTGCACTTCCAAAAAGTCGGGATAAGCCAACTGATTCTTGATGGTAGCGAAACTAATTCTTTGATTTTCAGTATTTGAGGACATTTATTTTAAGTATATTTGTTGAACTTACTTTTTTTATACATGAAAAGGTTTAGAGTCCCGTTCAAACGGGATTCTAAACCGTGTTTGCCTGAAAATCAGGTTGTTGGTGTTACTTAAGTTCAACTTCAGCACCCACTTCGGTCAATTTCTTCTGCAAGTCTTCAGCCTCTTCTTTCGAGACACCCTCTTTGACCGCGGTCGGAGCAGCCTCTACAAGATCTTTAGCCTCTTTCAAACCAAGACCGAGTTCCGTCTTCACACATTTGATGACGTTGATTTTGGCGGCGGCATCAAATGCCTTCAGAACAACATCGAACGATGTTTTCTCTTCTGCAGCAGGTGCACCACCAGCAGCAGGACCAGCAGCAACTGCAACGGCTGCAGCGGCGGGTTCAATGCCATATTCGTTTTTCAAAATTTCGGCCAACTCATTTACTTCTTTGACGGTAAGGTTAACCAATTGTTCTGCAAAAGCTTTCAAATCTGCCATTGTAATAAAGTTTTATTTGTTTGTAATTTTTTGTTTAACTGTTTATTGACGTTCAGAGAGTGTTTTAAGCACACCATGAATCGTATTTCCTCCATTTTGGAGTGCGGACACAACATTCTTCGCTGGCGATTGCAACAAGGCAATGATGTCGCCAATGAGTTCGTTCTTGCTCTTGATGGCAACAAGCGAATCTATCTGATCGGCACCTACATAGAAACTCTCTTCCACGAAAGCGGCTTTCAACACAGGTTTCGGCGCAGTTTTGCTAAACTCTTTGATGAGTTTGGCAGGCGCGTTGCCCGTGTTCGAAAAGAGCACTGCCGTGTTCTCTTTGAACGCATCGGCTATCGGAGCGGTGTCGATACCGTTGGCCTCCAAAGCCTTTTTGAACAGCGTGTTTTTCACAACCACCATCTTCACCTCTTGCTTGTTGCAGAGGCGGCGGAGGTTGCTCACCTGTTCGGCATTCAAACCTTGGGCTTCAGTCATGTAAAAATGGCTGTATGCCTTCAGCGTTTCTTGTATCTGCTCAATGATCAATGCTTTATCTTCCTTTTTCATGCTTCAGTCTCCTCAAATTTTACTTTTCGTCGATACTCTTCGTATCGATTTTGATACCATAACTCATGGTACTCGAAAGATAAACGCTCTTCACATAAGTGCCTTTGGCTGTCGATGGTTTCAGTTTGATAATCGTGCTCATGAAAGCGCGGGCATTTTCCGCAATTTTTTCAGGAGTGAACGATACTTTACCTATCGATGTGTGAACGATACCTGCTTTATCGACTTTGAAGTCGATTTTGCCCTGTTTTACCTCGGCAACGGCTTTACCGATTTCCATCGTAACCGTTCCGCTCTTCGGGTTTGGCATCAAGCCACGCGGACCGAGTACACGGCCGAGTGCGCCAATTTTGCCCATTACCGAAGGCATGGTGATGATGACATCAATATCGGTCCAACCGCCTTTGATTTTGTCGATGTATTCGTCCAATCCGACATAGTCTGCGCCAGCGGCTTTCGCTTCGGCTTCCTTGTCGGGAGTACACAACGCAAGAACCCTCACTTGCTTGCCTGTGCCGTTTGGCAGCGACACCACGCCACGCACCATCTGGTTCGCTTTGCGCGGATCCACACCCAAACGCACATCAATATCCACAGAGGCATCGAATTTGGTGGTAGTTATCTCTTTCACCAATTTCGCGGCTTCATCGAGAGTATACGCTTTCCCTGCTTCAATTTTTTCTGCAGCCAACTTTTGTTTTTTTGTAAGTTTACCCATTTCTGAATTGAAGTTTAATGTTAAACATTGGGAAATTCGCCTTTGACGGCAATACCCATACTACGAGCCGTACCAGCCACCATACGCATGGCCGACGCCACCGTGAAACAGTTCAAGTCGGGCATTTTGTCTTCGGCAATGGTTTTCACCTGATCCCAAGTGATTTCCGCCACCTTTTTGCGGTTTGGCTCGGCCGAGCCGCCTTTCACCTTCGAGGCTTCCAACAGTTGGATAGCCACAGGAGGCGTTTTTACAACAAATGTAAACGACTTGTCTGTGTAATACGTGATAACAACAGGCAGGATTTTTCCCGCTTTGTCTTGGGTTCTGGCATTGAATTGCTTGCAAAAGTCCATGATGTTGATGCCTTTCGAGCCCAACGCAGGACCTACCGGAGGCGACGGGTTAGCCGCACCACCTTTGATTTGCAATTTGATAAGTCCAGCAACTTCTTTAGCCATAATTTTAAGATTTTGTTGTTAATGAATTTCGAGCAACTTCAGCGCGTAACCTCGTCCGCTACTCTTTCTCCACCTGCATGAAACCGAGTTCGAGCGGCGTTTTGCGCCCGAAAATTTTCACCATTACCTTGAGTTTTTTCTTCTCGTTGTTCACCTCTTCGATGACACCCGAGAAGCCGCCAAACGGGCCAGCAATCACCTTCACATTTTCGCCTACGCTAAATGGAACGGCTATTGTCTCTTCGCCAGCCGCCTGTTGGTCGTCGATGGAGCCGAGAATCCTCGTTACCTCCGACGGACGCAATGGCATCGGCGCACCGCCCGGCGTTTCGCCCAAAAAGCCCAACACATTAGGAATGTTACGCAAGCGTCCCATTGTTTCGCGTGTCATGTTGGCTTCGACCAAAACATAGCCAGGCAGGTAACTGCGTTCTTTGATAACTCTTTTTCCGTTGCGCACCTGATACACCTTTTCCATCGGTATCAAGATCTGAGAGACCGTCTGGCTCAAGTCAGAAGTGCGGAGTTCCGCCTCGGCGTACTCTTTCACTTTGTTCTCTTTGCCGCTGATGGCCTTCAGTACATACCATTTGAAATTCTCAGACATCTGCTACCTCCCGAATTAGAGTACCGTGGTGTAAATGAACGTCATGAGATGCTCAATGCAAAAGTCCATTGCCCAAACTACAAGCGCAATAACAAGGGAAGCAATTAGAACAACTACTGCGCTGTTGGTCAGTTCTTGCCGCGTAGGCCACGAGGTCTTGTGGACAAGTTCCTGATAGGACTCTTTGAAATAATTGATGAGTTTCATGTTTCAGCAAATAGATTTTGCACGGAAGGAGAGGCTCGAACTCCCGACACCTGGTTTTGGAGACCAGTGCTCTACCAACTGAGCTACTTCCGTAGGTTGCAGGGCTGTCGGACAAGCCGACCACCCTGCACCTTACAACCAATTATTAGTCTATCAGTTTCGTGATTTGACCCGAACCTACCGTGCGGCCGCCTTCGCGGATAGCGAAGCGAAGACCTTCGGAGCAGGCTACTGGATAGATCAGTTTCACTGCGATTTCCAAGTTGTCGCCCGGCATAACCATTTCCGTTCCTTCTGGCAGAGTGATTTCGCCAGTTACATCGAGCGTGCGGATGTAGAATTGCGGACGGTAGTGGTTGTGGAATGGTGTGTGACGACCACCCTCTTCTTTCTTCAGGATATAAACCGAAGCCTTGAATTCGGAGTGAGGTTTCACTGTGCCTGGGTGTGCGATAATCATACCGCGTTTGATTTCGTCCTTGTCGATACCACGGAGCAGCAGACCTACATTGTCGCCAGCCTCGCCTTCGTCGAGCAGTTTGCGGAACATTTCAACGCCAGTAACAACCGATTTTTTGCCTTCGGCACCGAGACCGATGATTTGGATTTCGTCGCCAACTTTTACAATACCAGTTTCGATACGACCAGTAGCAACAGTGCCACGACCAGTGATCGAGAAGACATCTTCGATAGGCATCAAGAATGGTTTATCGACATCGCGAACGGGCAGTTGAATCCATTCGTCAACAGCGTCCATCAGTTCCATCACTTTGTCTTCCCACTCTTTCACGCCGTTCAATGCGCCGAGAGCCGAGCCGCGGATGATAGGTGTGTTGTCGCCATCGAATTCATATTTCGAGAGCAGTTCGCGAACTTCCATTTCGACGAGTTCGAGCATTTCGGGGTCGTCCACCATGTCGCATTTGTTCAAGAAAACAACAATGCGTGGAACATTCACCTGACGAGCCAACAGCACATGTTCGTTTGTTTGAGGCATTGGACCGTCGGTAGCGGCTACAACCAAGATAGCACCGTCCATCTGGGCAGCACCAGTAACCATGTTTTTAACATAGTCGGCGTGGCCTGGGCAGTCAACATGAGCGTAGTGGCGTTTTGCCGTTTCGTACTCGATGTGAGCGGTGTTGATGGTGATACCGCGCTCTTTTTCTTCTGGTGCGTTGTCGATCTGGTCGAACGACTTCACCTCTTCGCTACCGAAGCCGCGCTCGTGGAGCACTTTCGAAATAGCGGCAGTCAGGGTCGTTTTGCCATGGTCAACATGACCGATTGTACCAATGTTTACATGCGGTTTGGTACGTTCAAATTTTTCTTTTGCCATAACTCAAAATGTTAAAAGTGTTAATTAATGTCATCATTAAAAATAAGAGCTGTTGACGAGGATTGAACTCGTGACCTCTTCCTTACCAAGGAAGTGCTCTACCACTGAGCTACAACAGCAAAAAAGTTTTTTTTCGAGCGGAAAACGGGACTCAAACCCGCGACCCCCAGCTTGGAAGGCTAGTGCTCTATCGACTGAGCTATTTCCGCAAAGAGTGGGTAGTGATGGATTCGAACCACCGAAGCGAGACGCAGCAGATTTACAGTCTGCCCCATTTGGCCACTCTGGAAACTACCCAAACCAATTTGTTCAAAGAACTTTTTTTGAGCCTCTTGTCGGATTCGAACCAACGACCCCGAGATTACAAATCACGTGCTC
>CAVBBP010000043.1:0-22814 GCA_963593685.1 Segatella copri
GGGCGCGAGCGTTGCCAAAAATTGGCGGTTTTGGTTTCGGCGGAATTAAACTCGCTTCGCTCAAACAGTAATTCCGCTCTCTCGAAACACAAAACCTGATTTTTGACACTCGCCGCCCAATGCCGTGTTCAGTATCAAAAAAGCCGCCAAAATTTTAATTAAGTAATTGGAAATTAGATAATTAAAATTCTATATTCTCGGATGCACGCGGTGCGTCCCTACAATTTGAAATTCTGAAATCTGAAATTGCGGCTCTGCCGCATCATTCCTCACCCCTAATTCCTAATTCCTCACTCAAAAAACACTTCTCACTTCTAACTGCTAACTTCTCACTCTTCTATAAATAGCCCCCCCCCCTTTTTTTTACAAACAACGATTAAGCGTTTCACACAGTTTTTCGCGCGTTGCAAACACAACTCTTTGAACCATGCGGTGCGCGAGTTGGTCCATCGCTGTGGGTGCGTTGTCATCATGATGTGCGGCGGCAGTGTGCCTCGTTCGGCAGCAGCCGTAATGTCGGCCGTTGTGCGATAGACAAGTCCGCGACGCGTCCATTCGTCCTGATAGAGCGGAATTTTGTCGCGCAAACTCACCTTGTAGCCGTCCCACCGCCGCCCCGTGTCGGTCAGGTAGAACACATCGGCAAAATCGACATCGAAATAGGGTTCGCCCACAATGCCGAAAGTGCGATAATCGCAGGTTTGCCAAAGCGTTCGTCCATCGAACTTGCTGCGTGGTGCACCGTGCATGCAGATGGTGCGCATGGGATAAAATTGGCGAAAATAGCACAGCCACTCGGCAAAATGCGTTTGGGCTTGCGCTGCATCGCCGTGGCAGAGCGCCATATCCTCGTAGTGATAGCCAATTTCGTGGCCGAGAGCCGCTATTTGCCGAATAATATCGGGTTGATTGCTGGCTGGCACAACGCGAAAATAGTAACTTGCCCGCACGCCAAAAACGGCCTCTATCTGCGCCACACGCAGCGCATTGACGGCTTTTGCGTCCACATCGTGTCGCAAAATTACGAATTTTTCGTGAGAAAAATCCGCCTTGCCGTCGCAATAATCGGCAAAAGTTACAAACGCATAGCCCGATTTTTTCAGCGTCAGCAACAAGCAGCGGTATGCGTCGAGGGTGAAGTCCATAGTCAGAGCATTAGACTTGCCAAAATGTTCACAATGCGTTCGGCCGCCTTGCCGTCCCAGAGTTCTGGGATACCGCCTTTTTTCCACTTACCAGAGAGCAACAGATTCAAAGCCGGGGCGATATTGTCTGGATTTGTGCCGATAAGTTCGTTGGTACCAATTTCGCAAGTCTCGGGGCGCTCTGTATTGTTGCGCAAGGTAATGCACGGAATGCCCATCACGGTAGTTTCTTCGGTAATTCCACCGCTATCGGTAATCACGCCCAAAGCATGTTTCACCATATAGTTGAACTCCAAATAGCCCATCGGTGCAACAACATTCAGATTTTGTGCCGTAATGCCAGCGGTAGCAAAAAGTTTGGCTGTGCGTGGGTGAATGGGAAAAACGATTGGCAAACCATTTGCATTTTGCACAATTTCATGCATCATTTTTTTTAGATGCATTGTTTCGTCCACATTGGCTGGGCGGTGCAGTGTCAGCATCAGATAGCGTTTTTCGTGCAGTCCCAACTGTGTGTAGATGTCTGGTTTTCGAAATCGCTCTATATTTGCCAAAAGTGTATCGATCATCACATTGCCGACAAAAAATATGCGTTTTGCGTCAATGCCAGCATTAAGCAAATTATTGCTTGCTTGGTGAGTTGTTGTGAAGAAATAGTCGGCAATCGCGTCAGTTACCATGCGGTTGATTTCCTCTGGCATTGTCATATCGTACGAGCGAATGCCAGCCTCGACATGTGCCACTTTTGTGTTCATCTTCTTTGCCACGATGCTGCACGCCATAGTGCTTGTAACATCGCCCACCACGACCACCAAATCGGTAGGATTTTCTGATAATTCCTGCTCGAAAGCCACCATTATAGCAGCCGTTTGTTCTGCCTGCGAGCCTCCACCACAACCAAGATTCACATTTGGAGTTGGAATATGCAGTTCATCGAAAAAAGTGTCGGACATATTTTTATCGTAGTGCTGCCCCGTATGCACCAAACGATAAGAGAGTTCGATTCCGTTGGTTTGTGCTTTTTCGATAGCGTGAATCAATGGCGCAATTTTCATAAAATTTGGGCGTGCGCCTGCTATAAGCGTGATGCGTTTCATGTTCGAAATCGTTATATCTTCCTGCAAAGGTACGCTTATTTTCGAATATAGACAAGATATTTTTGAACATACCGTACCAAACACAAAAAGCAACCGCCAAACAGCGATTGCCATACGCAGCGACAGCGTGCATTATCGAAACTGCGCCCAAAAATCCTCTCCTGCTTGATGGAAAACAGAAGCCGACTCGGGGTAGTGCCCCACGAACCAAGTGAGGTACTGCGTATAGTCTATCTTGTCGGCAAGGAGTTTTTGACGACGCTTTTGCCACTCTTCGTGTAGCGCTGTTGTGCCGAGCGAGAGAAGTTCCTCTATTTTTTGGAACATCTCCTCCGACTGCTCCGGGCGGAAACCATACGTTAGTCCGTAGCGGTGTTCCTCTTCCTCCAAATAGTGTATACGCCCGACAAATGTGTTGCAACGAATAGCCGGTGTGCCGAGTACGGCTGCCTCCGAAGTCATAGTTTGGCTGTCGCCTACGAGCATCGTGGCATAGTACATCAGCGAGTGCGCTTTCTCCGGCGACACTTTTAGTTGATACGGCAGAAACTCCTCATCGATATTTCGCTCGGTGGTGATGAACACTCGCCCGTGTTGGCTGAGATAGTCCACCAAGCGGCGTTTGTTCTCGATAGTCAGCCCTACCACCCCTACATCGTGGTGCGCCTTGAATGCATTGAACCGAAGCACAAAATACGGCTCTACCTCGCTCACCGTGCCGTCTGCGCTGCGGGTATAGCGAATGCCCACATCATCCAACACTTTTGGGTCGGGGGTGAAGCGGTTAGGGTGCAAATACGCCAACTCGTGATAGGCAGGGTAATAGAGTGTATTCTTCGACTTGCGAGGCGTGCCTTCGGGCGAGAGAATAACATCCGCAAAAGGATGTGCATATTTGGCAAACAGCGGCTCCACCGCATCGTCGTCGTCGTCGAGAATAATACTTTTCATTTTGCTTACTTGACTCACATGCGACAAGGTAATAGACGAGCCGATACCCATAGTGATATGTTCCCGCCGCACGATACGCCACACCTCCCAATTGTAGCGCAGTTGCTCAATGGCTTTGCCCGCCAGTCTGTCGGACTTCTTGCCCAAGAAAATATAGGGAATACGATATAAATCAAGCAGTTGCCGCGCCGCAGGAATGTCCTTTACCGTCACAATCACCTTGTGCCCTTTTTTTGTCATCTCCGTGTAGAAGTTACGGAGCAGATGCACATGTGCGGGGTGCGCTATGTCAATTAGTATGTTCATTGTTTGCTATCGGTATGTCTTTTATTTTTCGGGCGGGGTTGCCGGCTACTATGGTGTACGGGGCGACATCTTTGGTTACTACGGCTCCTGCGCCCACCACGCTGCCTTTGCCTATGGTTACGCCGTTGAGAATGATAGCACCTGCCCCTATCCAACAATCATCTTCTATTTTTACCCCCCCCCCCGCGAATTGGGTATATATTTACGAATAGAGGAGGCATTCGCATGGCTAATGAGCGTCAGTATCACACAGGGCGCAATCGACACACGGTTGCCTATCGTGAGCGTGCCACGATTCTCTGTAAAGTTTTGCGTAATCGTCAAATCTCCTGCGATATAGACTTGCTCGCCCACTGTGTATCCCAATCTCCGCAGGGCTCCTATTCGCACGGGATTATAGGGAAAATGCACCCCTACTTTGTAGAGAAGCGCATTCTTAATTCGTATTGCCCAAAGTCTGATAGTCATCTCTTTTTCAGTATTTTTTTTACACCGATAAATAGCGAGAAAATAGCATCGCACAAAAGACCGACAAATTTACAAATTTTTAGCGACTTTTTTGCTAATTCTAAATGCAGATTACATTCCACAGCGCGCGCCGAGTTGTTGATAACTTTTTCGGAGGCGGCGAAATGCGCCATTTTTCGGACACTTATCGCCCAAAAAGTCGATTCGCTGATTTGTGGTTACAAATAAAAAGCGTAACTTTGTCGCCAAATTTTCGTACAAACAAAATCGAAAAAGCGCAATGAAACCTACACTATTAGTATTGGCCGCAGGCATGGGAAGCCGCTACGGCAGTTTGAAACAACTCGATGGCATTGGTCCCAACGGCGAAACCATCATGGACTACTCCATCTACGACGCACTGCGCGCTGGTTTCGGGCAAGTGGTATTTGTCATTCGCCACAGTTTCGAAGAGGAGTTTCGCCAGCAAATTGTCAGCAAATACGAAAATCACATTCCTGTGAGCGTGGTTTTTCAGGAGATTGACAAGGTGCCAGCAGGCATTCCGTACGACAAAGAGCGCACCAAACCGTGGGGCACCAATCACGCTGTGCAGATGGCCAAAGAGGCTATCCACGAGCCATTTGCCGTTATCAATTCCGACGACTTCTACGGCCGCGAATCGTACGCACTTTTGGCCGATTTTCTGCAAAGCGTCGAAGGGCAGCAAGGCAAATACTGCATGATTGGCTACCATGTGGAAAACACGCTCTCGGAGAGCGGCTCGGTGAACCGCGGCATCTGCCGTGTGGACGAGCGGAATCTGCTCACCAACATTGTGGAGCGCACCAACATCGAGTGCCGCGGCGGCGTGATTCAATATCCGACAGAAGAGGGCAAATTTGAAAATATCGAAGCAAACGCCTTGGTTTCGATGAATATGTGGGGCTTCACACCCGACTATTTCAACCACTCCGAGCGGCTGTTTGCCGAATTTTTGCAGCAGCACGGCAACGAACCTAAATCGGAAATCTACATTCCGACGGTGGTCAACCAACTGATAGTCGAAGGCAAAGCGCAATGCGAAGTCATCGACTCGCCCGCCAAATGGTTCGGAGTAACCTACGCCGAAGACCGCCCACAAGTGGTATTGGAGATAAACAAACTGATTCGCGAAGGCATTTATCCGCAAAAACTATGGAAGTAACGAAGACAATAAAAAAGATGTTGGGCTTCTCGCACGACAAAATTTTGGTAACGGGCGGCGTGGGCTACATCGGCTCGCACACCGTAGTCGCGCTGATGAACGCTGGCTACGAAGTCTATGTGGTCGATAACCTGTCGAACTCGAACATCAATGTGCTGAACGGCATCGAAAAAATCACTGGCAAACGCCCTGTTTTCGAGAACATCGACTGCACCGACTATGTGGCGATGGACAAATTTTTCACGAAATACGAGGGCATCAAGGCTGTCATTCACTTTGCGGCGAGCAAGGCCGTGGGCGAATCGGTGGCAGTGCCGCTCAAATACTACCGCAACAATGTGGTCGGGCTTGTCAATCTGCTCGAACTGATGCCCATTCACAAGGTCGAAGGCATTGTCTTTTCGTCGTCGTGCACGGTGTATGGCCAGCCCGACATTCTACCAGTGGACGAATCGGCACCGATAAAAACCGCACTTTCGCCCTATGGCAACACAAAACAGATTTGCGAGCGCATCATTTTCGACACAGTTCATGCCAATAACTCGCTGAAAAGCATCATTTTGCGCTACTTCAACCCGATTGGCGCGCATCCGTCGGCCTACATCGGCGAACTACCCAACGGTGTGCCGAACAATTTGGTGCCTTTCGTGGTGCAAACGGCGGCGGGCATTCACAAAAAAATTCGCATTTTCGGCAACGACTACAACACGCCCGATGGCACCTGCATACGCGACTACATCAATGTGATGGACTTGGCCGAGGCGCATGTTTTGGCGGTCGAACGCATGCTCGACAAAGATTTGAAAGCCCCCGAAGTGTTCAATCTCGGCACTGGGCGCGGCCTGTCGGTAATGGAACTCATCACCCGCTTCGAAGCCGTAAATGGCGTGAAAGTGCCTTACGAAATCGTTGGCCGCCGCGAGGGCGACATCGAGCAAGTGTGGGCCAACCCAGCACTGGCGCAAAAAGTGCTGAAATGGAAAGCCAAAACCTCCGTCGATGACACACTCGCCTCTGCTTGGCGCTGGCAACAACGCTGCATGGGCAAGTTAGAGTGAAAAGTTTATAAACTTTCACACTTTATAAACTTTTCACCCTCACTTCACGGCCTTGAAACTCATGTCGAGGCTTTTAACGGAATGGGTGAGTGCGCCGACGGAGATGAAATCGACGCCGCATTCGGCGTAGTCGCGCAGGGTGTCGAAGGTGATGCCGCCCGACGATTCGGTTTCGTAGCGGCCGCCGATGAGTTGCACGGCTTGGCGCGTGGCTTCGGGCGTAAAGTTGTCGAGCATGATGCGATCGACACCGCCCACGGTCAGCACTTGGTTCAGTTCATCGAAGTTGCGTACCTCAATCTCTATTTTCAGGTCTTTGCCCTTGGCGCGGCAGTACTCTTTGGCGCGTGCGATGGCTTTGTCGATACCGCCTGCAAAATCGACATGGTTGTCTTTCAGTAAAATCATATCGTACAGACCGATGCGGTGGTTGCAGCCGCCGCCAATTTTCACAGCCTCTTTTTCCAGCAACCGCAGTCCAGGCGTGGTTTTGCGTGTGTCGAGTACGCGTGTGTGCGTGCCTTCGAGGCGTTTCACATATTCGGCGGTGCGTGTGGCGATGCCGCTCATGCGTTGCATCACATTCAGCATCAGGCGTTCGGTTTGCAGCAGCGACTGTATGCGCCCTTCGACTACAAAAGCGATGTCGCCACGCTTCACACGGTCGCCGTCGTGCAGCAGTTGCGTCATTTTCAGGTCGGGGTCGAACGCGTGAAAAATGCGTTTCGCCACCTCGATGCCAGCCAGCACGCCATCTTCTTTGATGATGAGTTGCGACTTGCCGCACGCATCGGCTGGAATGCACGAAAGGGTCGTGTGGTCGCCGTCGCCGATGTCCTCGGCAAACCACAGCGCAATTTGTTGGTCTAATGTGTCGGTCATTTACTTGTTTCGATTCTAAGTTGTTGTATTAGGTTGTTTTTGGTCATGAAATAGATGCGAAAAGTGCCGTTTTGCGTTTCAAGTTTTCCGAGTGCGAACTGTTTGCCGTCGCGTTCGCCTTGGTCGCTCACGGTGAACTCTTTCACAGGGTTTTTCTTGAAAAAGTCGTTGAGTATCGTTTCGGTCTGCTGGCGTGTGAACACATTGTTGGTGTTTTTTATAAACAGTTCGACATTTGCGTTCAGATATTGTGCAATACCTTCGGCGTCACCTTCGCCGAAATGTGTGGCTACTTTGTCGATGACGGTGGCGTATAGGTTTGGCAGACAGACGATTAGCGTTGCTATCAAGAGGCATTTTTTCATGGTGCGCGTTTTTTTTCTTGTTTTACTTTTCTTCAAGCAAATTTTGTGCCAAAATCTGTTTGTAGTGCGCCATTTGCCGATTTGGGCGAAAAATGCGATATTTGCAACGAAATTTTTTGCGAAGTTAGTTATTTTTGCTGAGGGGACTTCTATTTATTACGAGAATAGTTAGAAGTTAGTAGTTAGAAGTGAGCAGTGGATTTGAATTAGGAGTGAGGAATTAGGAGTGAGGAATTAGGAGTGAGGAATTTTTAGTGCGAAAGTGCGAAAGTGCGAAAGTTTGAAAGTGCGAATGTAGGGACGCACCGCGTGCGTCCGAACGCTTCAACGCTTAAACAGTTCAACGATTCAACAGAAAAAATCAACCAATCAACTCATCAACCGCAACCTGAAACTTTGAAACCTGAAACTTGAAACTGCGCGAAGCGCGAAAAAACTTACTTGCGAAACTACAAAGCAATTTATAGAAATTCCCTTAAAAAAAGTGTGCGTTGGCACGAATTTTGATTTTGTTTTTGTTATAGGGAACTTCTATAAATTCCCCGTTTAACAATAAAATTAACAAATGATGACTTTCTGAACACTTTTGTGCGCTTTTTGTTTTTGAACTGCATCTGTCTGACTTTCACTCAATTACAATGCCACCGCATTGTGCTTTCGTTCAAGCCAAACATCTGTTAGCCCAAAATTCAAAAATCACGACAAAGGAATTTATAGAAATCCCCTATGAAAATTGTACTTTTGTGGATAGGAAAGACCGCCGCGCCCTATTTGGTCGATGCTATTGGCGAATATGCCAAGCGGTTGCAGTTTTATACGCCATTCGAGGTGGTGGAGGCGGTTGGACTGAAAAATACAAAGTCGCTCACGCAGCCGCAGCAGCGCGATAAAGAGGGCGAGCAGTTGCTCCGCCTGTTGGAACCGACCGATTTTGTGGTGCTGCTCGACGACAAGGGGAGGCAGCAGACTTCGTTGGAGTTTGCGGCTTGGCTCGAACGCCGCCGACAGGCTGCTGATAAGCGTTTGGTGTTTGTTGTGGGCGGCGCATACGGCTTTTCGCAGGCCGTTTACGACCGCGCGAATGGGTTATTATCTCTTTCAAAAATGACCTATTCGCACCAAATGGTTCGCCTGATATTTTTGGAACAACTCTACCGCGCACACACCATTGTCGCTGGCGAACCGTATCATCACGAGGAGAGCCTTTTGAAGAAGTGAGGAGTTAGGAATGAGGAGTGTTTTTGAGTGAGGAATGAGGAATGAGGAGTGAGGCGGCAGAGCCGCAATTTCAGATTTCAAATTTCAGATTTCAAATTTCAAATTCAACAATTAGGAACATAGAAACTTAGAAACAAAAATTGCGATAGCAATTTTGAGAAACTAGAAACCAGAAATTAGAAATTAGAAATAAACCTCACAGGTTCTGACCAATGCGTTAAACTAATCAACTGATCAACTCATCAACTAATCAACTCATCAACTCATCAACTAATCAACCCAATTTGAAATTCCAAAGGTTTATGAAAAATAAGACACGCTATTTTTTGTTGTTGGCTGGCTTTGTGCTGTGCTGTGCGCTGGGTGTTTTGCACGATAGGCTCTACCGCGCTTCGGGCGAGTGGGAGTTGCCTGTGGCGCAGTTTCAGCGGGCGTTGGCGCATAAAGAGCAGTGCGCCGACACGGTCTTGCGGCAGTTGGCGGCGGCGGCCGAGTCGGGCGTTTGGCCAAAAGGCGATTTAGATGGCGAGGAAAATTGCGGCATCGTCTATTTTGTGTTTCGCGGCGACAAGATGGTCTTTTGGAGCGACAACACGGTCGATGTGTCGAATGTGCCGACCCAAGAATTGACGGCTGCTGGCACGCACTATTGCGAGGCGAACAACGCTTGCGGCGTGCTGAAAGCGTTCCATTTTGGCGACAATTCGGCGGCGGTGGCGTTCGTTGTGGTGAAATATCGCTATGCGGTTGACGAAAATCCGCTCATCGAAAATCGGTTTGCTACGGGCTTTGCTATGGATAGGCGCGTGCTGGTCGATGTGGGTACGCCCGACGATGCCGATGCGCTTTTTTCGGCCAGTGGCGACTATCTTTTCTCGCTGTCGAAAGGCGAGGCTTCGCTCGATAAGTTGCCGCTCGAGATTGCGGCGTTGTGCCTGTACGGGCTGGCTTATCTGCTGTTTTTGCTGCTTTTCGTCAAGTTGCACTGGCTGTTTGGTGCCAACTTTTGGTCGCTGCGCAACTACCTTGGAGCGGTGTCGCTCTTTGGGCTTGTTACCGTGATTTGCGTGCATTTTGGCGTGCCGCATCTGCTGTTTGCTGCCGACCTCTTTTCGCCGCTCTACTACGCGTCGAATCTGATGCCATCGTTGGGACATCTGGCCATTTGTAGCGCGCTGTTGTGCGCCATTGCGCTGGTGTTTTATGTCCGACTGCCGCTGCCAATTCATTGGCACGCCACCGCCAAGGTGCGTTTGAAATTTGCTGTGGCTCAATTAGTTACAGTACTTATCATCTTTTCGGTCGATTATCTGCTGCACGATTTGGTGGGCAATTCGAGTTTCGATTTGGTGTTTGTTAGTTTCGAGCAGGTGTCGATTCATTCGGTGCTGGCATCGCTGCTGGTATTCATTTGGGTGTTTACGCTGGTGCTGGTGCGCGACAAATTGATTTTCAGTTTCAGGCGTGCGCTGTCGCTGACCGAGATTTTGCTCTCCGATGTGGCGTTTTGTCTGGTTGTTTTCGGCGCGTCGTGCCTGTTTGGTCAAAGGCCATTTTATTGGGAGATTTTTGGCTATCTCGTTGTCTGCTGCACGGTCGATGTGCTGCGCTGCCGTGTGCATCGCTCGTACCGTTTTTGGCAGGTGCAGTGCCTCACGCTGGTCTGCTGCCTGTTTGTGTTGAGCGATGTGTATATGCACACATTGGCGCAAAAGCGGGTGAAATATGCGATGATTGCCGAGAATTTGGCTTCGGGCGCAAAAAGCACTTACGACATCTATACGAAAAAACGGTTGTCCGATTTGGAAACGCAACTCATTGGCGACCAAGCACTTGCGCACATCATGGCGACGCGCCCCATATCGATGTCGCAACTATTGGCGCACCTGAATCAGACCTCGTTTCGCAACTATTGGAACGACGGCGTGAACTACACGATGAAGGTGTTTACCACCGATTTGGAATCGCCGTCGGCGCACCGCTACGACAGGCAGATTGCCCACCGCACTTTGCAGCCATACACCGACCACTTTTACATCAACCACATGAAGAGCGATTCGTACCAATTTGTCGGCATTTTCGATTTTGCTGGGAAGCGCGGTCGCGTGAATCGGCTGTTTGTGGTGCTCTATCGCACGGGCGACATGAGCGATAGCGACATCTTTTCGCGTCCGCAAACGAATATCAATCTCCTGCTTTCGGCGGCGGTGTATAAGCATGGCGAAAAGTCGTTGAACAGCGGCGTGTTTGTCTATCCAAACCTTCTCGACGAAGTGCCTGTGGGCGAATCAGATGTGATTTATTGGCACCGATTTGTGCATCATGTGTTCCGCTTTGCCGACGACACCTGCGTGCTGGTTGGCGAGCGACACCCAGAGCCGGGGCGCGCATTTCTCATCTATTGGACCTATCTGTTTCTCTTCTATTTTCTGCTGGTAACGGTGGCATTTGCCACGAGCGTGCTGGTCAATAGGCGGCTTTCGTTCCAAAACACTTTTGTGGCGCACATTCAGCGTATGTTTGTCATCATGTCGGTGCTGTTCATAACGATGGCGTTTGTAACATCGCTCTTTTTCATCTACACGCGCTACCGCAGCGACCAAAAACGGCAAATCGAGGAGAAAACGCTCTACATACAAGCCTACTTACAGCCTTATATTCAGCATGTTGGCATTTCGCCCGAAAGTCTTGGCGAGTTGGCATTTTTCTTGCAAGACCTGTCGAAACTCTATCGTACCGATATTCATGTTTATAATCCCGACGGCGAACTGATGGCGACCTCGCGTCCCTATCTGTTTACGAGCGGACTGTGTGGGCGGCGTATCAATCCTGCGGTATTTTTTGCGCCTATCGACCAGAGTGTAGTCGTAGAGGAGCGCATCGGGCGGTTCGACTATCTGGCCTCGTACGCCACCACGCACGACGGCGACGGCAAAACGGATTCGTACATCTGTGTGCCGATGTTTTTCAGTTCGTACAACCTGTGGCGCGACCTGTTTTTCTACTGCGCACTGCTGATGAATCTCTATTTTGTTGCGTTGTTGCTGGCGGCGTTGATTGCCTTGGCGGTCGGGCGGCGTTTGACGCACCCATTGAAAACGCTCGGGCTGAATTTGCGCCAAATCAGGCTTGATGGCGGCAAAGCCAACGAAAAAATATCGTACAACGGCTCCGCCTCCGACGAGATTGGTATGCTGGTTACGGAATACAACCACATGGTCGATAAGTTGGCCGAAAGTGCGCAACAGTTGGCGGCATCGGAGCGCGAGTTGGCGTGGCGCGACATGGCACGGCAGATTGCCCACGAGATAAAAAATCCGCTCACGCCGATGAAACTGACCATACAGCAGTTGCAGCGCACCAAGGCAATAGGCGGCGAGCGTTTCGACGACTATTTTGCAACCGCCTCGCGCACGCTCATCGAGCAGATCGACACGCTGTCGTTCATTGCGTCGGAGTTTTCAAACTTTGCGCGTATGCCGATGGCCAACCTCACACGCGTCGATTTGTATGCCAAACTGCGTGCCGAGGTCGAACTGTTCCGCAACAATCACGAAAATGTCGAAATCAGTTACTCGGCGACGATTGACGAGGCGTTCATTTTGGCCGATGGCGAACAGATGACGCAGTTGTTCAACAACCTGCTGAAAAACGCCATTCAAGCCATTCCATCGACACGGCGCGGTAAGATAGATGTGGTGCTGACCGAGGAGAATGGGCGCGCGGTGGTGTCGGTAACCGACAACGGCTGCGGCATCAGCGACGAGGTGGCAGAGCGCATTTTCACGCCGAATTTCACCACCAAGAGCAGCGGCATGGGACTTGGTTTGTGCATTGCCAAAAACATCGTTATGATGTCGCAAGGCGAAATTGCGTTCACCACCAAACAGGACGAAGGCACTACATTTGTGGTCAAATTTCCGCTTATCGACCGCCCCTAACGCTTGTTGCAGACGATGCAGAGAGCCAATTTTCGGAAATTGCCGTGCGGTTATTTGTCGCGCAGCACATACACTGCGTCCAGATTTCGGCAGAAACCGTCGTAGTCTAATCCGTAGCCCAGAAAAAAGCGGTTTGGCACGCTTACGCCCACATATTCGGGCTTGGCATCGGCGTGCAGCAGGGCTTCGGGCTTGAACAAAAACGCCGCCACGGCCACGGAGCGCGCCCCCAAATCGTGTAGCAACTGCTTGAAAGTGTGCATTGTAATGCCCGTATCGACAATATCTTCGATGACGATGATGTCGCGGTCTTTTACCTCCTCTTGCAGGGGAATTGGCATCTTCACTTTTCCTGTGGTCGATGTGCCTTCGTACGATTTTAGGCGCACAAAAGTGATTTCGGAGTGCAGAGCGATTTGTCGGTACAGGTCGGCAGCGTAGGCGTATGCGCCGTTTAGCACGCACACAAACAGCGGTTCGCGCCCAGCATAGTCGGCATTGATGCGCGCTGCCACGGCTGCGGTGGCTTGCGCTATCTGTTCGGGAGTGATGTACTCGTCGAAAATCAGGTCTTTTTCGTGAATGGTTCGCATATTATTGGGTGATTTGTGTGGCTGTTTTTAGAAAATCGACAAAAAGCGGGTGCGGGTGCAACACAGTCGAAGCGTATTCGGGGTGGAACTGCACGCCAATGTACCACCGATGATTTTTCAGGCAGAGAATCTCTACCAATTCCGAGTCGGGATTGATGCCCACACACTCCAAGCCGTTCTCTTCGAAAGCCGTTTGATAGGCGTGATTGAACTCGTAACGATGACGATGCCGCTCGCTGACGATGCCGTTCGGTTGGGCGGTTGCGGCGTATATGTGCGCAACGCGACTGGCGTGTTTCAGACGACAAGGATAGGCTCCAAGGCGCATAGAACCGCCTTTGTCTTTGTGCGTTTTCTGCTCCGCCATCATGTCGATGATGTTGTGCGGCGTGTCGTGGTCGAACTCGGTGGAGTTGGCATCGCTGTAGCCCAACACATTGCGCGCAAATTCTATGGCCATACATTGCATTCCCATGCAGATTCCAAAGCAGGGAATATCGTTTTCGCGGGCATATTTTAGCGCAGCAAATTTGCCTTCGACACCGCGCGCACCAAAGCCCGGCGCAATAACAATGCCTTGCTGCCCCGACAACTTTTTCTGCACATTTTTTTCGGTCAGATGGTCGCTCAAAACAGAGGTCAGCACCAATTTGCGGTTGTTGTAGGCAGCGGCGTGAGTCAGTGCCTCACGAATCGATTTGTAGGCATCTTGCAGTTGCACATATTTCCCCACAATGGCAATGCGCACCTCTTCGGTAGCCCCTTCGAGGCGGTGCAGAAAGTCGTTCCAACGCGCCATGTCGGGCGGGGGCAGTTGTTGGGTGTTGTAGCCTGTTTTGTGCAGCACGGCGCGGTCGAGTCCCTCGTGGAGCATATCGAGCGGAACACGATAAATGCTCTGTGCATCAAGCGATTGCACCACACAGTCGGCTGCCACATTGCAAAACTGCGCCACCTTGCGCCGCAGTTCGTCGGGAATCGGTCGCTCGGTACGCAGCACCACGATGTCGGGCTGCACGCCCTCTTGTTGCAACTCCTTCACCGAGTGTTGGGTTGGTTTGGTTTTCAACTCTTTGGCAGCGGCCAAGTAGGGCACATAGGTCAGGTGTATGCAACAGCAGTCGTTGCCAAGTTCCCAGCGCATTTGCCGCATCGCCTCGATGTAGGGCAAACTCTCGATGTCGCCGACAGTGCCGCCAATTTCGGTGATGACAAAATCGTAGTTGCCGCTCTCGCCGAGCAGGCGTATTTGGCGTTTTATCTCGTCGGTGATGTGCGGCACTATCTGCACCGTTTTGCCAAGAAAATCGCCGCGTCGCTCTCGTTCGATGGCAGTTTGGTAGATGCGCCCCGTGGTGATGTTGTTGGCTTTGTGGGTACGCACATCGAGAAAACGCTCGTAGTGCCCCAAATCGAGGTCGCCCTCGTGGCCGTCTTCCGTTACATAGCATTCGCCATGTTCGTAGGGGTTGAGCGTCCCCGAATCGACATTGATGTATGGGTCGAGTTTTTGGTTGGTTACGCCGAAACCGCGCGCTTTCAGCAGATTACCGAGCGAGGCCGCAATTATTCCCTTACCCAACGACGACGCTACGCCGCCCGTTACAAAGATATGTTTTGCCATAGCGATTTAGTGTGTTTTTTTTGTGAAAATTCCCGATGAACACTCACTTTTTTGCACGCCAAAGATAGCCAAGTTTTTTCTACAAACTCGGTTTATTCAGAAAGTTTAACCTTTTTTATTGGTTGGTAACGCTTTACAGCGTCGGTAGGCTCATGCCGTTTATTTTGCGGTAAAGGTCGAGCGCATACACATCGGTCATGCCCGAAATGTAGTCAAGCACCGCCATGATGCGTTCGTAAACCGTTGCCGCTTGTGTGTTGTATTGCGCAGGAATGCGGTTGAGCAACTGTTTCGAGTAGAGTTTTTCGGGATTGAATGTGGCGCGCACAAGGTCATCGAGCAGTTCCGAAATAATTTTGTAGCCCGCCAATTCTACATCGAGTACAATCGACGATTTGTAGATTTTCGGTGCCGACACACGCGTGCAGTTGGCGTAGGCCGTGCGCAGTTCGTCGGGAATGTGGTCGATGAGCGATTTGCGGAAAGTGCCGCTCAAAATCGCCTCTTCGTTGTCGGCAAATGCCTGTGCTGTGGCCTCTATCAGCACGCCCATCACCGACGAACGCAGGTAGGCAATCTGTTCGTTGGTGTCGGTTACCATTTTGAAAATCTCGTCGGTGGCGCGGTGGCGTTTGCGTTCGGGCAGAAATCCGAGCAGCAGTTCTTTGGTCTCGTCGGTGGTCAGTAGGCGCAGTTTGTAGGCATCTTCTATGTCCATTATCTCGTAGCAGATGTCGTCGGCGGCCTCCACCAGATAGACCAGCGGGTGGCGTGCGTAGCGGTCGGCATTTTCGGGGTCGCGTGCAATGCCGAGTGCCGTGGCAATGCGCTCGTAAGCCTCTTTGTCGCTCTGAAAAAATCCGAATTTCGATTTCTTGGCATCGGCAAATTGCGCCTCGTAAGGATATTTTACAATCGCTGCCAATGTGCTGTAAGTCAGCACAAAACCGCCTTCGCGTCGCCCTTCGAACTGGTGTGTGAGCAGACGGAAAGCGTTGGCGTTGCCCTCGAATTTTGTCAAATCGGCCCATTCGGCGGCGGTCATTTGGTCGCGAAACTGTTGCCCATTTTCTTCCGAAAAAAATGTGCCGATGGCCTTTTCTCCCGAATGTCCAAATGGCGGATTGCCCAAGTCGTGTGCCAAACAGGCGGCTGCCACTATCGCCCCAATCTCGTCGATGTGTGGCGGCAAATTGCTCCTTTTTTCGTGCAGCAGTTTGGCTACGCGCGCCGCAATCGAGCGTCCCACGCATGACACTTCGAGGCTGTGAGTCAGTCGGTTATGCACAAAAACACTGCCAGGCAGCGGAAACACCTGCGTCTTGTTTTGCAGTCGGCGAAATGGCGACGAAAAGGTCAGTCGGTCGAAATCGCGCTGAAACTCGGTGCGGTCGTCGTGCCGCGCATCGTGGTAGCGCTCCATACCGAAACGCTTGGTCGAAAGCAGTTGTTCCCAGTACATCATAATTTAGTGAGAAGTTAGAAGTGAGCAGTGATTTTTTAGTGAGGAGTTAGGAATTAGGAGTGAGGAGTGGTGTGGCAAGCCGCAATTTCAAATTTTTTAGTAGCAAGATATGAGTAGCAAGTAGCAAGACTAAAGGCCTTTCCCCCTATCGGGGGAAACGGGAAAGGGGGCGACGACCCATTCAGATTTCAAATTTTCGGTATCCGAAAAGCCTATAAACGATAAACTATAACCTATAACCTAAATAGGAACGCAAAATTACGAATAATTTTTGTGCTATCGAAAAAAAGTTGTATCTTTGCATAACAGAAAGGCGAGTTTTATGGCCGACAACTATTTGGAGAAGCATTACGAGGAGTACGAAATTCGCAAGGCGGCGTGGCTCAAAAGCCGCTCGAAGTACCCACGCAAAGCCGATAGCAACGGACGACACGCCGAAAATCTTTGACATAGACCCCTCGGGGACGGTCTTTGGCCGTGCTGCACTGAGATTGGAAAATTCTACAATTAATTTCTTAACGGGGTAAAGTCATCTGTCAATGGCGGGCTGCGCCTTCGGGTATGGGTAGTTCCACGGCAGATTACAGCGAAAGATGGCTCCCTAAATCCTATTTTTTAGGAATTTTTCTCAACAAATGGCGGCACGGCTTTTTTGTAATTGAGAATTTTGAATTTAGACATTAGTACTAACCCCTCCCCTGCTCCGCAGGTACTCCCCTTGAAAAGGGGAGAGGGCTGTACCAAGTTGGGGGCGAACCTGTCCCCTTTGCAAGGGGACGAGCGTAGCGGAGGGGTTGAAAAACCAACTCACCAAATAACCAAATCTGCAAATCAACAAAAAAGGACGCATTCAGTGCGTCCTTACAAATCTTGCAACTTGCGACTCATATCTTGCTACTAAAAACAAGTTTTTGATTTTTAGTCGTCGAGGAGGTGTGGGCGCAGGCGTTTGGTGCGCTCGATGGCCTGTTCGTGCTCCCACTCGGTTATTTTGCGCTCGTTGCCCGACAGCAGTATTTCGGGCACTTTCCAACCGTTGAAATCGGCAGGGCGCGTATAGACAGGCGGCGCAAGCAGTCCGTCTTGAAACGAGTCGGACAGTGCCGATTGTTCGTCGCCGAGAGCGCCGGGCAGCAGCCGCACAATGGCGTCAGTTACAATGGCAGCGGGCAGTTCGCCGCCCGTAAGCACATAGTCGCCGATGGTGATTTCGCGCGTTATCAGGTGTTCGCGCACGCGGTGGTCGATGCCTTTGTAGTGGCCGCACAGTATGATGATGTTTTGCTGCAGCGACAGGCTATTGGCCATCGGTTGCGAAAATTGTTCGCCGTCGGGCGTCATAAAGATGATTTCGTCGTAGTGGCGTTCGCTTTTCAGTTTTTCGATAACGCGAAAAATCGGCTCTATCTGCATCACCATGCCCGCCCCGAAACCAAAGGCGTAGTCATCGACCCGATGGTGGCGCAGGTCGGTGCTGTAGTCGCGCAGATTGTGCAGATGAATCTCCGCCAGCCCTTTGTCGCACGCGCGCCGCACAATGGAGTTGTTCAACGGACCATCGAGCAGTTCGGGCAGCACTGTGATAATATCGATACGCATTTTTTTTGAGTGAGGAGTTAGGAATTAGGAGTGAGGAATGGTGCGGCAGAGCCGCAATTTCAGATTGCGCTGCGCGCTGTTTCTAAATTTCTGGTTTCTAGTTTCTGGTTATTTGTTGATTTGCAGTTGGTTGTGGTTACCGAATAATTCTTAATTCTCTTTTGTAGCCCCCTTTCCCGTTTCCCCCGATAGGGGGAAAGCCTTCGTTTAATTATGAATTTTGAATTATGAATTAGGCGCATTTCGAAACGCCGCAATCTTCAAATCTTCAAATTTTCAAATAATTTGTCTTCGTTTTAGTCATTGTCTTAGTCTATAAACGATAACCTATAATCTTTCATTGTCAATTATCAATTATCAATGTATTCTCCTCGTGTGATTCATTTCGAAGAAGTCGGCCAGTTGGCTTACCAAATTGCCTTTGAGCAGCACATGGTGGTTGCCAATCGGGTTGTTGAAGAAGTAACTGCACGGCGAACCGAGGTGCAGACGCACTTGTGTGCGGCACACATCGTCGGAATCGGTGTTGGTGAGCAGGTGTGCTGAGGTAACATAAAACTCGTCGAGTGCGCCGCCGCCGCATTTCAGCAGTGTATAGTCGCCGTCGGGCAGAATGCCTTGCACCGCCACGCCGCTCAAACTCTCGAAATGGTTGCGCACGATGTACGATTTTGTCAGTTTCAAACCGATGGTGCAGTGCGCCAAAAGCATCGTGTTGTCGTGCATGTTTATCTGCGATGGATTGCACATAAATCCCGTAACGCCCGTAACGACTTTGGCGGCCAGCATGGTGAAAACGGTCTGCATATCGCCCTCGCAGCCCGCAATGATGCCGTCGTCGTTGAGTAGCGACAGTGCCAAGCAGCCCGTGGTGGCGATGCGTGGAATCAGCCCGAAACACTGAATGGTAAAGGCATCGAGGTTGTGGCGGAGGCAAACGGTTTTCACGGCGCGGTATAGGCGATAGGCTTTCAGCACATCGTTCAGATTTGGTTCGCGCACGGCTGCGGCATTTTTCACAAACGCTTCGGCATCGGCGCGCACCTCGTCGTCGGCAATGTTTTCGAAATTATCGACCACCTCGTCCAGTGCCACATCGATAAACTCCACACCCCAGCGTTTGCGTGCGGCTTCGTAATCTACACCGCTGGCTATCAGCCACTTCGACGGCTCGCCGATTACACCAATGCGTTTGCCAGCCAAGAGATTTTTGCGTTCAAAAAGTTTTTCGTACGCTTTCAATTCGGATAGCACAATCGCCTCGTCGCCGTGAATGATGTGGCACTCTGCGCCTTGTTGCCGCGCCCAAGTGTTTATCTCGAGCGAGGCCGCCAGCGAATTTTGTAGCCCATCGGTGAGCAGAACGATTGGTTTTTGCAGTTGGTCGTAGTAACTGCGGAACGCGTATTCCACGCCGCCACTCGACACAAAAACGACTTGCAGTTCATTTTTTTCGATGGCTTCGATAGCGTCGGGCGACACGATATGCACATCGTAGTGCGCATCGAGCAGGTCGAACAGTTGGCGGTGCGCATGGCGAATAGTGCCCTGCTTGTTCAGTTCCGAAGCGAAAGTGATAAGGTTAAGATGGTTCATAAAAGCAATTTGCGTGTGATTTTCGGCAAAGTTACACATTTTTGCGCTCAAAGGCAAATGTTATTCAAAGAATTGGTCGGAAAAATTGACGAAATAGAGTTGTTCTTCGGCGCGCGTGCAGGCGGTGTAGAGCCAGCGCAGGTAGTCGCTGTCGATCTGTTCGGCGGTGATTGCCCCCTGATCGACAAACACTTCGCGCCATTGACCGCCTTGCGCTTTGTGGCAGGTTACGGCGTAGCCAAATTTCACTTGCAAGGCGTTCAGATATTCGTTTTGCATCATGGCTTTGTAGCGCGTGCGGCGGTTGCCAATATCGAGATAATCCTCTTCGACAGCGGCAAAAAGTTGTTTCGATAGTTGCGTGGCGGCGGCTGGCGTTTCGGTGTAGAGCGAGTCGATGAGCAGCCGCACATCCATTTCGCAGTCGTAGTCGAGAAAACGCAGCGTAACATCGGCAAAACGCAGTCCGTACATTTCGCGATGGCCGCGTATGCGTACCAATTCGGCAGCGTCGCCGTTGGCAATAAACTCCATTTCGGGATACTCTTTGCTCCAAAAATAGTTGTTGCGCGTAACCATCAGCATATCGCCCGACGAGAGTTCGTCCTCTTTGCACATCACCTGATTGCGAATGCCGCGGTTGTAAAGCACGGCGCGTCGGTTCGAGCGCGTTACGATGATGCAATTTTCCACGCCCGAGCGGTTGTAGGCGGTCTGAATTTTGTCGATCAGTTCGGTGCCATCGACACGATGCACATCGGGAAAATTGCCGTGCAGAGCCAGCGTGGGCGACATCTGCACTAGGGCGTTGCGCACGAGTGTGGCGTTGTGCAGAATGCCGCTTTCGGCCGATTGGCGCACCACTTCGGTCAGTTCGCACGCCACCACCGACAGACCGTAATGCTCCAAATTGCGCGGTTCGAGCGCAGGCGAAAAGGGTTGCATCACAGGCGGCAGTTGCGCCGTGTCGCCAATGAGAACCAATCGGCAGTTGTCGCCCGAATAGACAAACTCGATGAGGTCGTCGAGCAGCCGCCCCGAGCCGAAATTTGTGCCATCGGTGGGCGTGTTCGACACCATCGAGGCCTCATCGACCAAAAAAAGTGTGTCGCGCGCATTGTTGTAGTTAAGCGAAAACTCGATCGATGCCGATTTTTGTCGGTAAATGCGTTTGTGTATGGAGTAGGCCGATTGCCCTGCGTAGTTGCTGAAAATTTTGGCGGCGCGCCCCGTTGGTGCCAGCAGCACAGTGCGCTGTTTCAAGACGCGCATAGCCGCCACCAATGCGCCAACCACCGATGTTTTGCCTGTGCCAGCGTAGCCTGTGAGCAGAAAAACGCTGTGCGTTTCGGGCGAGGTGCAAAATTCCGCCAGCCGCTCGATGCACGCCGCCTGTTCGTCGGTGGGCGCAAACGGCAGTTGTTCACATATTTTCTGTGTCAAAAAGTGGTGTAGCACGCGTTTTTCAGTTATCAATCAGCGAATCCATGTTTGGCTGCGCCCGAGTATGCCGCGTTTGTCGATAGAGCCGCGCAGTTTGATGTTGCCAGTCGCCGCATCGAATGTGATGGCGCCGTAATAGACATTGCCGCTTTCGGGATCGACCACATGGCCGCCTACCATTTTGCCGTTTTCGTATTTCAGGTCGCGCACAATTATCATTCCTTCGATGGGTTTGTCCTTGTCTGCGCCTTTGCATTTGTCGCAAAGTAGCCCTTTGCCAGCAAATTCGGGATTCAGGAATCGCTCCATTTTGCCGTAATACATGCCGTTTGTCGCCTTGAAAATGCGCACCACAGCCTCCTGCTCGCCCGTCTTGTCGCTCACCGTGCGCCACTCGCCCAAAAATTCGGACTGCGCAAAAACCTGCACCGCACACAGCGCAACGAGTAGTGTAAAAAGAGAATGTTTCATTTGGGGGAATTTCTAATTTCTGGTTTCTCAAAATTGCTATCGCAATTTTTGTTTCTAAGTTTCTATGTTTCTAGTTTCTGGTTTCTGGTTGCGCTACGCGCTGTTTCAGGTTTCAAGTTTATAGATTTTTTCTCCGCTCGGCATTGCTCAAACGAGTTTGGCACTGCACTCGCTTATCGAAAAAATTCAAGTTGCGGTAGCCGAAGCGCTGCAATTTTCAAATAATTAAGTAATTGGAAATTGGGTAATTAAAAATCTATCGTCTATGTTCTCTAACCTATAAACGCTCACCGATAAACTTTTTTGTGGATTTGGTTATTTGGTGTCTATTAGTCCTTTTTTTTCAAAAAGTGCTGCTTTTTTTCTTCACAACAAACTCTATATCAGTTAGTTACAAAGATTTTTTCATTCTAAAGTTGTCTTGAATCATTTTATTATTAGAAGTTTCCCTAAATTATACCGATAGAAACCCTCTTTTTCTCTCGCACAAAAAAAGTCCGACTATTGTAATCGGACTTGGCGCAAAAAGCGTGTTTGCGCTTATTCGGCAGCAGGTGCTTCTTCCGTGTTGGCGGCTTCGGCAGGTGCTTCTTCGGTTTTGGTTTCGGCAGCCAGTTCGGCAGCGGCTTTGGCGGCCTCGGCTTCGAGGGCTTCGGCTTTTTTCTTGGCCAGTTCGGCGGCTTTTGCCTTGTTTATCTCTTTTTCGGCTTCGAGGCGTTGTTTCAGCGTTTCGGCCTGTTTCGAGGCGTCGGTGTTTCTGATAGCCTCTTTGGCTTTCTCGCGGTCGGCTTTCCAAGCCTCAAATTTCTTGGTGGCGGTTGCCTCGTCGAATGCGCCTTTTTTCACACCGCCTTGCAGATGTTTCATCAGCAGCACGCCTTCGCCCGAAAGAATGTTGCGTGCGGTGTCGGTGGGTTGCGCGCCCACATTGAGCCAATAGAGCGCACGGTCGAAATTCAGCACAACAGTGGCTGGGTTGGTGTTGGGGTTGTACGAACCGATGCGTTCGATAATTCTGCCATCGCGTGGCGCACGGCTGTCGGCTACAACTACATGGTAGTAGGCGTAGTTTTTGCGGCCGTGTCTTTGCAATCTAATTTTAGTTGCCATGTTTTTTTGTTTTTTTTGGTTAAACCTTAATTTGCTTTTACTCGAAAAGCGGTGCAAAGGTACAACTTTTTTTTTATTCACACAAGAGTGCGAAAAAAGTGAACAGTAAACAGTGAGAAGTGAGCAGTGATGCGGCAAACCGCAATTTCAGGTTTCAAGTTTCAGGTTGTAGGGATGCGGCATGCCACGTCCGTTGGTGTCATTATCTTTCTGTTTTTTCGTTCATTTCTTTTGACGACCCAAAGAAACGAACCAATTTTGCGAGTGAGCGAGCGCAAACGAAAACTCGTTTTTGA
>CAVBBP010000044.1:0-2605 GCA_963593685.1 Segatella copri
TGAGTAGCAAGTAGCAAGAATTTTGGAATAAAGAGTAAGGACAAAAGAATAAAGACTTTAATTACCTAATTATCTAATTTTCAATTACTTAATTGTTTGAAAATTGCGGCGTTTGGGAACGCAAATATCTCATAATTCATAATTCAAAATTCATAATTAAACGAAGGCTTTTCCCCCTATCGGGGGAAACGGGAAAGGGGGCTACAAGAAGAATTAAGAATTAAGAATGAATAATTAAGAATTAGGCGGTAGCCACAACCAGCTGCAAATCAACGAATCAACAACTTGAAACTCTGAAACTTTGAAACCTGAAACAGCGCGCAGCGCAACTAGAAACCAGAAATTAGAAACTAGAAACCAGAAAAGGGTAGCGCGATGGTCGTTTTTCCGAATGCAAAAATTAATCTTGGGCTGAATGTGGTGGCGCGCCGTGCCGACGGCTATCACAACATCGAAACCGTTTTCTACCCGATAACGCTGTGCGATGCGCTCGAGGTGCTGCCTGCCGACACCCTTTCGCTGCAATTTTTGGGAATGCCTGTGCCGGGTGCGTGCGACGACAATCTGGTGGTGCGCGCTTTCCGCCTGTTGCAGCGCGATTTTTCGCTGCCCGAGGTGGCGATTACGCTACTCAAAAAAATCCCGATGGGTGCGGGACTTGGCGGCGGTTCGAGCGATGCGGCGTTTATGCTATCGTTGCTCAATCGGCAGTTCAGCCTTGGGCTTCCCGACGATGCACTCGAACGCTACGCGGCACAGTTGGGTGCCGATTGCGCCTTTTTTGTGCGCAACCGACCCATTTTTGCCGAGGGCATCGGCAACGAATTTTCCGACATTGCGCTCTCGCTCGCTGGCTGGCACATTGTGGTGGTGCTGAAACCCGATGTGCATGTTGCCACGGCCGAAGCCTATGCGCACATCACCTGTCGGCGTTGGGCGGTGCCGCTGCGCGAAGCCCTGCAACGCCCTGTGGCTGCGTGGCGCGACTGCCTTTTCAACGATTTCGAAGCGAGCGTTTTTGCCCAACACCCTGTGCTGGCCGAAATTAAACAGCAGTTGTACGACAGCGGCGCGGTGTATGCCGCCATGTCGGGCAGCGGAAGCGCCATCTACGGCCTTTTCTCGCCCGATGCCTTGCCGCCCGCCCACATAAACGACCACTTTTGCGGTTGCCACCTATATAATATGGTGTTGCGGTAGATTTTTAGTAAAAAAATAGTAGTGGACAAATTTCAAAATATATATCGTATCCCATCGGCGCGCGCTACATTTCACAATTATTGTGGCGGCATCTATTTTATTACTATTTGTACCCAAAATAGAGAATACTATTTTGGCAAGATAATAAACAGTGAGATGCATTTAACAGCAGTAGGACGACATACAGAGGTTTGTATTCAAAATATCGAACATTTGCACAATGGTGTATTTGTCCCGATATATGTTGTTATGCCAAATCATGTACACCTGATTATTATTATCGATAGGAAAAATTCTACACCGTCCCCTGTAGAGACGTCACAATGTGGCGTCTCTACAATAGCCTCGCAATGTGGTGTTTTTACAACGGAGAAAGATAAAAAATCGAAAAAAATGCAGCAAATTGCATTGAAATGTGGTCTGTTATCACATGTTGTTGGCAGGTTCAAGGCCGCTGTTACACGCTTCGCACGCCAAAACAATATCGATTTTGCATGGCAAACACGCTTTCACGATCGTGTGGTGCGCGGTGGAAACGAGTTGAATAGCATTGCAGAATATATTGAAAACAATATAGTTAATTGGCAAAATGACGAACTATTTGTAAAACAATTTTAACCGAAAACCACAAAAACAGAAAAAACTTAAACTAACATATTCATAATTTGGGCTTTACGCTCTTATTCTCTGATTTCTAAAATCTGGTAAATTTTAAGCAACGAGAATAAGTTTGCGAAAAGTTCACGCTCGGGGGCGTGAACTGTTTCGTGCTTATTAGTTGCATAGGTTTACCAGTACCTTGAAATCATAGTAAGCAATCAACGAAATGGTTCCGCCTTTTTTGTTGCCGATTAAGAGTGTAGTTCGCAAAAAAAAACACACTTATGAAAGGCAAAACATCAGAAAACAGACAGGCACTCATCGACGAGATAGAGAAGCGTGTGGAGGACAAAATTATCGAACAAAACAATGCAGACCTGCTTAAAAAACTCATTACCAACGCTGATTCCGACGACGAAGCCCTTGCCATTGCCGCTCTTGGCACCACCTACAAACGCACAGGGCTGCATTTCGACAAACGCTTGGAGAAGATGGGCTCCACCATCAAGTATTTTGTAAAAAACGAACTCCTCTCTTTCCATACCGACGACAGCCAACCCACACACAAACTGATTATCGGCGACAACTACGAGGCGTTGCAGAACCTGCTTGTGTCTTATCGGGGTGGTATCGATGTGATTTATATCGACCCGCCCTACGGCAAAGACAGCATGGGCGAGTTTGCACAAACCAACTACCAAAACGCCATCAGCCGCGACAACCTGCTCTCGATGCTCTATCCGCGCCTAATGCTTGCCAAGCACCTGCTCAGCGACACGGGCGTTATATTCTGCTCTATCGACGA